>JAQBNU010000067.1 GCA_028288365.1 Chitinophagaceae bacterium | reverse complement strand
CAGTATGTGAGATGTACCAAACAGATCGGGAACAGTTTATCGGTAAAAATATTTTCTCCTTGTTCCCTCATCAAACCATCACTGATGCGACACGGATATGGAAAGAATTTCTTAAAACAAAACAGCTGGAAGGATTATATAAATTTAAGCTATCTGAAAGAGAATACAGGTACATACAATTCAAAGGCAGAGCGGACTTCGCAGGAGGGAATCACTTAGGTATTTTACGCGATGTAACGAATAGTTATTTGTCTGAAAAAGCATTGAAGAAATCAGAGCTTCAATTAAGAACAGTTTTTAATAGTTCTATTTATCAAATCTTATTGCTCGATGCGCAATTCCAGATCATCACGTTTAATCAAGGTGCGTTTGGTTTGATCTATCAACAAGTCGCATTGGATTTTGGAATAGGGCGATCGATATGGGAATATTTTCCTATAGGGTTTAAAAAACAGTGTGAAGAACATCGTGCTGATTTTTTAAAGGGAGAATCGTTGAATACGGATTTTTATATCGGTGTTGACAGCGATCAACAGTGGTATGCTGCTTCCTTGGTTCCTGCGTTGGATGAAAAGGGAGACTTGAAGTTTATCTCTTTAACGTTGCATAACATCACAGCGCGAAAGACCAATGAAGAAGCATTAAAAACGATGAACTTTGAATTGGATAGTTTTGTATATAGGGCTTCTCATGATTTAAGGGCACCTCTGAGGTCAGTACTTGGATTGGCTCAGTTGATCGATGCGGAAGATAATAAAGCGCAAATTCATAAGTATGTTGGGTTGATGGAAAAAAGTATCCAAAAACTGGATTCATTTATTTTGGACCTGACCAACTTTTCAAGAAACTCTAGGTTAGATGTAGTGATCGAAGAGGTTGATTTCAACAAACTCATTGATGAAGCGTTGGATAACCTGCAATTCATGGACAAAGCCTCAAAGGTAAAAATCATCAGAGAGTTTGATCCTGGTTTGTCTTTTTATTCTGACCAGATCAGGTTGTCTGTTATTCTTCAAAATTTGTTATCCAATGCCTTTAAGTATGCAGATAAAAATAAGGAAGAAAGTTTTTTACGCATAAAAATAATGAAACAAGAATCTTATTTGGCAATGGAGTTTGAAGACAATGGCGTTGGTATCATTGAATCTTCTATCGGCAAGTTGTTTTCTATGTTTTTTAGAGCCTCTCAGGATTCCTATGGCTCAGGCTTAGGACTTTACATTACTAAGCAGGTAGTGGAAAAATTAGGAGGGCGCATTGGCGTAAAATCTGTGTACCAACAAGGAACAAGCTTTCTGGTGAAGCTACCCTATGTTTCAAACAGAAATCTGTAATGAAGCTTTGAATTTAGAGTAGAGTTAAGTAATATTTGTATATTGAATAAAAAACAATTCGTATGCTTCCGAAGAAGATAGTCATGTTGGTGGATGATAATGATACAGACAATTTCATCCATAGACGTTTGTTAGAATTAACTGGGTTTTGTGAAGAGATCATCGTAAAGAATTCCGGGAAGCTTGCTTTGGAATACCTGGAGTCTTTAATCCCTACTCCTGAAAAGATTCCTGAGCTTATTTTCTTAGACATCAACATGCCTGTTGTCGATGGGTTTGTTTTTCTATTTGAGTTTGGAGCATTCTCTGACGAAATAAGAAACAGAGCGAAGGTTGTCATCTTGACCAGCTCTGATAATAAAAAAGATATAGATCGTATCGTAGATAACGATTATGTTGTTCACTTTATCACGAAACCTTTGTCAGAAGAGGCCATTGAAGAGTTGAAAAAAGTATTGTAGTAAGTTATTAAACGTATAAAATAAAAAAACTCCGCATAATTCATGCGGAGTTTTTTTATTGATGCTTGGAAATATATTATTTCAAGTCTTTGATTTTAGTGGCTACCAGGTATTCACCATAAGAAGCTTTGAAATCTTCTACTTCTGGTTCCTGAGCGATGGCTGCTTCGAATTCGTTGACTGCGTTAATCACAAGTCCTTTCTCAGCATAGAAGTTCGCCAATACATATTTGTTCAATGCATTGTCGTCTTTTAATTCGCCTTTCATTTCTGTGATTTGTTTTGTTACTTCTTCTTCTTCTTTAGCTCCCACATATTTCAAGTTGATTTTTTCAGACTTGATCGAAGGATTTTCTTTTGAAGTGATCAACAAAAATAAATTTTTCTCTTTTGCTAAGTTATATTTTGGGAAGTCAATGAATACAGAGTTGCTTGTCGTTTCCGTTGTATAAATCACTTCGTCAAAAATATTCCATAATTGAACTTTGTACGTTTTTACAGCATCGTTAAGATCCCATTTGATGGTAGAAGGAGAATTCAATACAGGTTGGGTCAACGAAGCATAGATCACAATGGCATCAGAACCACGTTCTACCGATCCTGTTACACCCATGTACTTGTATTTGTTCTTCGCCATGTCCTGACCGTTGTTGTTGATCTCTCCAGCAAGGAAGTCAACATACTTTTTGCTTACGCTAGCATTTTGATTGGCTACTTCAGCAGAAAGAGAAGATACTTCATAAGATCCTGCGCGTTTGATTTCGATGGTTTTACCACCTGAGTGAGCAAGACCCAGGTAACTGTTTTCCCCAACAACAATTTTGTCTTGTGGAAAAAGCTTTTTACCAATGATCATACTTTTTTCTTCTGTAGTTCCGCCGGCTATATATTTAACAGCGCCTTTTGAGGCAAGAACATTAAATAAGGCAGTCTGTGCTTTTGCCTGGAAAAGCGAGCCTAAAAATAAAATTCCGAAAATTATATTGCTGATTTTCATAGGTTTGTTATTAGTTATTCTTGGTTGAAGTTACAAACTTTTTGACAATTTTACTATATAGGGGTTTAATTAGACCGTAATATATCTCTATCATGTTACCGGTCAGGAATAAGGCTATACTGGGTAAAGTAATGTCTACACGGTAGCTATAAAGGTCAAAAACGTACAATACGACAACTGTGAGTAGCATTACTTCTATGATGGTGAGAATGAAAGAAAGACCGTCGTACCACATTTCCATTCTTATGAATAACCAGGAAAACAGCCATACATTCAAAAATATGATAATTAAGGAAATGGGGGTATTGATCCAATCCGGCATATCGTTGATATAATCGCCTTTTAAGATCATGGAAACAATATTCGCGTGAACGACCACTCCGTACATGTCAGGATTGGCTTTACCTACATAATTGGCATTGAGCGGAGTGAAAAATTTATCGGTCCAGGTATTGTCTCCGATATATTCTCCCATAAATCCAAGAACCACTATTTTGTCCTTAAAAACAGAAGGATCATATAAGGTGTCAAAAACCTGGGTATAGTCCATGGCTGTAAATACAATTTTCGAATTGGTACTGACGCCTTCTTTGCGGGTATCTATGTTGCCTTGAAAATTGATGGTTTCTGTGGAATTATTGCGAGCTAAAAACTTTTTCGTTTTAACAGAATCATATAAGTAAGCCATCATCACAGGGAAAGAAAATACTTTTTTGCCGTGAACGATTTCATAAGGAATGCAATCCCTCGATGTTTTGAAAAAATCGGCTCCTTCACTGATCATATCTGCAAAGCCTGGTGTAGCATCTTTCATGAACAGCGGATTACTATAACTCACGCTGTCAATGCTATTGGTTGAATCATTTTCATGTAATTCACTGACCAGAACCATATTTTTCACGGATGAAAAAGCAGCGGCAAGCAAAGAGTCACCTTCTTTATCTTCTTTTAGTTTTCTGAAGAACGCATCAATTCCGACCACTTTAGGATGTTCTGCGTTGATCTGTTCTATAAGTGTTGCCACTCCACGACGATCCAGCCGACCGATGTTGACAACCGTTACACGGTCTTCGATACCCGGATTCTCTCTCATGTGAGAGAACACGACATCTGTCAGTTCAAAATCTGAAAGTGCTTTAGCGATGGGGTTAATGAGGTCACTATTGAATTCTATAAAAGAAAACAAGTACATCATAAACATTACAAAAAGAGTAGTCCAAAAGCTTTCTTTAAAAAGTTTACGACGCATAGGCAGAAAAATTCATAGTTAGATATTTATAAAATTAAGAGAAAATAGCACGATCAGGCAATATGATCCTTTTTTTTTGAATGGGTTTAACTATAAAGTAGAAGATGGTATACGCAGGAAGAGAAGAGTTGGTCTAAAAAAAACAAGGCTGGCTTTAAAAAAATGTCTATTTTAGCGGGATATTTATTGGCTCAACAATCATGCATTACACAGAGGAAGACAATCAAAACTGGAACATTTTATACAGTAAAGCCATGCAGGCCTTACCTGAAATTGCAGATGAAAAAGTGTTGAAAGGGATAAAGATGGTTGGTTTACCTTCAGATCATGTTCCTGATTTTGATGAAATCAACAAACAACTCAGCACCATTTCGGATTGGCAAATTGTGCCTTTGGAAGAAATGGTAGAAGACAACGATTTCATCAGCATGTTGGCGGAAAAAAAATATCCTTGCCGCAAATGGTTGAGATCGCATGAACAGATAGAGGCAGAGGAAAATGAATACGATTTGTTTCATGATCTTTTCGGTCATACTACTTTATTGTATATCCCCGAATATTGCAATTATCTTGAGGCGCTAGGTCAGCTGGCTTTGAAACACATCAATAATAAGCAAGCCTTATTATTTTTGAAACGCATCTATTGGCACACCGTACAGTACGGTCTGGTCGTGTCGGGCAATACGCTTAAAATCTACGGAGCGCATTTGTTGACATCACGTTCCGAAACTTTATTTGCCATGAGTGCGGGTGTACCTAAATATGATTTCAATATTTCAGTGATCATGGATACACCTTATGTAAAGAACCGTTACCAGGACCGTTACTTTGTCATCAATAATTTCGAACAATTGTTCAATAGTCTTTCTGATATCGAGTCTGAATTAAATAAGCGCGCTACGGCGTAAGTGTAGTATATGTCATTTAAAACAGTAGCTGCTTCCAAAGTAACGATCACCGAATTGATGATTCCTTCTTATGCCAATTTTGGAGGTAAGATACACGGAGGCATTTTGTTGTCGCTGATGGATAAGGCTGCATTTGCCTGTGCCTCCAAGCATGCGGGTAGTTACTGTGTAACGGTATCTGTCGATACCGTAGATTTCCTGCAGCCCATTGAAGTAGGCGAATTGGTTTCTCTTCATGCGTCCATCCATTATGTCGGACGCTCTTCTATGCTGGTCGGTATTCAGGTTGTTTCTGAAAATGTAACAGAGTCCAGCGTACGCAATACCAATACTTCTTTTTTTACCATGGTATCTAAAGACAAACACGATAAACCCAAAGAAGTGCCGGGCCTGGTGTTGGAGTCAGAAGAGGAAGTGAAGCGATTCATAGAAGGGATCGAACGCAAGCGCATGAAAGACCTTTACAAGAAGGGCATCAAAGCGTTGAGAGAAAAAGTGGTTCCGATGGAAAACCTGGACAAGTTGGAAGCAGAACGTTGTCACGTCAATTTGAAAAAATGAAAGAAAAATTAATCAAGCTATACCGTTATACTTATAACACGCAACCTACTCTGCAAAGCAATCAAAAAATGTTTTGGATAGGTTTCTTCTTTGGTATTTTTGGCATTCACCGACTCATCATGGGATACAAATGGTGGTGGTTGATGTTTTTGACCATGGGTGGAATAGGCGTATGGTCTTTGTTGGATATTTGGAGATTGTATACACGCCAATTACCAATGAAGGATGGAACTCCTTTATCATAGGTAACGTATAGTATACAGTATTGGTAAGCGAGTTCAAATGTCTGGCAACGATAGCAATAAAATATTCTACAACACGGTTCCTCTCGAGGTGTTTCAATCCTTAACCAAACAGGGGGGATTTGATCGTTACGTCGATTTGAAATTGATCGAGCAGCATTTACCTACTTCTGTAAGTGTAATGGAAGTAGGAGCAGGCTATGGTCGTTGCATCGATTTTTTATTGGAGAAAAAACACGAAGCTTCCATTATAGGTGTAGAACAAAGTCCTCAACTTTGTGAGGTGTTGATCAACAAGTACAAAGATAATCCCATTGTGCAGGTACTTCATCAGGATATAAAGTCGATGAACTATCCAGACCAGGTCGATGTGGTCTTATGGTTGTTCTCTGGTTTATTGGATTTCGCGAAAGAAGAACAAGTGATTGTATTGAAAAAGTTACGCTCGTTTTTGAAAGCATCGGGAAAACTTTTTGTAGATATTCCTCAACTCACAGAACTTACCGTTGCCAAGTATACAGGTGCGCAGGATGTTTTCATGGAAACACAATACGGAAACATCACTACTTTTTTACCAACGGAAACAGATATGGCCAACTACGCGCATCATGCAGGCTTTCGTAAAGTTTCTGTTATTCATTACGAAACAGAAACAGAAAAAAAACGCAGCATGTATCAGCTCGACGTTTAATCTCCTCTCTTCTTGTAAGGTTTAATGATCAGTCTTAGCGATTGGTCAAACGCAATGTAACTCCATGCCCAGTTGAGTAAGGTGAATATTTTATTTTTCACACCGAGTAATAACATCAAGTGCACAAACAACCAGGTAAGCCAAGCGAAGAAGCCTTGAAATTTAGCGAAAGGTAAATCTACTACAGCAAGCTTGCGACCTACCGTAGCCATAGAACCGAGGTCCTTGTATTCAAATTCTTTTAGGGGTTTGCCCGCTGCCATTGCTTTTAAATTTTTACCCAATTGCTTTCCTTGATTGATGGCCACATTGCCCAATTGCGGATGACCATTAGGGTATTTAGGCGTAGACATCGAAGCAAGATCTCCGATGGAAAAAATATTTTTATAACCTTCTACCGCATTGAATCGGTCTACTTTTATCCGATTGCCTTTTGTAATAACTTCTGTAGAGATACCTGGCAACACATTTCCTTTTATACCGGCAGCCCATACCACTGTATTGCTGCGCAGCGTGCGACCGTCACTGAGTAGAACATGTTTGCCATCAAATTCTTTTAATGAAGTTTTCAGTATCACATTCACCCCCATCTTCTCTAAGTACGCTTTAGATTTTGCAGAAGACTGCGGAGACATGGCGGCTAACGTTTTTTCACCGGCTTCAACCAGATAAATATTCATTTTTTTGAAATCTATTTCAGGAAAATCTTTAGGAAGGGCATACGCTTTCATATCAGATAAAGCGCCCGATACTTCTACTCCCGTGGCTCCTCCGCCTACGACCACAATGTTCATCAAGCCTTCTTTGTCTTCTTCATTAGCGGTCAATGCATCTTCATAATTTTGCAAAATTCTGTTGCGTAAGAATACGGCTTCGCTGATTGACTTCATGGGAAGCGCACGCTCTTCCATGTTTTTGTTTCCAAAAAAGTTAGTATCTGCTCCAGTGGCAATGATGAGGTAATCGTAGGGTAGTTTGCCAATGTTAGTTTCGATCACATTATTGATGGCATCAACGCCTGCCACTTCTGCCATCCTGATTTTAATGTTGGATTGCTTTTGAAAAAATCTTCTAAGAGGGAAAGCGATCGAAGCAGGTTCTAGTCCAGATGTCGCTACCTGGTAAAACAACGGTTGAAACTGGTGGTAGTTATTTCTATCGATCAAGGTGATATCGTAGGGCGCATTTTTTAGATGGCGACCTACATTTAATCCCGCAAACCCTGCCCCGATGATAATTATTTTCTTATTCATAAGCTGATTGGTTTTATAATCAAAAGGCGGACAACAATAATGCCGTTCTCTTTTTGGCTATTGAATCAGCTGTTTAGGATAAAGATAACCTCCGAGGTAAACTAGTTTAGTAAAGAAGTAAACCGGTTTACTTCGGAAGTAATCTAGTTTCCTTCCGAGGTGATCTGGTTTAGTAAAGAAGTCTTCCGGTTTACCACCGAGGTAAACTGGTTTAGTAAAAAGGTGATCTGGTTTACTTCGGAGGTGATCTAGTTTACTTCCGAAGTGATCTGGTTTACCTCTGAGGTTATCTAGATTACCTCGGAGGTAAGCTTTGACCAAAATAAAAAAAGGAGAAACGCTCTCCTTTTTTATTACTGCCTGTAATGGAGTATTTTATTCTTTGATCAGCTTAATGGTCTCCGTTTGATTGTTGGATACAATTTTACAGAAATAAATGCCGGCGGCTAAGTCTGAAGTACTAAAAGGTACTTGAATGTCGCCCGGATAAAAGTAGCCGTTGCTGATCACTTTGACTTCTCGGTTGAGTTGATCGAAAAGACTTATTCTGGTTTCAGCAGATTCAATTTGTGTTAGGCTTAACGTGGCACTTCCCGATGCAGGATTGGGATATACCTGTGCGTGAAAAGCACCGGATGCATTGGCAGAAGAAGTGATAGCCGTTGTGCTACTGAAGTTGACAAAATTGAGATTGAATCCTCCGTCAAAGGCAATGCGCATTTTTTTATCTCCTTGTGTTAAAGAAATATTATTTACTGTTACAGTTGACCATTTTTGCCAGGCACCAGTTGCAGGAATAGAAATAGCACCGGTCACATTCACCCCATCCATTTCGATGTGAAAATTTTGTGTTCCGGAATTGCCATTGGCTGCCCTCACACTGATGCTGTAGTTATTGTCCGAAGCAATGGTAACATCATACTCCATCCATTCACCACTAGAAGTCCAGCCTACGTCGTATCCTCCGTTGGCATCAATGGCATGTTCAATGTCTACGGCTGTTTCACGGTAGAAATTTCCCTGATTGGTTGCTGTGTTATCATAATAAGCAGTACCGTTTGCTCCGAGGTTGAAATTTTCTGCTTCTATCTTACCGGGTATGCCCCATCTCGTACCACCGAAAGCTGTTGCCGGACTGGCGTTGCTAATCGTAACAGTAGAAACGCCAGAGGTATCGGATGCGCCTAGGTTGTCGTAAGCAATGGTTGTAAGGTTCTGGCTCCCGCCGCCACAGGCATTGTTCCAGGTGATGCTATAAGGAGCCGTAAGATCCTGACCGATCTTTAAGGTGCCGACGTAAAATTCCACTTTTACAATACTGCCATCTGTATCCGCAGCATCTGCCGAAAGGGTGATGTTTGTTCCTTCCGCGAACGTAGTACCATTCGAAGGTGCTGTCAATGCAGTAGTTGGAGTAAGGTTGCCGCTGGCGTTGTCTACGACGTCATTGATAGCAGTGAGTAAAGAATTGGCGTCGTGTGTATCCATTCGCAATTCCCAGATCATGATCCCGCTGGCTTTGTTCAAGGCCAGTTCTGTTTTTCTTTTGATCATGAGTAAGCCATTGTAGTAAAGAACATCTCCACTTGGCAAGAAATATATTTCATCGTCATTGATCGCAGAAGGTGCAAGGCTTGGGATCTGGCTCCAGAAATAGGTGGTGCTGTAGGTTCCAAAATAATAACCATAAAAAGGAACACCCAATACCATTTTATCCGCAGTCAATCCTCTGCCTGACCAATACGTGATGTCGTCGAGTGCAAATTGATAAGAGGAATGCTGACCAGGACTGTAAGGAGCCCAGGGACCTGTTTTGTCATAGGTCATGATGTTGATGTAATCGAATTGCGCAAGAGCTGTACTGGTTATAGAACCCCCAAACCATGTGCCGACAGCGGCTGTCATCAATTTGCCGTGAGCTTGCAGAGAATCTTTTAATAGCACAACGAAAGGTTCATAGTTGCCATTCACGGCACTTCCTTCGAAGTCCACATCAATTCCGTCTAGATTGTAAGTCAGTGTGAATTGTATGAGTTTATGAATGAATGCACCTCTATTTGCTGCAGTTAATAGTGTACTATAATAAGTAGGAAGATTTGCTCCACCTATAGACGCTAACACTTTTACATTGTTGGTATGGGCCATAGATACCACCGTCGATAAATCAGTAGTGGGTGCAAGTGTTCCTGTAGCATCTGTCGGATTGATGAAGGCAATGTTCAGGTGAGTGAGTTTAGTGAAGTCAACTGCGCTGGCATCGTCTATCAATGTTCCCCAATTGGGTAAATAGCCGACCACTCTAAACTGAGCATGGGAAAGAGGAGAGAAGAGCAGAAATAAGGAGAATAAAATCGCTGGAGAATATTTTTTCATGATCAATAAATAGCTGTGATAACTACTAAAATACAAAAGATCCACCCACAGAACAAGCGATTGACGGTGAATGGATCTTAAATCTTGATTAAAATGAATCAATAGCTCATTTCAACAATTTTCTTCACATCAGCGGGCGTAATGTCTTTTTTCTCGCCTAATCCTTTCCAGCCTCTCTGTGTAAATCGTTCTTCGATGAATTGAGCGGTGTGTGCATATTCTTTGGTATAATCGGAGAGTTTCGTTTCCACTCCCAGTTCATGAAAGAAAGCCGTCGTTTTTTCAATGGCAGCTTGTGCTTTTTCTTCTAACGTTCCATGAGTGATGTTCCAGATGCGTTCCCCGTATTGCGCCAGCTTTTCTTTTTTGTTTTCAAATTTATATTGGTAAAGATGAGGGGCAACGATGGCTAAGGTACGAGCATGATCAATTCCAAATTGCGCCGTCAATTCATGTCCGATCATGTGTGTGGCCCAATCGTTGGGCACCCCTTTTTGTATCAAACCGTTTAGCGCCATGGTGCAGCACCACATGTATTCACAGGCGATGTCGTAGTTGGAGGGATCTTTGATAATAGCAGGACCAACTTCGGTTAATGTTTTCAAAATACTTTCTGCAAAGCGATCCTGAAGCAATGCGCCGATAGGGTAAGTGAGGTATTGCTCGAGTACATGTGTATAGGCATCGATGATTCCATTTTGCAATTGCCTTAACGGAATGCTGTGAATGACTTGTGGATCTAGGATAGAAAATTGTGGAAACAAACCTGGTCCACCCATGCCTAGTTTTTCTTTGGTTGCTGCGCGTGTAATCACCGCACCTGAATTCATTTCAGCCCCTGTAGCTGGTAAGGTCAGTACAGTAGCGAAGGGCATTCCGATTTCTGTGCGTATCGGTTTAGATAAAATTTCCCAGGGATTGTTTCCCTGGTAGAGCGCCGCTGAACTTAAAAACTTGGTACCGTCTATCACAGATCCGCCACCAACAGCCAATAAGAAATCAATGTCTTGTGTTTTAATGATGTTCAATGCTTTCATCAGCGTATCGTATTCCGGATTGGCTTCAATGCCTCTGAACTCAACGACTTTGTGCTTGTGGTTGCTCAATGCGGCCATGACCTGATCGTATACACCGTTGGTTTTAATGCTTCCTCCTCCGTATAACATAAGCACTTTGGCGTCTGCAGGAATCAATGTGGCAAGTGCCGCGATTTGTCCTTTGCCGAATAGTATTTTTGTGGGGTTTTTAAATTCAAAGTTTAGCATAGCTAGATTGTAGGTTATAGTTTCTCAATGTTTAACAATAGTTTTGGCTTTCATGTTCAAAGTAAAAATAATATTTGATGGTTGTATATAACTTGCGTGAGGGATAGAAGCGGAAAGCCCGCAGCGAGCCATTGGTTTTGTTAATGATCTCAAGTTTGATCCGAGTGAGGACTTGCAGCACAATTGAGCACGAGAGTGCGAAAATTGCGAACGTAAGTTCTGCCCGACCCGAAGGGACACGCCCAACTTATTTTCTCAATCTGTCTGCGAATAAAAATCAAATAAAAAAAGGGCTCAACTAATCATAGAAGAACCCTTTTTTTAGATTTTTTATAAAATATGTACTTACGCTTTCGCTGTAAGGCCGTCCAATACAGCCATTACTTCTTTCACGTGTTTTCTGGAAGTTTCAAGCAATGCTTTTTCTTCCGCGTTCAATTTCAATTCGATTACTTTTTCGATACCGTTTTTACCCAGTACTACCGGTACGCCCAAGTAGCAATCGTTGATACCGTATTCGCCTTCTAGTTTGATACAAACAGGAACGATTTTCTTTTGATCTTTTACAATGGCTTCTACCATTTGAGCAGCCGCAGCACCCGGTGCATACCAGGCAGAGGTCCCCATTAGTTTTACCAATTCACCACCACCGTTTTTCGTTCTTTCGATGATTGCGTTCAATTTATCTTCTGCTACCAATTCAGTAACCGGGATACCGCCAACTGTTGTGTAACGAGGAAGAGGAACCATGGTATCTCCGTGACCACCCAATAACATCGCTTGGATTTCTTTTGGAGAACAACCGATTTCATCTGCCAGGAAAGCTCTGTAACGAGCTGTATCCAGGATACCAGCCATACCGATTACTTTATTGCGGTGTAGTTTTGAAGTCAAGTGAGCGCAATAAGTCATTACATCCAATGGATTGGAAACAATGATCAGGATCGCGTTGGGAGAATGCTTCACCACATTTTCTGTTACTTGTTGAACGATACCAGCGTTCACAGAGATCAAATCATCTCTTGTCATGCCTGGCTTACGAGGAAGACCAGAAGTGATCACTACAACATCAGAGTTTGCAGTTTTGCTGTAGTCGTTTGTAGCACCTACAGTTTTTGTATCGTATAAAGTGATGGGTGCTTTTTGCCAAATGTCAAGAGCTTTGCCTTCAGCGACACCTTCTTTAATGTCAAGCAATACAACTTCATTAACGATTTCGCGATAAGCGAGTACGTCCGCACAAGTAGCGCCCACGTTACCTGCTCCAACTACAGTTACTTTCATGTTATTTTGGGTTTATGATGAATTATGTGATGTGAGGTCGAATTTATCAAAGAATTGGGGAAATAAAAAGGAATCATCAGGAGCGCTGTTCAAAATGTGCCCAAAGTACTTTTTGAGCCTGTTTTGAATGTTTAAAAGGCTCTGCCGGGCGCAAACCGCAGACCCAGGCAATGGCTCCGTCAATACAGAGTAAAGGAATATTGTTTTTTTGATCCAGGTCAATCTTGCTGTCGATGAAAAAATCGCTGAGTTTTTTTTCTCCCTTCATTCCCAAAGGAGAAAAGCGATCGCCTTCTTGCCAGAAGCGAAGACTGAGTTCCTGGTAAGCGGAAGGAATAGACAAGGTTACTTCATTGGCTTCCTTGCTGATCTCTGGAAAGGGCGCTTCGTGAATGACTTTCCATTTCAATCGAAACTGTTCTGTTTCCAATAATCCTTCGTCGCCTTGCAACATGTAAGTGGCGTCTTTCTTTGCCAGGTGCAAAGGGTAGAGGAGCCAGTGGTCCCTGTTCACCAGTAGTTTGTGCGTTTTGCTTTGCAATTGCGTACCTACCTGCGGAGGATAATGTTTAAATAATTCTCCTATGTCTCTGCCAGAAAATCCATAATCAGCCATAATCAGCTTCATGAAAAATTCACTTTCACTCAGCAGGTGCCACTTCATGAGGTAGATCAGGATTTTCTCTCCGGAAGATGTTAGGCATTTTTTCTGAAAGAAAAATCGTTTTTCCTCCAAGGCTTTCTCGGCCCAATTGGCGTGCTGTTCCAGCTTGGCAAAGGCATCTCGGTAAGCAGGATTGATGTTGGAAAACAACGGTAATATTTTATGACGGACGAAGTTGCGCTTGTATTTTGTTTTTTTGTTGGAGGCGTCTTCTCTCCAGGAAATGCTGTTGGTAACAGCGAAGCGTTCAATTTCTTCGCGTGTAGCAAAGAGCAAAGGTCGAATGAAAATGCCGCGTTTGTTTTTCATGCCACGAAGTCCCGCGAAGCCCGTTCCGCGCAACAAATTGAGCAATTGTGTCTCCACTTGATCGTCGCGGTGATGTGCCAAAGCGATGACACTTTCGGGAATGTGTTTTTGTAAATGCTTAAACCAACCGAACCGAAGTTCGCGTGCCGCCATCTGAAGAGAGATGTTTTTTTCTTCCGCGTATTCCCTGGTATTGAATGATTGAATATGAAAAGGAACGTTCAGTGCTTCCGCCAGATTCATTGCAAACACCTGGTCGTCATCAGCTTCTTTTCCTCTTAAGTTAAAATTGCAATGTGCAATCTCCAGTTTATACTTGCTCTTCCACAGCAGATGAGTCAGGATCACCGAGTCTATTCCTCCACTCAAGGCTACAATTACTTTTGCACCGGGAGCAAGGAGTTGATGATCATTTATATAATCCTGGAATGCTTTCAGCATGTGTTTGTTGAAAATGCTTAACTTTACGTTGTGAAGGTAGTAAAAAACATTCTTAAACCCATCTTAAGATCATCGGGCTTTGTGCTGCAAAGCATGTTGTTCGTTGCTTTGCTACATACTGCTTCTTATGCACAACAGACGGAAAAAGTAGAATTGATAAAAGCCGGTTCGCTGGAAGGGATAGAAAACAAAACCGAGCGCAAAATCAAATTGATCGGTGACGTGGTATTTAAACAAGGTACTATGTTTTTGTATTGCGATTCCGCTTTACAATTTCCTGCCACCAATAAAGTAGAAACATACGGGCACGTGCGCATGGTGCAAGGCGATACACTTTCTTTGACTTGCAAAACATTGACCTATGATGGTAACACTAAACAAGCCGTGGCAATAGGCAATGTGGTGTTGAAAGATAACACGATGTATTTGGAAACCGATCGTCTGAACTATGACCGGAATACAGCCATCGCTTATTATACCGATGGAGGATTGATCAAGGATAAAGAAAATGTGCTGACCAGTAAACAGGGCGCTTACCACACCGATTTAAAAACCGTACAATTTAAAAAGAATGTCAAGCTGGTAAACGAAGTCAAGCAATACAAAATAGATGCAGACACATTAGAGTACAACACGTCATCTAAAGTCGCGACGTTCAGAGGACCGGCGCTTCTTACGTCTAAAGATGGAACAGTGCAGGGACATGAGACAGGAAGTTACAATACCGTTTCTGGTGTGATGTACATTAAGGGAAGATCCAAAATTAACAATGGAAAACAAGTTGTTGAAGCAGATAAAATCGATTACGACGAAGTGAAACAAATCGGTATTGCCGTAGGTGCCGCCAGATTGTCTTCACCCTCCGACAGCATACAAATAGAAGGAGACCGACTCATTTACAACAGGGCTTCCGGTGTTTCCAAAGTGCTGGGAACACCTGTTTTCAAAGGGTTTCAGGGCAAAGATACCTTGTTCATTACATCCGATACGATGGTGCACATCCGTAAAGAAGACAAGAAGAGAACGAAAGTATTGGAGGAGTACCTCAAACTCTATCGTCACGTCAGGATCTTCAAAAACGGCATGCAAGGAAGTTGTGATTCTTTGATTTACAACGGCAACGATTCTTTGGTGACAATGTTCGGGCATCCTGTGTTGTGGAACGGTAAAAGTCAGCTGACGGCCGATACCATTAAGCTCTACATCAAAAATGGACAGATGCATAAAATGTACATGAATGTAAATGCCTTCATTATCATGGAAGATACCATCGGCAATTTCAATCAGGTCAAGGGCCGCCGCATGGAGGCGACCTTCAAAGACAATAAATTGAAAACAGTATTCGTCAATGGCAATAGTGAAAGCATTTTCTTCGTTTTGGAAGGCGATAGCCTGGTTACCGGTATGAATAAATCCATTTGCAGCCGCATCGTGATGGCGATGGAAAAAGACACCATCAGAAGAGTGTCTTTTCTGACTAAGCCCGAAGCCAAATTCATTCCGCCGAATGATCTTCTTGAACCGGATAAAAGGTTGAAAGGCTTTCTTTGGAGAAAAGAGGAAAAGCCTGAAAGAGAGGATATCCCAAGATAGTATACACTTGTAAAAAGATATATTTTTACGTAGTTTAGAAGCCCAAATGAGTAGAACCAGAATGAACAAAATAAATGCCCTTGTTGTAGTCCTGATCCTTGTCGCCGGAATGCTTGCTTCATGCAGTGAATTCAGCAGGCTTCAAAAACGAGGCGACATTAC
Source organism: Chitinophagaceae bacterium (assembly GCA_028288365.1). Taxonomy (GTDB): domain Bacteria; phylum Bacteroidota; class Bacteroidia; order Cytophagales; family Cytophagaceae; genus JACMQM01. The sequence goes on along the minus strand of JAQBNU010000067.1, from coordinate 60,722 downwards.
AGCCAAGCTGGAAGGAGGGATTAAGTTTTATAACAAAAAGGATTATTATAAATCGTCCGTTTTATTGGAAGAAATAGCTCCTTTATTGAAGGGTAGAGCAGAAGCAGAGCAAGCCTTGTATTACCTGGCTTATGATTATTACCAGCAGGAGCAATACCCGATGGCTTCTTTTTATTTTAAGGAATTGTATACTACTTACAACAGGAGTACATACCACGAAGAGGCCATGTTTATGAATGCGAAGGCTTTGTACAAAGAGTCTCCGGCTTATAATCTTGACCAACAGAGTACTTTCGAATCGTTAAAAGCCATTCAGACCTTCATTAACCGTTATCCTCAATCCACTTATGTAACAGAATGCAATGCCATCATGGATGAATTGACGCTTCAGCTGGAGCGCAAAGAATATGAACATGCTAAGCTTTATAACAAAATCCATAACTATAAATCGGCAATTGTGGCTTTAACGGCTTTTATGGAGCAGTATCCAAATTCTAGTTATAATGAGGAAATAGCCCTTACCAGAGTGGAAGCCCAATACCATCTGGCAAAAAATAGCATTGTAGGCAAGGTTCAGATCGAAAGATATTATGATGCCATTGGTTTTTATCGTAGCTTTGCTGAGAAGTTCCCTAGTTCCAAATACTTGGCAGAAGCGAAACAATACGCTGAAATGAGCGAAAGTGAACTGGCAAAAATAAAGTCTAAAAGTTAAGTATATAATATAATTCGATATGGCAATAGCAAACCTAATTACTCGTGACGTTGATAAGCTGGCTGTAAACACAGGTAACGTTTACGAATCGCTTGTGATCATCTCTAGAAGAGCACGTCAGATTGCAATCAAACAAAAAGAAGAATTGAACTCTAAGTTGGCCGAATTTGCTTCTACAGTAGATAACCTGGAAGAAGTATTTGAAAACAGAGAGCAAATCGAAATTTCTAAATTCTACGAGCGTATGCCGAAGCCGGCAACATTGGCTACAGAAGAATTTATTGAAAACAAAATCATGTACAGAAAAGCTGACGTAGAGCCAGCTAAATAATATGTTGCAGGGGAAGAAGGTACTGCTTGGCGTATGCGGCAGCATTGCAGCTTACAAGGCAGCAAACCTGATTCGATTGCTTACCAAATCAGGAGCGGAGGTACGCGTCATCATGACGACCTCCGCTTCTGGTTTTATTACCCCACTCACTTTATCTACGCTTTCCAATTATCCTGTCAGTACTGATTTTTTATTGGATAAAGAAAGCGGACAATGGAACAGTCATGTAGAAATGGGCCTGTGGGCAGACCTCATGGTGATTGCTCCGGCTAGCGCTAATTCTATAGCGAAAGCAGCAACAGGTGTTTGTGACAATTATCTTCAAGCTGTTTACATGTCGGCTCGTTGTCCTGTTTGGTGGGCACCGGCCATGGATCTTGACATGTGGCAACATCCTTCCACGAAAGCCAATATTCAAAAACTTCAATCGTACGGCAATACCATCTTAGATCCGGGTACTGGTCCGTTGGCCAGTGGTTTGGAAGGTAAAGGTCGCATGATGGAACCGGAGCAAATTGTAGAAGCGTTGGAAAAATATTTCCATTCACAGCAGCGGTTGAAAGGGAAAAAGATCGTGATCACTGCAGGTCCTACTTATGAACCGATAGACCCCGTGCGTTTTATAGGCAACAGGTCTTCTGGCAAAATGGGTTATGCCATCGCAGAAGAACTGGCAAAGGAAGGCGCAGAAGTTTATTTAATTAGTGGTCCAAGTCATATTACGACAATACATCCTGGCATTATTTTACATCGCGTAGAATCTGCGGCACAAATGAAGGATAAGGTTCTAGCTTTTTTTGATCAAAGTGATGCAGCTATATTCAGCGCGGCGGTGGCGGATTATACACCTACACAGGTAGCCGATCAGAAAATAAAAAAGAAAGAAGATCGTTTTGATATTGCGTTGGTGAAAACCACAGACATTGCTGCAGCATGCGGAGCTATAAAAAGGACCGGTCAGTTTTTGGTTGGGTTTGCGTTGGAAACACAGAACGAAGAAGACAATGCATTGAAAAAAATGGCGGTTAAAAAACAAGACATGATCGTTTTGAATTCTTTGCGCGACCCGGGTGCAGGCTTTTCGGGTGATACGAATAAAATAATCATTTATACCGCAGCAGGTCAAAAAGAAGAATACGAATTGAAATCTAAACTAGAAGTTGCAAAAGACATCGTGAATAAAATGTGTCTGGAATGGCTAAAAAAGTAAGCATGAATCGCTGGTATCATATATTGTTTTTGTTGTGTGTAGTCGTTCTGAATCCTTTGGTATCAAAGGGACAGGAGCTGAACATTGTGGTAACGATTGATGCCAGTCAGATTCCTGATATGCAGCAAACGGTACTTAGCGATATGCAATCAATCATTAAAGCATTTGTCAACAACAGAAGCTGGACTGTTGATCAATACAACGCTGAAGAGCGAATCAAAGGTAATATCGTGATATCGCTGATCTCATTGCCTACGCAATATTCTTATACAGCTACCGCTCAGGTGCAATGTTCCAGACCTGTGTATGGAACCACATACGAGACCATTTTGCTTAACTACTTTGACAAAGATTTTGTCTTTGACTTGAGTCCGGGGCAACCGTTGAATTACAATGAAAACGTTTTCAACTCTAACATCGTCACTTTGCTTTCTTTTTATGCCAATATTATTCTGGCAATGGACTACGATAGTTTCGGTAAACTGGGAGGTAACCAATACATCGAAAGAGCGCTAAACATTGCAGGGGTGGCAAGGGATCAGATGGTAGGCTTTAATGCTACAACAGATCCTAACAACAAAGGATCTCTTATCAATAATTTAAATAACCAGCAGTTCATACCATACAGAGAAGCATGGTATAATTACCATAGAAAAGGAATGGATAATTTCATTAAAGATCCCGTGGGTTCGCGCAAAATCTTTTTTGAAACGATCAAGACGATACAAACGATCAACAAGGTCAACCCCTATTCCATCTTGCTCCGTTCTTTCTTCATGGCTAAGCGTGACGAAATCATCAATATTTTTAAAGATGCGGATGCGGAGACTCAAATTCAACTGATGCCTATGTTGAGAGAATTGGATCCAACCAATACAGAGAAGTACCAGCAAATCATAAAAAAATAATTCGCATTGTTCATTATAATGCCCTGGTCTTTTTTATTTTTACATACTATGGGCAGAAGACAGCAACGAATAGAGGTAGATCGCGGGTCTTTGGTTTGGACCGATTACACGGGGAAGGAAATGCAAGTGATTTGTGCCAATGGAGCTGTTTATCACGGTGTGTTAAAAAAGGCGAACGATAAAAAAATATTCATCAAAGATTTATCGGGAGTAGAATTTACGTTGGCTATAGAGACGATCAAAGAGATCATTTTAGATTTCATAACCAAATATTAATTATGCTGAACTATCTGCACATTAAAAATTATGCGTTGATCGAGGAGCTGGAGTGGCATCCTGGTGAAGGCTTCAATACGATCACAGGTGAAACGGGTGCTGGTAAATCTATTTTACTGGGTGCTTTGGGCTTGTTGCTTGGTAACAGAGCAGATAGTAAAGTGTTGTTTGACGAAACACAGAAATGTATCATCGAAGGTTATTTTGATTTGAAAAAAGCAGGATTGGGAGAATGGTTTGAGCAGCAGGAGTTGGAGAACGAAGAACAAACCATTCTTCGCAGAGAGGTTTCATCGAATGGGAAATCAAGAGCTTTTATCAATGATACACCGGTTACGCTGGAAGTGCTGAAATCACTGACGGAACAAATCATCGATGTGCATTCTCAACACGAAACATTATTGCTGGGACTGAGTGAATTCCAGGTACGTCTATTGGATACTTTTGCTGGTTCGAGTGCTTTGTACCTGGCTTACCGCGATGATTACAGAAAGTACCGCAACAGTTTTAAAACATTGGAAGCGCTTCAGGCGGCACGTGCACAGGCAAACAAAGAGAGAGACTTCAATCAATATTTATATACCGAACTGGAAGAAGTAGCGCCTCAGCCTAACGAACAAGAACAATTAGAAGAAGAACAGCAGTTGCTGGAAAATGCCGAAAGCATCAAAGAAAAATTATTTGCGGCCAGTGAACTATTGACCGATGAAGCACACGGTTCGATTCAAAGTCTGAAAGAATCGTTGAAAAATCTTCAGGCTGCTGCTGCCATGAGTACTCATTTTAATTCATTGGCCTCCCGTCTGGAAGGCTTATGGATAGAACTCAAAGACGTGTCAGCGGAATTGGAACAGGAACAACAAGCCGTACTGTATGACCCAGCTCGTTTGTCCGTCATTCAGGAACGTTTGAGTAAATTGTATGCTTTACAGAAAAAACACCAGGTGAAAAGTGTAGCAGAGCTAATTACTTTGTTTGATGAATTGGGTGCCTTGTTGGGCAAAATGGATGACGATGAAAACCGCATCAAGAGCTTAGAAAAAGAAGTCGGTCAATTAGAAAAAGAAGTACTTAAAAAAGCAGAAACGTTATCTAAAGCAAGACATGCCTCGGTAGTTAAGCTGGCACAAGGTCTGGTGGATCTGCTAGTGAAATTAGGCATGCCAGATGCTTCTGTAAAAATAGATATAGATGCTGTACCTCCTGGATTGATGGGCACAGACAAAGTGAATATTCGTTTCAGTGCCAACAAAGGCGTGGCACCGCAAGAGCTCAAGCAAGCGGCTTCCGGTGGAGAGTTCTCTCGTTTGATGTTGGCTGTAAAAGTGATCTTAGCAGAGAAGAGTTATTTGCCTACACTTATTTTTGATGAGATAGATACTGGTGTGTCGGGTGAAATTGCTTTGCGCATGGGACAAATGATGAAGTCGATTGCCCAGGGACATCAGGTGATGACGATTACACATTTACCGCAGGTCGCCTCTTTAGGAGATCGGCATTTTTATGTATATAAAAATAACGAAGGAAGTAAAACAGCAACCAATATGAAATTGCTCAATGAAGAAGAGCGGATTCAGGAAATTGCTCAAATGATTGCAGGCAAGACTCCTTCTGAAGTTGCCGTACGTTCAGCGAGGGAGTTGTTAGGAGTAAAATAAATAATAATTAGAATTGACTATATTTGTAGCTGTTCGTTCATAAATAACACACACACACATGGCTTACAATTTACTGAAAGGGAAAAGAGGGATTATTTTCGGAGCATTAGATGAAAATTCTATTGCCTGGAAAGTGGCGCAGAAAGCTTTTGAAGAAGGCGCACAATTTACATTGACGAATGCACCCATCGCTATGCGTATGGGAGAAATCAACAAGTTGGCCGAACAATGCAAAGCGGCCGTTATTCCTGCGGATGCGACTTCCATTGAAGACCTTGAAAATTTATTGGATAAATCTGTAGAAGTATTGGGAGGCAAGATCGATTTCATTCTTCACTCTATAGGTATGAGTCCCAATGTAAGAAAGGGAAGGTCATATGGAGACTTGAATTACGAATGGTTTTTAAAATCACTTGATGTATCCGGATTGTCTTTTCATAAAGTCATGCAAGTGGCAGAGAAAAAAGGCGTACTGAATAACCAAGCTTCCATTCTTGCATTGACTTATATCGCTTCGCAACGCACGTTTCCTGATTATTCAGACATGGCGGAAGCGAAATCCGTATTGGAATCCATCGCCAGAAGTTATGGCTACAGATTGGGGCGTTCCCAAAAAGTAAGAGTCAATACCATTTCACAATCGCCGACCATGACCACGGCTGGTAAAGGGATTGCAGGCTTCAATGCCTTTTATGATTTTGCGGATAAGATGTCTCCGTTAGGAAATGCCTCTGCAGATGATTGCGCGGCTTATTGCATTACGCTGTTCTCAGACTTTACACGTCATGTGACTATGCAAAATTTATTTCACGATGGTGGATTCAGTTCAACGGGTATGACAGAAGAAGTCATGGAAATCTTTTCCAAACAATAACAGCATACACATGAATTGAAATCCCGTTCCGATCCCGATGAAATTATCGCGACGAAACGGGATTTTGATTTTAGTAGATCCATATTATTTCAATGCCTATGAAAAATACACGTGCTATTTGTGTACTGTTCTTGTTGCTGTTGACATCTGTTGCGATGCATGCTCAGAAAGCGAAAGACATCAGAATAGAAACTGCCGACGAAGTAGAGGAAGGCGATGGTGCCACCGTACGCCGGTTGATTCCTAGAAGAGGAATGCCAAGTTACGATCCGTATGTTCTGTTTGATGATTTTTCTATTACACCTCCTTCTGGTTTCCCAGATCATTTTCACAGTGGCTTTGAAGTGATCACGTATGTGGTGAAAGGACAATTGCAACATAAAGACAGTAAGGGTAATCAGGTTGTATTAGGAGCAGGAGATGTACAATGCTTTACTACCGGTTCAGGTGTAGTGCATTCTGAAATGCCACAAGGTACGGAACAGGTAAGAGGATTTCAGATTTGGATCAACCTGCCCAAAGAATTTAAAACCATGTCACCAGGTTATCAATCTATAAAATCAGAAGAAATTCCATCGACTAAGATTAATGAACAAGTAACATTGAAAACCATCGTGGCACAGGGAGAGACGGTGCGTACAAAAGCAGAAATATTCATTCAGGAAATACAAATCAAATCAGGAGGTAAATACAAATTGGTATTACCTAAAGGGTACAATGGATTTGTCTACGTTTCTTCCGGACTGGCGAACATAGAAAGCAAAAATCAACCTTTAGGTACAGCTGTATTTTTTACTTCGCAAGACCTGGAAGTTCAGGCAACGCAGGATGTTGTATTGCTCTTGGTATCGGGTCTTCCTTTAGGAGAACCAATTCATAGAAAAGGATCGATTGTTAAATAAGAAAGCTAGTGTTACCCATTATCGATTTAGAAGAGTACCGTTACGATTTACCCAAAGAGAGGATCGCGTTGTTTCCGGTTTCCCCAAGAGATCAGTCCAAGCTGTTGCTCTGTAATAAAGGAGCGATCACACACACTATTTTTAAATCCCTGGCCGATCATATACCGAAAGGAGCGTTGATGGTTTTCAATCAAACGAAAGTCATCCGGGCCCGATTGCTTTTTCAAACCACGACAGGTGCACAGGTAGAAATTTTTTGTTTGGAGCAGGCGAATGGTGAGGAACAGGTTAGTGCTTTGTCGTCGCAAGAGCGCGTTCAATGGAAATGTTTCGTAGGTAATGCTAAAAAATGGAAACAAGAGGCATTGGTTTTAGTATTGGATAAAGACCAGCAGGTTGAACTTTCTGCTGTATTGCTGAATAAACAAGAAGATCATTACGAGGTTGAATTTTCCTGGACCCCTTCTTTTTTATCGTGGGCCGAAGTATTGGATCTGGCGGGGCAATTACCGCTTCCTCCTTATATTAAAAGAGAAGTTTCAAGCACAGATGAAGAAACCTATCAAACGGTGTATGCAAAGATCAAAGGGTCTGTAGCAGCGCCAACGGCAGGATTGCATTTTACAGATCGTGTCTTGGATGAATTGCGTGATCGTTCCGTTCAATTGTTGTATACGACATTGCATGTAGGAGCCGGAACATTTAAACCGATCAAAACTTCTTCTATTCATACGCATGAGATGCACGAAGAAGAATTAATCATTGAAGAATCGTTTATCGTACAACTGTTAGCGAACGCCGGAAAACCTCTGGTGGCGGTCGGTACAACGTCGGTGCGTTGCTTAGAAAGTTTGTATTGGATCGCTGTTAAAATAAAAGCGGGAGCGCATACTGTGAGTGAGTTGAATGTTAAGCAATGGGATCCTTATAATTTATCCACATCGTTAAAACCAATTGAAGCATTAGAAATTATATTGTCATGGCTTCGTGAACATCAACTGAATCGTGTCAGCATTAAGACATCGATACTCATTGTACCTGGTTATCGTTTTCGTTATGTTAATTTATTGATTACGAACTTCCATCAACCAGAGAGTACCTTGATGTTATTGCTCGCTGCGTTTGCGGGTAAGAATTGGGGAAAAATCTACCAATATGCTCTTGAAAATGACTTCCGATTTTTGAGTTATGGAGACTCATCACTGCTTGAAAGAGATTGTGAATAACCCCATGCGTTATCCACATTTCCTGTGGATAAACGCCTTTATAACTTCATTAGTAACAATTTGGTAATAGGACGTAATAGATTAAGAATGCTTTTTAGGAGGCAAAAACCCAAATTTGCAAGCGAAAAAACATTTATTTTTTATACTGTTTATTACATCAAAAAAACTTGCGTTTTGATGTGAATAGAGTAGAGTTTTATTGTACTATTTAAATAAATAATAGTATTTAATAAACTTTTTTTTAGCCCTTGACATTCTAAAATCTTAGTATGTGGGTATATAGAAAAGTCAAGTATGGAATCGCATTTTTTTGTTATTTTTTTTTGTTCATCTTTGTCACCCCCCATAAATAAAGGGCGTACTTTTTATACCGTTTGAGAAAATATGATTGAAGTAAGGGATTGTAAATCAGTTTGGTCTAATTGTTTAACATATATCAAAGAACAGGTCGGAGATCAGAGCTATCGCACCTGGTTTGAACCAATCGAACCTTTGATGTTGAATAACAGTGTGTTGACAATACAAGTGCCAAGTCAATTCTTTTATGAGTGGTTGGAAGAACACTATGTAAATGTGCTGCGCAACGCCATTGACATAGAGTTGGGATCGGAAGGACAATTGGAATATTCTATTTCAGTAGAAAAAAGAGCGCAATCTGTCACCAATGGATTGTCTAATGGTCATGATAAACAACTGGCTGCTAAGACAAACGGTACAAAAGTTCCTGATGTGCATAACGCAGGAAGAGAAAAAGCGCATAAGTTGGCTGCTGAGTATCAATTAAAAGCAGAATATACATTTGATAATTTCATTGAAGGAGATTGCAATCGATTGGCTCGTTCTGCGGGATATGCAGTAGCACAAAAACCGGGAGTGACTTCGTTTAACCCATTATTTGTTTATGGTGGAGTAGGACTTGGTAAATCTCACTTGGTTCAAGCCATTGGTAATGAAATTCACAAACAGTTTCCAGATAAGTTGGTGATGTATGTAGACTCACAACGTTTCGCCAATCAGTTTGTAGAAGCTATTAAAACCAATCAGGCAACTGACTTTGGACAAACGTACCAAAGTGCAGATGTGTTGATTGTAGACGATGTTCAGTTTTTTGCAGGCAAAGAAAAAACGCAGGAAATTTTCTTCCATGTATTCAACAACCTGCATCAAAATGGAAAGCAAGTTATTTTAACAAGTGATTGTTCTCCTAAAGATCTAAAAGGATTTCAGGAAAGATTATTATCCCGTTTTAAGTGGGGATTGAATACAGACTTGCAGTTTCCTGATTTGGAAACGCGTATTGCCATCATTCACAAGAAGGCTGATGCACATGGTGTAGCCATTCCTGAAAATGTCATTGAATACCTTGCGTATAGTGTAGATACCAACTTGCGTGAACTGGAAGGTGTGATCAATTCTATGCTGGCACAAAATGCTTTAGCAGGAAGAACATTGGATCTGGAACTGGCTAAAGAAACATTACAGAAAATAGTTCAAAGCATTGAATCAGAAGTAGGCATAGACTACATCCAAAAATTCGTAGCAGAATATTTTGGCGTGGCCGTAGACTTACTAAAAGATAAAACACGTAAGCGTGAAATTGTAGTCGCTCGTCAGGTGTCTATGTATTTTGCAAAAGAATATACCAACATGTCGCTGAAGTCTATTGGCGCTCATTTTGGTGGCAGAGATCACAGTACCGTGATTCATGCGATCACAGCAGTAAATGACTTGATCGATACTGACAAACGTTTCAATGCTACCATGCAGGACTTGATTAAAAAAATAAAACTTAAACCAGGTGTTTAATTTTTAGATTCTTATTATCTCATCTCCTTTTTTGTTAAAGCCCATCCTTATTAGTTAGTGATGGGCTTTATTTTTTTAGTAGCTGTTTAAAATAATAAGGGACGAGCCAGGAGGTACGAGGGACGGTTAATTCGTTCCTCGTACCTCCTGGCTCGTCCCTTTTAAATGTTGTTCCTGTCTTAAAAATAATAGGAATACACCGTCCGCCCTCCATTGCTGTTGTAGCCTTCTATGATCACTCTTCCTTTGATCTGTGATAAGATGTCTTCTATTTCTTTTGGTGTATGTATAGGCTGGTTATTGACGCTTGTTATGATGAATCCTTTTTGCAAGCCCAATCGGCGAATCAATCCGTTATGAATATTGCCCAGCACGACACCACTTTTGAGATTCATCTTATCTCGTTCTACTTTCGACAGGGATTCCATGTCCGCTCCTAACAATTCAGAAGTATACACAGTGTTTTTTAATATAGAAGTTGTTCCTTCTTTATTGGTCAATTGTAAGGTGGTTGTTTCGGGCAGGTGAGAATCTCTTTTGTAGGTGATCTTTATTTTATCTCCTGGTGAATAATAACTCAACACTTCATCGTACATACTTTTCGACGTGATGTCTATTTCATCGATTTTTAAAATGACATCGTCTATTTTCAATCCTGCTGAAGCCGATGAACCGTCGGATTGGATAGACGTAATGACTACACCGTTTAAGCCTTGTAGCTGATGTTTTTCCGCGAGGGTAGAATTGACTTCAGCCACTTGTATACCGGTAAATGCTTTTTGTACAATGCCGTATTGAATCAAATCGTTCACTACTTTTTTTACGATGTCAACAGGCACTGCAAAACCATAACCGGTGTATGATCCGGTGCGACTATAGATGGCAGTATTGACGCCTATTAATTCACCTTTGAGATTGACCAGTGCTCCACCGCTATTGCCGGGATTGATGGCCGCATCGGTTTGTATAAATGATTCTATAGGAAATTGACTGCTTAGTAAATTGATATTTCTTCCTTTTGCACTCACAATACCTGCCGTCACAGTAGATGTTAAATTGAATGGATTACCAACAGCCAATACCCATTCGCCAACTCGTACTGCAGATGAGTTACCAACTTTTACTGCAGGCAAATTGACTCCGTCAATCTTCAGCACGGCCAGATCAGTAGAAGGGTCCAGGCCTACAAGTTTGGCGGCGTAACTTTTTCTGTTGTGCATGACTTCGATTTTATCTGCATTTTCAATGACATGGTTATTGGTAACGATGTATCCGTCTTTTGAAAAAATAATTCCTGATCCCGAGCCTGCTGTATTTTGATTTCCTCCATTGAAGAACCAGTCAGCCCAGCCGTTACTGTTGCTGTTGGCCATGGTAGTAATATAAACCACATTGGGCGTACTGATTGCCGATGCAGTTACAAAGTCAGTATTCAATATACCATCGGAAGCCCCATGGTAATTGGCCAGTAATGCAGATTTACCGGAGGGCTGTTCAATGGTATAAAGTTGTTCTTCCGAAGGAGATAGCTTTTGAAAGAGATAGGCTCCCAAACTGCCGGACCCTATAGATAAAATAGTCAAGAAGAGATACTTTTTCATATGTGTGGGTAATTTTGAATGCATGATATTGAAAAGCAATATAGTAAAGGATAACGAATGAAAAGAAGTGAAATGGTATTGTATTCTCCTGATTTTTTTAATCCGTTTTCATTGCTTTACCTTGTGGTAATCTTTATTCCCGCTCAACAAGAGTAATTTACAGGATTCATTTTTTTATTCAGAAAGCTCTGCCTATTTTTAGATAAATTGTCTATCAACCGGAGTATGGGAATCAGGTCTTTTCTAAGCAAACCGCTGGCCAATTGGATTGTTCAACAACAAGACAAATGGTCCTCACAGCCAGCGATTACGCAAGAACAGGTTTTTCAGCATTTGATTCAGCGCGCAAAGGATACGCAATTTGGCAAAGAGCATGATTTTGCGGGCATCAAAGACCATCGGTCATTTGTACAAAGGGTACCTGTTAGGGATTACGAAGAATTGAATCCTTATGTACAAAAAGTGGTCAAAGGCGAATCAAATGTCTTATGGCCAGGTAAACCGGTTTATTTTGCCAAGACATCAGGCACTACCTCTGGTGTCAAGTACATTCCCATTACAAAGGATTCTATTCCTTTTCACATTGCCGCTGCACGCGACGCTTTGTTGAATTATGTACATCGCACAGGCAAGTCACAGTTCCTCGATAAAAAATTAATGTTCCTTTCCGGCAGTCCGGAGATTGATCAGAAGAACGGTATTTACATTGGTCGTCTTTCGGGTATTGTGAACCATCATGTACCGGGCTACCTGCGCAGCAATCAACTGCCCAGCTATGCTACGAATTGCATCGACGATTGGGAAACCAAACTCGATACCATTGTAGAAGAAACATTGTCGCAGGATATGTCTCTGATCTCCGGCATTCCGCCTTGGGTACAAATGTATTTCGATCGCATACAAGCGAAAACAGGAAAGACCATTTCAGAAGTGTTTCCTAATTTTAATTTGTTTGTGTACGGTGGCGTCAACTTCGAACCTTACAAAGCACGCTTGTTTGACAGCATTGGGAAAAAAATTGACAGTATAGAAACCTATCCGGCTTCGGAAGGCTTCATTGCTTTTCAGGATGCGACAGCAGAAGAAGGATTGCTTTTATTGCTCAACAGTGGCGTCTTTTATGAATTCATTCCTGTTGCCAATTACTTCGATGTCAATCCTCCGAGACTTACCATTGCAGAAGTAGAGCTGGGACAAAACTATGCGGTAGTGATGAGTACCAATGCCGGTTTGTGGGGCTATTCGATTGGCGATACAGTGAAGTTTGTGAGTAGAGCTCCTTATCGCATCGTGGTGACGGGACGCATCAAGCATTTTATTTCTGCCTTTGGTGAACATGTGATTGGCGAAGAAGTCGAGAAAGCGATGAAAGAAACGCTGCTCTTAAATCCTGGAACAGAAGTCACAGAGTTTACCGTAGCTCCTTATGTTTCTTCTGAGAAGGGACAATCGTATCACGAATGGTTGGTAGAGTTCAGCAAAGCTCCAACCGATGCAAGTAAGTTTGCGGCAGACCTGGATCGCGCGATGATTCGTTTGAATATTTATTACGACGATTTAATCACTGGAAATATTTTAATGCCATTGGCATTGACTACACTTAGACAAGGTGCATTTGTAGATTACATGAAAACATTGGGCAAGTTGGGAGGACAGAATAAAGTTCCTCGTTTAGCAAACGACAGATCTTTTGCCAATGGGCTTACTGCTTTTAAAATCTAGTGAAGATGAAAAGGATAAGAGTTTCTAATTTAGCAGAAGCCGCGTGAGGGATAGGAACGGAAAGCCCGGAGCGAGCCGATTGGTTTGTTAGTGGACAGAGGTTGATCGAGCGAGGACTTGCAGTGGATAGCCCGACCCGAAGGGACACGCCCTAATTCCAATCCTTCTTGATGACATAAAAACAAAATGCAACCGCTACGAATTATAAAATTCTACATTAGCAGAATATAAATTGAAACAAGAACTCAAAAGAAATATTGCCATACTAGGATCTACCGGTTCCATCGGTACACAGGCGCTGGACGTAGTGCGTAAGAATCCTGATTTATTTGGTATAGAAATATTAACCGCTCAATACAACGCTGATTTATTGATTCGTCAGGCGATGGAATTCAAACCCAATGCCGTCGTTATTGTTGATGAGAGTCAATATCAAAAAGTATTTGATGCATTAAATCCACTCGACATTAAAGTATATGCCGGTTCTACTGCCTTGAACTCGGTAGTGCAAATGGAAAGCATCGACATGGTATTGACAGCCTTGGTCGGCTATGCCGGATTGATTCCTACGATTAAAGCCATCGAAGCAGGTAAACACATTGCTTTGGCAAACAAAGAAACGTTGGTAGTCGCTGGTCAATTGATCACAGATCTTTGTCGCCAGTACAAAGTAGATTTGTTGCCTGTAGATTCGGAACATTCAGCCATCTTTCAGTGTTTGGCAGGAGAGTGGCACAATCCCATTGAAAAAATTATTCTTACCGCATCAGGAGGTCCATTTAGAGGCAAACAGAAAAGTGAACTGCTGCATGTTGGTCCCAAAGAAGCCTTGAAACATCCCAACTGGTCGATGGGATCAAAGATTACCATCGACTCGGCATCATTGATGAATAAAGGCCTGGAAGTGATCGAAGCGAAATGGTTATTCGATGTGACCATTGATCAAATTGAAGTGGTGGTTCATCCTCAGTCTATTATACATTCACTGGTGCAATTCAGAGATGGTTCCATCAAGGCGCAATTGGGATTGCCGGATATGAAACTTCCGATTCAATATGCATTGGCTTATCCTAATCGCATTGCTTCGGACTTTCCTCGTTTTGATTTTAGTCAATATGGAAGTTTGACATTCGAGAAACCGGATGTAGAAACCTTTAGAAATTTAGGACTTGCTTTCGAAGCGATGCAAAGAGGTGGTAATATTCCTTGCGTATTGAATTCTGCCAATGAAGTTGCGGTAGAACAATTTCTAAAAGAAAAGATCGGATTTATGGAGATGTCCGAAATTATTGAAGCATGTATGGCTAAAGTCCCTTATATTGCAAAACCGGTCTTGGACGATTACATTTCATCAGACGAAGAAGCGAGAAGAATAGCAAAAGAATTAGTAGGCATTAGTTAAAAACGTCAATGGATATTATAGGAATTTTAGTAATGGCTGCTCAGTTGATTCTGGGTTTATCTATTTTAGTTGGAGTACACGAACTTGGACACATGGTAGCTGCCAAGTATTTCGGCATGCGTGTAGAAAAATTCTCCATTGGATTTCCTCCCAAAATTTTCGGAAAACAAATCGGTGAAACAGAATATTCTATTGGGATGATTCCGCTGGGTGGTTTTGTAAAGATCTCTGGTATGGTTGATGAATCCATGGATACAGAGCAGATGGCTCAGGAACCACAACCCTGGGAGTTTCGATCTAAACCAGCATGGCAGCGCTTGATCGTGATGCTGGGAGGTATCATAGTCAATATCGTAACTGGTATTTTGATTTTTGTTTTCCTGACTTACATCTTTGGCGAAGAATACATCACGACCAAGGAAGTAAATAAAAATGGAATCTATGCGTATGAATCGGCGCAGAAAATCGGATTAAAAAAAGGTGATAAGATTTTAAAAGTCAACGGTACGACGGTAGAAGACTTCGCAGATACCAGAGAAGTATATTTGGGCAACAATGGTTCTTATACGGTGTTGCGTGGCAATCAGGAAGTAGAAATTAAAATTCCTGCTGATTTACTGAATGAATTATCCAACAAAGAAAAGGGATTCATAGAACCGCTGGCTCCTTTCAAAGTAGGAGAAGTCAAAGAAGGCATGAATGCTCAGAAAGCCGGATTGCAAAAAGACGATAGCATTCTGGCAGTGAATAATACGCAGGTAAAATTCATTCAGGATTTCAAAGAAGTATTGAAAGTCAATAAGAAGAAGGAAGTTGTATTGGAAGTGAAACGAGGAGACTCTTTGTTGAAGCTTCCAGTATTGGTAGATTCAAATGGAGTCATCGGATTTGATACAGAGATCAATCTAAAAACCGATACAAGAAAATATACTTTCCTACAGTCTATTCCGAGAGGAACATACAAATCATTTAAAGTCATCACCGATCAGCTTCGTGCATTTTCTAAAATATTCCGCCGTGAGTTGGATGCTTCCAATTCGTTGGGTAGCTTCTTTACGATTGCAAAAGTGTATAGTGGCGAATGGCATTGGGAACGTTTCTTTGGCATCACGGCAATGTTATCGATGGTGCTGGCTTTTATGAATATTCTTCCAATCCCTGCATTAGACGGTGGACATGTGGTGTTTCTATTGTATGAAATGATCACAGGTAAAAAACCTACCGATAAGTTTTTAGAAGGTGCGCAAAAAGTAGGCATGGTCATCTTGTTGGCATTGATGGTATTTGCGTTGGGTAATGATATTTTCAGAAATTTCTTCAAATAAAAAATGAATGTTATGAAAGTGTTGGGATTGTCTTTGTGTACGGTAGGGTTGGCTATGATAGCCGGAGTGAGTGTTCATGCGTCTTCTGCTCCATTTGATTCGATTGGAGTCACTAAAATAAATAATAAGATCCATGTACGTTACCTGGTCGAACCAGGTGAAACGGTGTATGGCATAAGTACAAAATATAAAGTTCCTGTATCGGAATTATTGGAGATCAATGCGGAATTAGAAAATGGTTTAAAAGTAGGTCAGGTCATCAACATCCCCTACACAGAATCACTGGTGCAGTCTGCGAAAAAAGAAGCAGCAAAAGAAAGAGGCGAAGACGACGAAGTAATTTACAAAGTACAACCAGGAGATACCTACTATGGTATTTCTAAAAAGTTTGGAGTGACGGTAGAAGAGTTGATGAAGCTCAATAACATCGATCTGAAAGCCGGACAGGAATTGGTAGTGGGACGTAAGTCTGCGCCAGTAGCGGTGAACACCACAGTGGTGGAAGAAAAGAAACCGGTGGTTACCGTTGCCGAACCCAAAGTAGAAGAACCGAAGGAAGAAGTAAAGAAAGAGGAACCGAAGAAAGAAGAAGTAAAAAAAGAAGAACCTGTAAAAACGGTTGTACAACCAGAGAAGAAAATAGAAACCACGACTACTGCTCCTGCAACGACAACAAAAAAGCCTTATGTATCGCTGAAGGATAAGCAGAATCAAAATCCTTTTGTAGGCAACATTGAACCGTACGATTTTAATCCGGATAGAAAACAAGTATTGATCATTCCATTCGATCCCTATTTATATTTCTCTGATGCGGACGATGAAATTGCAGCGCGTTCCAATTTACCAAGAAATAAAATCAGAGAAGTATTTCGCCGTCGTATGAATGCGTTGTTGAATGCAGACGGTTATGAAACCATTCATTTGGTAGGAGGAAGATCAAGAGATTCGATCAGTGACTTGAATAAAATTTATAGTTCTGTGACTTATAATTATCAGCAATCCCTTGCCAATCCTTCATCTCGCTATGTAGCACAAAAGGAAGTAGCAGTAAGTAAAAATAAATCGTGGATAGCCAAGCAAAAAGATAAAGTAACTGGTGCTGGCGAAGCCAAGTATGAATTGCCGCAGGATAATACCAAGTACTTTGGTGTGATCGTAAGAAATCCTGACTTTTATAATTACTTCAGTGCGAAGTATAGCATCGACTATTATATCTTCATCAATCAGTTTGAAGTGAAAACGAATTATGAAAACTGTTTGGATCGTGCGGCACTAAACTACGAACGTACATTTACTACACACTTTTCCATCTTTGATGCAAACGGAAAACAGATAGCCGGGAACAGTTTTAAAACACATTACAATTCCAATAGCAATTACGTTTACCAAATTGTGAGCGACAACATTCCAAAAATAGCAGATCGAATCTTAAGTGAACTGCCCTTACCCAATGAATAAAAATAAGAAGGCCCGATGAGGGCCTTTTTGTTGTTCATCAAACGTTGTGTTTGAATCTTATGTCCGCAAAAAAAACGATAGCCATATTTGTCAACACGTCCTGGAATATTTACAACTTCCGGATGAACATCGTGAAAGCCTTGGTGAATGAAGGATACGATGTATTGTGTATTGCGCCACAGGATGGTTATTCTGCTAAATTAGTTTCTGATCACGTTCGATACGTGCCTGTTCAAATGGAAAACAGAGGAGTCAATCCGATCAAAGATTTTTTATTGTTTTTGTCTGTATGGAAAATCTTCAGACACCATAAACCGGATGTTGTTTTACAGTTTACCATCAAGCCTAACATATACGGGAGCTTTGCTGCCAGACTTTTTGGGATACCGGTCATCAACAATGTATCGGGATTAGGCACTGTTTTTTTGAATCATAATTTGTCGAGTAGCATTGCGAAAGGATTATATAAATTTGCTTTCCAATCACCGTTCAGAATATTTTTTCAAAACAGCGAAGACCGTGACCTCTTTATAGAAGCGGGTTTGGTGAAATCATCTAAGAGTTCTCTTATCCCCGGATCAGGAGTTAACCTTCAGCGCTTTTCTTTTCGTCCTTACCAGCGACAAACTCCATTTGTGTTTTTAATGGCTTCTCGATTGATTCATGATAAAGGCTTGTATGAATATTTAGAAGCCTGTACTTTGATTCGCAAAAAATATGGACAAGTCGTAGAATGCTGGTTGCAGGGAGCTCCCGCAGATTCAGAAGCAGCCGGTATTACAACTTCACAAATCGAAACCATCTTGTCTCGTTATCCCGTTCGCTATTTTCCATTTACTGATAGCATAGAAGAGTTTGTGTACAAAGCTGATGTTGTGGTGCTGCCTTCTTATCGCGAAGGTGTTTCGCGTGTATTGCTGGAAGCAGCGTCGATGGGGAAACCGCTCATAGCTACGGATGTTCCGGGTTGCAGAGAAATCGTCAAACAAAATTACAACGGGTTGCTGTGTCATGTAAAAGATGCCAAAGACCTGAGTCGTGCGATGATGGAAATGTTTAATAAAAGTGAAGCAGAACTGCAGGCATTTTCAAACAACAGCAGGCAATTGGTTGAAAAAGAATTTTCAGATGTGGTGGTAAGCGATGCTTACCTGAAGGCCGTTAAAGAAGTTTTGCAAAAAAATAAATAACAATGGAAGTGGATATTTTCGGGTTGGCTATGCAAGATTACCTCAAAGGAGAAAGAGGAAACATCATACATGTAGATACCAACCTGACAGAAGGAGAAGAATTGCCGGTTGATTATTTATTCCGTCAAGAAAATGAATTGCCTGAATGGGAGAAGATTGCCTTGTCTTTGTGCAAAGGTAAAATATTGGATGTGGGAGCTGGTGCCGGTTGCCACAGTTTGATTTTACAAAACAAAGGCTTTGATGTCAAAGCCATTGACATCGCACCTGTTGCAGTAGAATGCATGAAACAACAAGGTATTCGTGCAGAACTAAAAGATTTTTATAAAGAAGAAGGTCAATACGACACCCTTTTATTTTTGATGAACGGAATCGGAATGGCCTTAACGATTGAAGGATTGGAAAATGTTTTTGCGAAGGCGAAATCATTACTCAACCAGGGTGGACAAATTATTTTGGAATCCTCTGATATCATCTACATGTTTGAAGAAGAAGATGGCTCTTACCTGATCGATCTGAACGGTGCATATTATGGAGAGATGGAATACAGGCTGACTTACAAAGGTGTGCAGGGAGAACCCTTTCCATGGTTATATGTAGGCTATGACCTGTTGAGTGACAAAGCGGAACAGGCGGGTTTTAATCTGGAATTTTTATACCAGGGGGAAGAAGGAAATTATCTTGCACGGTTGTATTAGGCTTGTTGTTGGAACATTCTAACAAAACAATTTCCTAATCCATACATGATCTTTACTTAATGCAGAAGCATTATTTTTATGTCCCATCGATAAAATAAAACGGGGCGATTATGATCAGGCATATTTTATCTTCTCTCTTTATTGTCACAACCATTGCTTTGTTACTTTGGAACAAAGATGCGGTCATTGCTCATTGTGAATCATTAACAGTAGCAGCAGATGCTACTGAAGCATTTTCTATGAGGGTAGAAAACGATTCTTTGTATCAAAAGGATAAGCCTACCTTCATGCAGGTAGAAAAAATAAACGAACATGAACTATCTGTGCAGGCGAGAATAGGCTATTTGTTATCCAGAGGGTTTTAGTGATTAGCCCTTATTGTTTTTCTTTTCCTTCCATTGCTGGTTAAAGCTCTTCGGAGCAAGTTCCGGTAAAGCTCTGTGTTTGCCCCAACTGTTTTTAAACAAAAATGAAAGCGCCATATTTTTCAATGAACTTCCACCGAAATTCATCCAGGCTCTTTTTCTCATGGCAATTCCCCAGATCTTAAATCCTCTGGCTTCCCACTTGTTGGCCAACCCTTCTTTCACACTTTGTTTTCTATTGAGAAGCAAAAGATTGTGTAAGTCAATTTTTACTGGACATACACTGGTGCAAGCGCCGCACAATGAACTTGCGAAACTCAAGTGTTTGAAATTTTCCATGCCTCTGTAATGAGGTGTAATCACTGAACCTATAGGTCCACTATACGTCGTGTTGTAGGTATGGCCTCCAATGTTTTTATATACTGGACAAGCATTCAAACATGCTCCACAACGAATGCAATTCAAGGCCTGACGTTTTTCTACATCGGCCAACAATGTTGTTCTTCCATTATCAATCAATACCACATACATTTCTTCCGGTCCGTCTGTTTCATCTGACTTACGCGGTCCGGATAGAATGGTATTGTAAACAGTCACTTGTTGTCCTGTGCCGCTGTGTGCAAGCATAGGAAGGAACAAGGCCAGGTCCATAATGGATGGAATTAATTTTTCTATTCCAACAACAGTGATCTGTGTTTTAGGAAACGTAGTACTCATGCGAGCATTCCCTTCGTTTTCAGTTACCGAAATACCTCCAATGTCCGCAATGATAAAGTTCGCACCGGTCATGCCGATGTCAGCGTTCAAATATTTTTGACGCAAAATATTTCTGGCAATGAGAGTGAGTTCCTGCGGATCTTCGATGTAGGGTACGCCCAATTTTCTTTCAAACAACTCCGATACATCATGTCTCGACATGTGCATGGCAGGTGTTACGATATGATAAGGTTTTTGTCCGTTGAGTTGTACGATGTATTCTCCTAAGTCAGTCTCTACAACTTCAACGTTTCTTTTTTCTAAAAATTCGTTGAGGTGAATTTCTTCGGAAGTCATGGTTTTTGACTTCACGACACTTTTCGCATTCTTCGCTTTGAATATTTTTTCAATCTCTGTTAACGCTTCCTTCGCGTCTCTTGCCCAAATAACCTTCCCTCCTTGCTTGGTGAAATTGTTTTCAAACTCCATCAAGTATTTATCCAGATTTTCAATGACCTGTGTTTTGATAAAAGAAGTTCTCTTTCTTGCCAACTCATGATCAGCAAACTGATAGGTACCGTTCTTGACAGAGTTTTCGTATTTACCGATGTTGAAATTAATTTTTCTTCGGTGTTCCTTATCGAAAACTTTTTTGTCTGCGTCTTGTATGAAATGTTCAGAAGCGTTGCTCATGGTAGATGCGAAGAGTTTACTGCTTAACGTCAACCTGTATTCTGTGATCCTGATTAGCCAATTGCCAGGCTGTCAAGAATACGAGTTTAGCGATGGTCGATGTTTTAATATACAATAATTTATTGGGAGTATCAGTGATCTGATGGTAGTCTTCGTGGAGACCAGTAAAATAGAAGATCACAGGAATTCCTTTTTTTGCAAAGTTGTAATGATCGGAACGGTAGTACAATTGATTTGGATCCTTAGGATCGTTGTAGGTATAATCTAATGATAAATGTGTGTAAGTCTTATTTGTCTCTTCAGAGAGTTGATGAAGCTCTGTAGATAAACGATCGCTGCCAATCAGGTATACATAATTGGAATCACCAGGATGTTCTTCGTCTATGCGGCCGATCATGTCAATGTTAAGATCAACAACAGATTTTTTTATTGGGAATATTGGATGTGAGGAATAATAACTAGAACCTAACAATCCCATTTCTTCTCCTGTAAAAGCGGTGAATACAATGGAGCGTCTTGGGCCCTTGCCTACTTTGTAGGCTTGCATGAATGCATTGGCCATGCTTAACAAGGAGGCTGTTCCTGATCCATCGTCATCGGCACCATAAAAAATAGTGCTGTCATTTTTTTTACCTAGGTGATCGTAATGTGCAGAGACAAAAATATATTCATCGCGTAGATCTGAACCCGGCACAACTCCCAATACATTTTGAGTCGTCATTTTTTCTACCTGTGCCTGAATTCGCAATTGAAGAGTAGGCGTGTTGGCGCGTAATTGTTTGGGTGCATTTTTATCTGATTTCCATCTGCTCAAACGCATACTATCGACACCTAATATGTCGAGCATTTGTTGTTCAGAAATGAAAAAAGATTTTTCCATAGCCAGTTCGGTTTCTAATCCTAAACTGTATCCGTTTCTGGTTTCACGCATGCGCTTGATACCATTGACAAATAAGTCTTCTTTGATAGGTGAAACAATGAATACAGCGGCTGCTCCTTTTGCATAGGCGAGTACAGCTTTCTTTTGCCAGTTCGTACTCCAGTCTGAACGTGCCGTAGTTCCTGTGAGCAAAGAAATATTATCAATGACAGGTTCTCCTTGTAAAATGAAAACGGCCCTGCCGGCTACAGTGACAGACTTATAATCGTTGTAAGGCAGTGTATCGATGCCATAACCAGCAAACACTGCTGTCATCGAAGTTTCCTGAGGGATGAGGACTTCTCCTTTTGCGTAGAAGTCTTTAAAAAGTTTAAGCGTATCAGAACCTACCAACATATAAGAAGGCTTCCAGCGGATGCGTTCAATATTTAGGTTTTGAAAATATCCTGCACCTTGTTTTTCGGTATTGATCGGTTGCAAGCCAATTTCCTGGAATTGCTTCACCAGGTAATCTGCTGCTTTGAATTGTCCGGGCTTTCCTGTTTCTCTTCCTTCCAAACTATCAGAGGCCAACACATAAACATGTTGTTTGATTTGTGATGGAGTAATGTATTGAGCGTAATTCAATGCACCGTCTTTAAACGGAGATTGAGCCTGAACAGAAAGTGTAGTCAGGAAAGCCAATAAAAAGAAGAGAATAGCTGATTTCATTTGACCTCAAAAATACTAAAAAAGCCTAATACATAGTGCTTTATTTATTTATCCACAGCATTGTGTATAAATGGTTTATCCTCTGCTTTTTAACTAAATTTGTACTCCAAAAAGTACAAGACTATAGCGATTGCATCGCTTCATTCCATACAACAATATGATAAAGTCCAATCCTGAATTCGAAGGGTTTCAATCCAGACACATCGGTCCATCCAAAGAAGAACAAGACGACATGTTGAACAGTTTGAGTTTGACTTCTCTTGATCAACTGATCGAACAAACGGTTCCAAACGGTATTCGCATCGGCGGCATGCAAGGCTTGCCTGCTGCATTGACAGAACAAGATTTTATCACGCACTTCAAAGAAGTAGCCAGCTGGAATAGAATTACAAAAAGTTATATCGGTCTGGGTTACTATGGTACCATTACACCTCCTGTGATTCTGAGAAATATTTTGGAAAACCCAGGATGGTACACAGCATACACGCCTTACCAGGCGGAGATTGCACAAGGAAGATTGGAAGCGTTGATCAATTACCAAACAACGGTTTCAGATTTGACGGGTATGCAAATTACGAATGCTTCTTTGTTGGACGAAGCAACGGCAGCAGCGGAAGCGATGACCTTTTTACATGCATTGAGAAAAGCAGATAAAAAAGACGCACATGTTTTTTTAGTCAGTGAAACATGTTTTCCGCAAACAATAGATGTACTGAAAAGCAGATCACTGCCTTTGGGTATAGAACTTCGCATTAAAAAAATTACAGCGGATGATTTGAACAGTGTAGATGTGTTTGGACTCATGGTTCAGACACCTGATACAGATGGAATTTATACTGATTACGCTGAGCTGTTTCAACTGGCAGATAACAATGGAATATACAAAGCAGTAGCAACAGATTTGATGGCTTGCGTTTTGTTCAAACCAGCCGGTGAAATGGGAGCTGATGTAGTGATCGGAACAAGTCAACGTTTTGGTGTACCGATGGGATTCGGCGGTCCGCACGCTGCGTTCTTCGCTACGAAAGATGAATACAAACGTTCCATGCCAGGTCGTATCATCGGAGTATCTGTAGATGCTTCAGGTAAGAAAGCATACCGCATGGCTTTGCAAACACGTGAACAACACATTCGCCGAGAAAAAGCAACGTCTAATATTTGTACCTCGCAAGTCTTACTCGCTGTGATGGCTGGATCATACGCTGTATACCATGGACCGAAAGGCTTAAAGAAAATTGCTTCACGCATTAAAAAATATACCGACTTATTATCGTCCGCTTTATCTGACGCAGGTTATGTAGTAAACAAAGGTGTAACCTTTGATACCGTTGTCGTTTCTATTGCCAATAAAACGGAAGCGCTGCGTGAGAAAGCAGAACAAGTAGGAATTAACTTTCGCTATTATGCAGATAAAGTTTTTATCTCATTAGATGAAACAACTACACGCACAGATTTAGATGCCATCACAGAATTATTTTCTCAAGCCTGTGGTAAAGGCATTTCTATTTCCTGGACAGATGTTATCAACAGTGACCTGGATATCCCTGTTGCTTTGCAACGTGAATCAAAATATTTACAACATCCTGTATTTAACTCGTATCATTCCGAACACAACATGCTTCGTTACCTGAAGCACTTGGAAAATAAAGATTTGTCGTTGGCTCATTCTATGATTTCATTGGGATCATGTACGATGAAGTTGAATGCTACGACAGAAATGATTCCGGTGACCTGGCCTGAGTTTGCTTCTATACATCCTTTCGTTCCGGTGAATCAGGTAGGAGGTTATATTCACCTGACCAATGAATTGTCAAAATGGTTGTGTGGAGTTACTGGTTTTGCAGGTGTGTCTTTGCAACCAAACTCTGGTGCACAAGGAGAATACGCAGGTTTGCTAGTCATTCGTGCATACCATGCTGACAGAGGTGATCACCATAGAAATGTAGCATTGATTCCCACTTCTGCACACGGTACGAATCCAGCGAGTGCAGTGATGGCAGGTTTCAAAGTCGTGTTGGTAGCTTGCGACGATATGGGAAATATCGATGTAGCAGATTTGAAAAAGAAAGCAGAAGAACATGCTGCGGACTTAGCTTGTCTAATGGTAACGTATCCTTCTACTCACGGAGTGTTTGAAGAATCGATCAAAGACATTTGTAATACGATTCATCAATACGGTGGTCAAGTATACATGGACGGAGCCAATATGAATGCACAAGTTGGATTGACTTCTCCTGCAGCTATTGGTGCCGATGTTTGTCACTTGAATTTACACAAGACATTTTGCATCCCTCACGGTGGTGGTGGACCTGGTGTTGGACCGATTGGTGTTGGACAACATTTGGTGCAATATTTACCTTCTCATGTATTGGCTGAACATAAATCACCGAAAGCCATCACGGCTGTATCTGCAGCGTTGTTTGGTAGTGCGGCTATTCTTCCAATTCCATACGCTTACATTGCCATGATGGGAGCGAGTGGCTTGAAGAAAGCAACAGAGATGGCCATACTGAATGCGAATTATTTAAAATCGAAATTAGAAAAAGAATACAAGGTGTTGTACTCTGGTAGCAACGGACGTTGTGCACACGAGTTCATCTTAGACTGTCGTTCCTTTAAATTATCTGCCGGTGTAGAAGTAGAAGACATCGCCAAACGTTTGATGGATTACGGTTTCCATGCGCCTACGGTTTCTTTCCCGGTAGCAGGAACATTGATGATCGAGCCGACAGAAAGTGAATCCAAAGCAGAGTTGGATCGTTTTGCAGAAGCCATGATTTCTATTCGTCAGGAGATCAGAGAAATTGAAGAAGGTAAAGCCGACAAAACCATCAATGTATTGAAAATGGCTCCGCATACTTCAGAAATATTATTGTCCGATAAGTGGGACAGACCATACGGTCGCGAAAAAGCCGCTTACCCATTGGATTGGGTAAGACAAGCGAAGTTCTGGCCTTCAGTGAGTAGAATTGACAGTGCTTACGGAGATCGTAATTTATTTTGCTCTTGTATTCCGGTAGAAGAATACAATGAACCAGTCAATGCCTAATCGTTATGAAGAAAGGATATGTATGCTTTATTATTCTGTTCTTCACTTATAGTATGACAGCCATGAGTCAACCTTCATCCATTAAATATTTAGCCCTGGGTGATTCTTATACCATTGGAGAGTCTGTTGCTCAGCAACAGACTTTTCCTTTTTTATTGAGTAAAGGGTTGACCGAAAAGAAAATTTCCATTGATCAGCCACAAGTCATTGCACGCACAGGCTGGACGACCGACGAACTGATGTCGGCCATGGATAAAGTGAACCCTTCGGATGATTTTGATGTGGTGACCTTATTAATAGGAGTCAACAATCAGTTTAGAGGATATCCAATTGCTGCTTATGAAAAACAATTTGCCCAATTGGTGGATCGTGCTATCGTGTTAGCTAAAAGCAAAAAAGGGAGAGTTATTGTTTTATCTATCCCAGATTATGGTTGTACACCCTTTGGAGCAGGCAGTAAAGCTAAAATAGGGAAGGAGATAGATGCCTTTAACGAAGTTAATAAACGCATCGCGTTTAAGAAAGGTGTTCACTACGTGGACATTACGCCTATCAGTAGAGAAGCTTCTTCTCATCCAGCGCTAGTTGCAGAGGATAGACTGCATCCTTCGGGACTGATGTATAAACAATGGACAGAACTTTTGCTTCCGGAGGTGGAAAAGGCCTTATCAGTGGATTAATATAGTGTCCTTTGACTGATATTCATTTTTGAAAATTAACTTAAAATACATAGCTTGCACCCCTCTAAACAAACTTTTAACTAATAACTTATTTATACATTCTCTTTATGAAGGATTATGCTCTTTATTTAGTACCGGCCCTCGGCTTACTCGGGTTGCTGGTCATGTTCATCAAATCTGCCTGGGTATCCAAGCAGGATGCAGGTGATGCCAAAATGCAAGAACTGGCTGGCTATATAGCTGACGGTGCAATGGCTTTTTTGAAAGCAGAATGGAAAGTACTAAGTATCTTCGTTCTTTTTGCTGCGGTGTTATTGGCTTATTCTGGAACCATCCATGAAGTCAACGGAAAAGAAATTCATTCAAGCTGGATCATTTCTATAGCCTTTATAATAGGTGCTGTGTTTTCTGCGACTGCAGGATATATCGGTATGAAAGTAGCTACTAAAGCCAACGTTCGTACCACTCAGGCTGCTCGTACCAGTTTGAAACAAGCATTGAAAGTATCGTTCACAGGTGGTACGGTAATGGGTCTTGGTGTTGCAGGTTTAGCAGTACTTGGTCTTGGAGGATTGTTCATCACCTTCTTATGCATCTTTGCTGACCTAGGTCCTAACACCGTAAAAACGGCTATCGAAGTATTGACTGGTTTTTCTTTAGGAGCAGAATCAATTGCATTATTCGCCCGCGTGGGTGGTGGTATTTATACCAAAGCAGCAGATGTTGGAGCTGACTTGGTAGGTAAAGTAGAAGCAGGTATTCCCGAAGATGATGTACGTAATCCAGCAACCATCGCTGATAACGTAGGTGATAACGTAGGTGACGTAGCAGGTATGGGTGCCGATTTGTTCGGTTCTTATGTAGCAACGATTTTAGCTACCATGGTATTGGGTCAGGAAATTACAGTGACTGATAAATTCGGTGGTTTGTCTCCGATCTTGTTGCCGATGGTAATCTGTGGATTGGGAATTGTATTCTCTATCATCGGTACTTGGTTTGTAACAATCAAGGATGAAAAATCAAACGTGCAAACGGCTTTGAACTTGGGTAACTGGAGTTCTATTGCCATCACTGGTATTGCTTCTTATTTCATTGTCATGTTCATGTTGCCAGAAACATTGAATCTGCGTGGTTATGAATTCTCTAATCTGAATGTATTCTTCGCTATTGTCGTTGGTCTTGTCGTTGGTACTTTAATGAGTATCGTTACAGAGTACTATACGGCGATGGGTAAAGGTCCTGTAAATTCTATCATTCAACAATCAGCAACAGGTCACGCCACAAACATCATCGGTGGTTTGGCAGTCGGTATGAAATCCACTGTGATTCCAATTTTAGTATTGGCAGGTGGTATCATGTCTTCTTATTATTTCGCAGGTCTATACGGAGTAGCTATCGCTGCTGCTGGTATGATGGCTACTACAGCGATGCAATTAGCAATTGATGCTTTCGGACCGATTGCAGATAACGCAGGTGGTATTGCGGAAATGAGTCAGTTGCCTCCGGAAGTGCGTGAGCGTACAGATAATTTGGATGCGGTAGGTAATACTACAGCTGCTACCGGTAAAGGTTTCGCGATCGCTTCTGCTGCCTTGACTTCATTGGCTTTGTTTGCAGCCTTCGTTGGTATCGCTGGTATCAGCGCGATTGACATTTACAAAGCACCAGTATTGGCTGGTTTGTTTGTCGGTGGAATGATTCCATTTATATTCTCTGCCTTGTGTATTCAAGCAGTGGGTAAAGCAGCGATGGACATGGTACAAGAAGTTCGTCGTCAGTTCAGAGAGATTCCAGGTATTATGGAATACAAAGCAAAACCTGAATATGAAAAATGTGTAGCGATTTCTACGAAAGCATCTATTCGTGAAATGATGTTGCCAGGTGCTATCGCTTTGATTACTCCTGTTCTTGTTGGTTTCGTATTTGGTCCTGAAGTATTAGGAGGTTTATTGGCAGGTGTTACCGTATCAGGTGTGTTGATGGGAATCTTCCAAAGCAATGCCGGTGGTGCATGGGACAATGCTAAAAAATCATTCGAACAAGGAGTCTTGATCAACGGTGAAATGTTCTACAAAAAATCAGAACCACACAAGGCTTCTGTAACGGGAGATACAGTAGGTGATCCATTCAAAGATACCTCAGGTCCTTCTATGAACATCCTGATCAAATTGATGTCTATCGTTTCTTTGGTTATTGCTCCATACATCGCAGTAGTAAGTATAGAAGGAACAGAGTCTGGTGCTGAAACACCTAAGGCTTGGGTAGAATCAAAAAGTATTGATTCATTGAACGGTACATTTGTATTGGACAAATACCACGCATTCGTTGGCTTCGGAGTGAAACACTTGTTGTCTACTGCTAACGGAACAATCAGCGTAGATACTGGAGTGGTTAATTTGACAGGTGATTTGAAAACATCTTCTATTGAATTGGTATTGAATGCGAAGTCTATCAACACACAAAATTCAATGCGTGATGAGCACCTTCGTACGCCTGAATATTTTGCAGCAGATTCAATTCCTCAAATCAAATTTGTTTCTTCTTCTATTGAAAAAACAGAAGGTAAATTTGCTTACACAGCAGTTGGTCAGTTGACTGTAAAAGGAATTTCTAAAGAAGTTCGTGTACCGTTCAACTATGCTGGTGAGACACCAAATCCAATGATGAAGACGAATGTATATGTATTCGAAGGAGAATTTGAAATCAATCGTGTGGACTTCAAAGTTGGTGAATCTAATCCAATGGTTGGAGATTTAGTGAAAGTGAACTTCTCCGTAGAGACTACAAAAAAATAAATAAGAGAAAGAAATAAGAAAACCCTGTTGCGTGCATACGTGACAGGGTTTTCTTTTATATATTAGTTACTGATAAGTCTACTATACACAATGAGTAAAAATTCCATGCAGCGGATCCTCGTCATTCAAACGGCCTTCATCGGTGATGCAATTCTGGCGACGTCTGTATTGGAAAAGTTACACGCCTTTTATCCGCTGGCACGATTGGATTTATTGGTACGCAAAGGGAATGAATCCATTTGCAAAGATCATCCATTCCTGCATCGTGTATTGATTTTTGATAAGAGTAGTAAGTATAAAAATCTTTGGAAACTTATTACAGGTTTGCGTAAAGAGAAATATGACCTGGTCATTAATTTGCAGCGATTTTTTACGACTGGATTAATCACCGTTTTGTCAGGAGGAAAAGAGACGATTGGTTTCGACAAAAACCCGTTATCTTTTTTGTTTACATACCGTGTCCAACATCAGTATAACGAGAATGGCAGAACTGTTCATGAAGTAGATCGCAATCAAAAACTCATTGCGAGGTACACCGATAACGCCTCCGCAAAACCTAAGCTTTATCCGAAGTCTGTAACATTGGAGTTGAAGAGTCCTTACATTTGCATGGCACCATTTTCCATTTGGTTTACCAAACAATATCCTGAAAAACATTGGGTGGAATTGATTAAACTGTTGGTGCCTAAATACCAGGTGTATTTGATGGGAGCCCCATCCGACAAAGAAGGTTGTGAGCAGATTATCCGTCAGGTAAATAGTGATAAAGTAGAAAGCCTTGCAGGCAAATTGAATTTATTAGAATCTGCGGGAGTCATGAAAGGTGCGGTGATGAATTTTGTCAACGATTCAGCACCATTACATTTAGCCTCTGCCGTGAATGCACCGTGTGCTGCATTTTTTTGTTCGACTGTAAAAGCATTTGGCTTTACCCCGTTATCAGATCGTTCCTGGGTATTCGAAGCGGAAGAATACTTAACCTGTAAACCTTGTGGTTTGCATGGATATAAAGCTTGTCCACTGGGCCATTTCAAGTGTGGAGAGATTTCTGCTGTAAGAGTTATACAAACTTTAGGCTTGTAATAGTGTAGCTTATTGTATGATGATTTTCTGACTTATCAATTCATTTGTACTAGTTCGCATTTGTAAGTAATAAATTCCATGAGGATAATTCACCTGAATGCGCTCTGATACGTCATAAAAAGTATTCATCAATTGTCCATAATAATTGTAAATAGATATCTCTGATATTTTTGTGTCAAGAGCTGAGTCATCAACTTTAAAAGTTCCATTATTAGGATTGGGAGAGACCACAATGTTTTTTGTTGATGTTGTTTCTTGTTGAAAGATGCCGGTCGCTAACGAGGGAAATAATTCACTTTTAGCAATGGAGTACATCGAATTAGTAGAGGTTGTAATGTAAACTCTATCGGTGCTGAATCCAATATTGTTAATTATTGCAAAAGAAGGAAAGTTAGTCATGTCGACAGTTTGCCACGAAGTTCCATTATTCGACGTGAAGGCTAGGCCTCCTTTATATCCAGCTAAGAGATATTGATCTATTGCAACTAGCGCTGTAATATTTTGATTCGGCAATCCCGTATTTATCTGGATCCAGGTAGGCGTGGATAGATCGCTCATAAATACGCCGTGGGCTGGAGTCCCTGCGAAGATTTTATTTTCTATAAAAGCAAAGGATGTTACTTGTTGATTTCGCATTAGCGTATTATTGAATTCATACCAAGCTAGACCAATAGGACCATTTCTATATTTATAAACTCCTTGTATGTCTGTGCCTGCAACAATAGTCGTGTCATATGATTCCGACCAAAGGATACGAATATTAGATGGGAGGCCTATATTACCACCAGTTGTTATCCAAAAAATGGTCTCGTTTGTTGTGAAAATATCAATCCAGTTTTTTGTAGTGTCTAGGCTTATAAATACTCCTCTAGCAGTAGCGACGAATGATTTCTTATTAAAAAAGGATAAACGATAAACATTAATACTATCGGTCAGTCCACGATTTGATGGTACATAACTTGCTGCTTGATTTCTACTCGTAAATAAACCTTTTTGTGTAACTACTGTAATAAAGTCGTCACTGACATAAAGCGCCAAAGTTTTTAAACTATTTAAACCTGTATTGCTCACAGACCAATTGATGGACGATAGAGTGGTGGTGTATATTCCAGATGGTTTAGTCCCGGCAATTAATTTGTTTTCAAATAGAGCTAATGCAGTTATTGTATCATGTGGTAGGCCTGAACTTGCCGCAGTCCATGATAGAGCCGATGTAGTACTACTAAACACTCCGCCAGCTGTTGCTGCATACAAAGTAGCACCAGAGAGAATAATTTGGTTCACATACGTACTTGTTAATCCGATGTTACTTTGTGACCAATTGAATGCTGGTGTACCTGTTTTATATATTCCTCCTGTTGTTGCCGCAAATAGTGTAGCACCTGAAATGATAATACTTTTGACTGTAAGTGTACTTAATCCTGTGTTACCCGCAGTCCAGGAAGCTGCATTATTTATGCTATAAAATATACCACCGTTAGTCCCTGCAAGGAGTGTCGTGCCTGTTAGAGTAATCGTATTTACAGTTAGATTGGATAACCCCGCATTAACAGCAGTCCATGAATTTCCATTGGAGGTACTTACAAAAACACCTCCCCCATTAGTACCAGCATAGATGCTTGTTCCGTTCACAAACAAGGATAGTATATTTGTATTGGTTAATCCATTTACTTTTTGAATCCATGTGGCACCTTGATCAGCAGAAATAAAAATCCCCCGATCTGCTGAACCAACAATTACTGTCGAACCCATTGAAGCAATTGCATTGATTTTATCTGTGTTCAATACTGTATACAACGGTTTCCATGCTTCGATGTTTTGATTAGTACTTTGATAAAGTCCGCCTTCTAATGTCCCTGCATACACAATGGTGTCAACAACCGTCAAACATTTTACTGAACCGCCAAACGGTCCATTGATTTGCCATTGTGCATAAAGGCTACCGGCATAAAAGAATAAAGAAATGGAAAATAAAAAACAGATAGTAATTCTTTTGAAAATAGTCATAGCGAAAAGTGATATAAATAAAGCCGATAGAATAGAAGCTGAAAAAAGTGCCAAGCTTTTATTGGAATACAAATCTAGCAATCCGCTAGCGATAATACAAATGCGAAGGATCTATGCATGAATAAAAAAGGGGAAGAGTCATTTAACTCTTCCCCTTTTTTATTGTTTTAACTTGCATTTCTTATTGATTACTGGTGAATGTATCGCGGTTTCTTACAAAAATAGCGAGCAGTGAAGAACAGATGATTCCCATGATCGTTGTACCAATCAACAAAGACATGAATTGATTGGGTGGAGTGTAACTTGTTTTTAATTGAGTAGTCATCTCAGCAATGTCTTTTGCGGGCAATTTATGCTTTGTCATTTCTGCTGTCATCTCGATAATCAGTTTGCTGCCGAAATCAGGTTCTACAAATTGTATGTAGGAGAAGGCAAATATACCCGCTATAAAGCCAGTGATGACAGCGGTTAAGACGCCGATGTATAATGTTTGTGCGTAGTTGATTCCTATCGTGCTATAAAATTTGGAGCGGGCATTGCGCATGGCTATAAAAATAAATACACCAAGGATAATAATATACAATGCCGTTGACAACAAGCCCCACGCAGGAAAGGTATTTAATTCCTGGCGCTTGGCTAAAGAAACCCATGTTAATGCAATGTATAATACTCCCGCACATGCACCCCAGATACCAGCAATTTTGAACATAGAAATAGAAAATAAAGTGTACGAAATTTAATGACGGTGATGAAAGGTTTGATGACAGTGAGGACAAATGATCTCTTCATTGATCCCCGTTTTTTGTTGTTTGTTTAAAATCATTCGTTGGTTGAAACCTGCAGAAATTAATCCAGCAGGTATAGCAAACATGGCAACGCCCATGATAGCAATGCATGATCCCAATAGTTTGCCCAACACTGTCATGGGTACCATGTCTCCATAACTTACGGTCGACAGTGTAGCAACTCCCCACCACATCGTAGCAGGAATACTGGAGAAAACTTCCGGTTGTGCTTCATGTTCTAAAATGTACATGAGGGATGAAGCAACAATCAACAAAACAAAAATGGTGGCGAAGGTGATGATGAGTTCTTCTTTTTTTGCACGAATGATACTGACTAGTGTTTCTAATGCATGAGAATATCTTCTTAGTTTAAAGATTCTCAACAGACGGAAGAAACGAATCAACATCAATACTCTGAAATCGAGTCGTCCGATGAGTAGAAATAAGAAAGGGAAAATGGATAAGAAGTCTATAAGAGCCATGGGTGTAACCATGTAGCGCAGTCTTCCCCATGGACCTTTAAACTGCCTTCGGAGATTACATACCCATACACGCAGAATATATTCTATGGCAAAGATAATGGCCGAACCTAATTCGATGATATCAAAGAGTGTTCCATAAGCAACTTGTATAGAAGCGATGGTTTCTATGATGACTGCAAACACATTCAATAAAATGAGTCCGACAATCAGAATACGAACAAACCTTCCTAAAAAATACTTATGGGTATTCGTTTCTAATATGGCGAATACTTTTTTCTTTAATGATTTCACAGTTACATTTTAGAAGCCTTTAGAGCTTGTTCAATATCTTGTTTGATATCATCAATGTGTTCTAGTCCGACGGATACTCTGATTAAGCCAGGTGATATACCTACCGATTCACGATCGGCTTCACTCAATTTCGAATGTGTTGTAGAAGCCGGGTGCGTAATGATAGTACGCGTATCACCCAGGTTGGCACAATGTGACGATAGTTGAAGTGAATTTATGAATTTTCTTCCTCTTTCCACGCCTCCTTTCACTAAAAATGTCACGATGCCTCCACCGGCTTTCATTTGTTTTTTTGCCAGTTCATGTTGAGGGTGCGAAGGTAGAAAAGGATATTTTACCATTTCTACTTCCGGATGTGACTCCAGAAATGTAGCGATAGCTAATGCATTGGAACAATGTCTATCCATGCGTACAGCCAGCGTTTCAAGACTTTTAGATAAGATCCATGCATTGAAAGGAGACATGGCCGGACCACTGTGTCTGCAGAAGAAGCGCACTTTTTCAATCAATGCTTTCGATGATAAGATGACACCACCCAATACACGACCCTGACCATCTATGTATTTGGTGGCTGAATGTGTTACGATATCCGCTCCCCACTTCATTGGATTTTGAAGATAAGGTGTCGCAAAGCAATTGTCTACATTCAATAAAATGCCTTTCGATTTACACAGCTTACCGAGCCATTCCAGATCTACAAGATCCAACGCAGGGTTTGACGGGGTTTCAATCATGACCATTTTAGTATTTGGCTTGATCAAACTTTCCCATGTTTCAGGTTGATGAATATCGGCGTAAGTATATTCTATTCCCCAGCGTGGAAAGATTTGAGTGACGATTTGTACGGTGGAACCAAATACAGATTTTGATAGCAACACATGGTCTCCCTGAGAAAGAAAAGTAGCCATGCTACTAAATACAGCAGACATACCTGTTGCTGTAGCAAACCCGTCTTCAGCGCCTTCCAGCAGACAGAGCTTTTCTATGAGTTCGCTCGTGTTGGGATTGCTAAAGCGTGTATAAATGTTCCCCTGTACTTCATCTGCAAATAATGCACGTGCATGTTCCGCATCATCAAAGGCGAAGCTGGAGGTTAAGTATAAAGGCACACTGTGTTCGTGGTTCTGCGAACGCTCTGTTTGTGTGCGAATGGCGATGGTTTCAAAGTGATTCGTATCGAAGGCCATGAAAGTTTTTGATCGGTGAA
Organism: Chitinophagaceae bacterium; assembly: GCA_028288365.1. Taxonomy (GTDB): domain Bacteria; phylum Bacteroidota; class Bacteroidia; order Cytophagales; family Cytophagaceae; genus JACMQM01. Next base: position 25,696 of record JAQBNU010000067.1, on the reverse strand, counting down.
GGATTATTTTTCGATGACTACTGAATAAGTAATCTTCGCTGTTTTCTCTAATGTTTTAGCGACAGAACAATATTTGTCCATCGACAATTGTGCGGCACGTTCTACTTTGCCTGCATCGATGTCGCCTTTTAAACTGAAGCGCACATGTATCTCAGTAAACAAGGCCGGTGTAGCATCTTTCTCTCTTTCCGCATGAATAGAGATTTGAAAGGCATCGGGCTCTATTTTTTGTTTGCGTAAAATACTCAAAATGTCAATGCCACTGCATCCTCCAAGTCCCATGATCAATAGTTCCATTGGACGAGGCCCTTGATTTGTTCCTCCAATTGCCGGAGAAGCATCGATGTTGATGGTTGAGCCAGATTCATTTTCTGCTTTGAAATGATAGGCTCCTTCTTGTTTTACTAAGTTTATAATCATGGGTACAAAATTATAAATTAATTGAAGAACTTTTTAGCTTGATATGTCGTTTTGATTTTGAATTATATGATAAAGGTAAAATTATATTTCTTCAGGTGCTACTATTTGGCTTATAAAAAGAATAAAATTTTGTTTATGTTTTAAATTTAGAATAAAGTCGTAATTTTGTAGAAGTTTAACCTCTATTCTAGTAACTCTATCGAATAACATGGAATTAAAAGTAGAAAATAAAGCCCTTTCTGATGCAGCACGTGAAGACATCGCAGAGTTGGAGCAAAAGATCAAGGCTTTTAGAAATTTGCAATTAGACGATGATAAATTTCGTGCCTTTCGATTGACTCGTGGTGTATATGGCCAAAGACAGCAGGGAGTGCAAATGATCCGTATCAAATTGCCCTATGGTAAAGTTTCACCTGAGCAATTGGTGCGTATTGCAGATGTTTCAGATAAATATGCTTCGAGTAATTTACACTTGACGACACGTCAGGATGTGCAGATACATTATGTGAAATTGGAAGACACACCCAAGGTGTGGGAAGAATTAGAACAATTGGGCATCACGTTGCGTGAAGCCTGTGGAAATACCGTAAGAAACATTACCGCGTCTGCTTATGCCGGTATTGATGCTCACGAAAAGTTTGACGTCACGCCGTATGCTCATGCTATGTTTGAATATTTTTTGCGCAATCCTGTATGTCAGGAAATGGGAAGAAAATTCAAAATCGCTTATTCTTCCAGTGAAAAGGACGACAGTGCTTTTACCTTTATTCATGATTTGGGCTTTATTCCAAGAATGAAAGAAATCAATGGCAAACAAGTAAGAGGTTTCAAAGTCGTCATTGGCGGAGGCTTGGGCGCACAGCCTTTTCTGGCGCAAACAGCATACGAATTTTTAGAAGAAGATCGTATCATCCCTTTTACTGCAGCGGTTATTCGTGTGTTTGACCGTTACGGCGAGCGTTCTAAAAGACATAAAGCTCGTTTGAAATATTTGTTGGCCGCAGTCGGCTTAGAAGAATTGATGCGTTTGGTAGAAGAAGAGAAAAATGGTTTGGCAGAGCAATCTGTTATCATCGATTATAAATCATTCGCCTTTACACCTGCTCCTGCGAAGAAAGCCTTTGGTGAAGTAATGCCTGTTGATGAAGTAAAGTATCAAACATGGTTGAAAACAAATGTTATCGCTCAGCAACAAGAAGGATTTCATGCCGTGAATGTGAAACAATTGTTAGGTGATTTGTCTTCAGCCAACACACGCGTGTTTGCTTCGATCATTAAAAAATATGCTTCCGATGATGTTCGTATCACGGTCAATCAAGGTTGGTTATTGAAGTTCATACAAAAAGAAGCATTGACTCATTTGTTTAATGAGTTGAATGCAATCGGTCTGGCAGATCCAGGGTTTGACAGTACAGCAGACATCACGGCTTGTCCTGGTACAGATACGTGTAACCTTGGTATTTCAAGCAGCACCGGATTATCAGAAGAATTGGAAAAGATGTTGAAGGAAGAATATCCTGACATCGTATACAACACGGATATTAAAATTAAAATCAGCGGGTGCATGAATGCCTGTGGTCAACATACCATTGCCAATATTGGTTTTCATGGCATGTCGATTAAAAAAGGGAATCAGGTATTACCTGCTATGCAAGTATTGTTGGGTGGTGGAATAGAAGCAGATGGTTCTGGATCCATCGCTGATAAAGTAGTGAAGCTTCCAAGCAAACGTTGCTTGGAAGGTGTACGTTATTTGTTGGATGACTACGATGAAAATGGTTTGGAAGACGAGCGTTACAATGTCTACTACCGTAGAAAAATAGCAGAAGATAAAATGTATTTCTACAAAATGTTGAAACCTCTTTCAGATTTGGAAACATTAGGCGACACAGATTTTATCGATTGGGGACACGATGATAAATACGTCACAGAAGTTGGAGTAGGTGAATGTGCCGGTGTGATGTTGGATCTGGTTGGAACCTTATTGAATGAAACGGAAGACAAACTGCGTTGGGCGACTCGCTTATACGATAAAGGTACATACGCTGATGCTATATATGCTACGTATGTGACATTTGTCAGTGGAGCTAAAGCGTTGTTGACATTAGAAAACATCAATTGCAATACACAGATTGGAATCATCAATGACTTTGATAAGTACATGGTACAAGCCGGTAAGATCTCTTTCAATGGATCATTTGCAGAAGAGTTATTGTCGATCAATAAACATACACCGACAAAAGATTTCGCTACTCAATTTCTGAGTAAAGCCTTGATCTTTGTTGACCAAATCAAATCATTTAGAAAAGATACTGTAGCTGTTAATTAATATTAATGGAACGTAGCATACAACCCAAATTATCATTGGTAGGAGCAGGTCCGGGAGATCCGGACTTGATTACGTTGAAAGCCATTAAAGTATTGGCTTCTGCTGATGTGGTATTGTATGATGCGTTGATTGATGAAGCCATTTTGATTCATGCTCCTGCACACGCTGTTAAGATTTTTGTAGGGAAGAAAAAAGGAGTATGTCAGTTTCCTCAGGAAAAAATCAATGAGCTGATTGTGCAATATGCACAGTCGCATGGTCATGTGGTTCGGTTAAAAGGTGGCGATCCTTTTATCTTTGGAAGAGGTCATGAAGAATTGACGGTAGCCAAACAACACGATATAGAAGTACAAATTATACCCGGTGTATCAAGTGCAGTGTCTGTAGCAGGTCTGCAGGGAATTCCTTTAACGAGAAGAGGAATCAACGATAGTTTCTGGGTGATGACTGGTACGACAAAAGATCATCAATTGTCCAGAGACATTTATCATGCTGCGCAATCGGATGCAACAGCTGTTATCCTGATGGGTATGTCGCAACTCGAACGCATATGCGACGTGTTTTCTAAATTTGGTAAATCAAATAGTTCTGTTGCCATTATTCAAAATGGAACATTACCTACAGAAAAAGTTTTGATTGGCAAAGTCGATACTATTGTTGACCAAGTCGCAAAAAGCAACATAGGGTCTCCGGCTGTAATCATCATCGGAGAAGTGGTGAATCTGCATCCTTCGATATGGAAAGAACATTCACTTTCTATTTCGTTTAATCAATAAAGGAAATAGATATCAGAGATCAAATGATAGGTTTCTGATCTCTCTTCAATTTCAATTATCCTTAGCCATGTCTTCCAATAATCTATTTCCTATTTTTGTCAAGCTAGAAAACCTACGCCTGTTGGTCGTTGGAGGAGGAGCTGTAGGATTAGAAAAAACGAAAGCAGTTTTAGAAAACAGTCCGCTTGCTTCGGTAACGGTTGTTGCCCCTGAAATCAAAGAAGAGTTGGTCGCATTAAAAAATACGTATCCCCATCTGAAATTGATCTACGCTTCCTACGCATTAGAGCATCTGACAGAAAAAGATTTAGTGATTGCAGCCACGTGTATTAAAGAGTTGAACAAGCAAGTCTGGTCAGATGCGAAACTGAATAAGATTCTTATTAACGTAGCTGACACACCAGAGCTGTGCGATTTTTATCTTTCTTCTATTGTCAAAAAAGGAAATTTAAAAATTGCCGTTTCTACCAATGGTAAATCGCCGACGATGGCTAAGCGAATAAGAGAAGTATTGGAAGAGGCTTTGCCGGAAGAGATCGATGAGCTGTTGGACAGACTGCATGAGATCAGAGAAAAATTGAGGGGAGACTTTGATTATAAAGTAAAAAAAATGAACGACATTACGTCATCGATGAAGTTGAATTCTGAAGAAGACAACGAAGTATAAAAGATTATCCATTCATAGAATCCACTACAAGCATGAAAGAAGTTACAGTAGAAGAGTTAAAAAAAATGATCGATGCGAAAGAAGATTTTCAACTCATCGATGTGAGAGAACCAGCAGAATTTGAAGCAGCAAATTTAAAAGGAGAATTGATTCCTTTGTCATCCGTTCCGCAGAATGTAGATAAAATATCAAAAGATAAAAAAGTAGTGGTCCATTGCAGAAGTGGTAAGAGAAGCGCCAATGCCATTACATTTTTAGAAAACAATCATGGCTATACCAACCTGTATAATTTAGCTGGAGGTATTTTAGCCTGGAAAGATAAAATTGATCCAAGTTTGAATGCGTCATAAAATATAGTGATCAGTGGACAGTTGTCAGTGATCAGTCAAAAGTCTAAAACTCAGTAAATAAAAAAGGTCTCGCTAATTAGCGAGACCTTTTTTATTTACTGAGCACTGTCCCGAAGCCTCGGGATCCACTGATCACTAATAATTAAAATCTCATTCTTGCTACACCAATCGCAGCAGAATACAATGGACTTGTTTGTCCTAAGAAATAAGTACTCACATCTCGTGTAGCAATTCCGAATTCAAATCCACCGTCTTCTCCAAGTACAAATCCAATTCCGAAAGGTATCGCCAGTCGGGTGTTGTAGCCTTGAGAAACGCTGGCGATGTTTCCTCCTATGCTTGCTCCGGTAGAAAGTCTCAACCATTTCAATACAAAGAAATCTCCTCCAATGGCCCACACGGTGGTCTTATAATTGCCTGCCGCTTTATTCAAGGGTTGTACGATGTCTATTCCTATTTGTATTCTTTTATCCAGTAGAGAAGCGCTGGCTCCAAATCTAAATTGAGTGGCAAGAGGTGCGGTAACGCTTCCTCTCTTTTTCCATTTTACAATTTTATCAAAACCTCCTAAGAAATCACTGTTATACGTGACTGTTGTAAATACAGAATCAGATACATCGTATACATTGTCACGATAAGTAATCGAACCGATATTGACTACAGATGCTCCGATGCGGAAATTATGAAATAATTCTAAGGTCGCACCCAAATCAAATCCTATTCCTTGTCCTACGGGTTTATAATTGGAAGTACCTCCGCCGGATTTTATTTTCAATAGAGAATCCAATTGTGTTAAGCTGGGCATATAGGCTGCTACACCGCTGATTCGACCGTCTTTGGCAGAGATGTCAACGTATCCATATCCTTGCACATATTTCACGGCACCTCCTATATACAAAGAATGCTGTTCATCCACGTTGATTATTTTTTTTCCGTATCCTAAAGTATATTCTGTAGTGATGCTTAATTTATAACTGGAATTATTTAAGATACTTCCCAGAGACAATCCGTTTTTATTATAACCGGCTTTGATCCCTCCATTGTTGTTGTAATAGTTTTGGTATTGATTAGGATCATTGGCGACCGTATCGTTATGGCCTGTTATCAATTGAGGAAAGAGATTGGTTGCTGTCGCGCTACTGAACGCGAATTGTGTGAAGTTCAGGTTGAAATCCATGTAATAACGCAAAGAGGTTTTTATATTGAAGGCAAAAGATCCTACTTTATCGTTTACATAAGCAAAGCCTATTGGCATGATATCTACATTGGCTGCGAATGCTTTTCCTGAAAATTTCTGAGCGCCTTGTATACGTTGAAAACTATTAAGCGAATCAGAATTAGTGCCTTGCTGAATGTACTGTTGCACGTCATTAGTAGAAACCCCTTGTAAGAATACGTTTCCTGTTGCTTCTATCAAGCCGACGGTGAAATTTTTATTGTCAGAATATCTTATGGCAATGTTTGCTGGGTTCACTCCCAATGCTTGATAATCCGTCAGCATTGTGGTACCTACACCGGCACGACCTGTTGCTGAATAAGAAGCATTTTCTATTTGTGCAAAAAGAGAAGTGCTGATAAGTGACAGGCAAAAAATAAGAGATGTAATGAGGGTAAAACGTTTTTTCATAGAATGTTAGTTTGCTATACTAAGATAGGACTTTTGTTTTTGAAAAGCTTCGTATGAGTGTATATAAAATCCCTGTTAAGGAAATGATAAATAATGCGATTAAAAAAGGGGTGTAAGATGGAGGCAATTGGTATTTCAGTAACGTCCCGTGTTCACTATGTATGTAGATCCCGCACCAAATGGCCAATAGTGTACGTGGAATCATCCCAATTCCTGAAGCAGTCATGTAGTAGAAAATGTTCAAACGAATAAAGGAACAGAGCGCGGTCAATTGTCCAAATGAAATCACGGGTGAAAAGCGTAGGAACAAAACACTGGTGAACGGATATATTTCCAAAAACGACAAGGCTTTTTTCAGTCTGGCCGAATGTTCTAATAATTGCAAGGTTTTACCCTGATCGATAACAGAAATCAATAGATAACCGAAATAGGAAGAGATCACATAGCAGGGTAGGTAATAATAAAAACTTTGCCATCCCAAAAAGTAGCCACCGATCAAAGCCAGAATAGTAGAAGACAATACACCGAGTGACAGTAAAGGAATGGCACAACTAAAAACAATTATCCAGAATGCAATGGATTGTTGAGCCGAGTGAGCAGATAACCATTGTTGTAGAAATGCCAACAAGGTAAAATGAAAAAGTGCCATCAAAACGAGTTGTACAGAAAGCGTGGTGAGTACAACTTTATACGTTTTGATGGTACTGATGAAATTCATCGAAGAATTATTTATTCAATAGTTTAAACAGCTCTTCCAACTTAGGACTGACAATGATTTCTGTACGACGATTCAGTCTGCGGGCTTCGGCTGACTTTCCTTCTGCAACGGGCATGAATTCACCATGTCCCGCAGGCATGATGTTCACGGGAGGAAAGCCGCTATTGACCATGATTTTTGTAATAGAAGTGGCTCGCAAAACACTGAGTTCCCAGTTGTCTTCAAAGTTCGCACCTTTATTCACCGGTACATCATCGGTATGACCTTCTACTGTGATGTTAATGTCTTTATCATTCTTGATCGCATCGGCTAATTTTTTCAATGCTTCAACACCTTTCTCATCTACTTTAGTACTGCCTGATTTAAACAGCAATTGTTCGGATAAGGAAACATATACTTTACCATCTTTCACTTTCACTGTAATTTCTTTGTCTTTAAATCCGAGTAAAGATTTGGTCAGCTTGTCTTTGATGGCATTGACTGCACTGTCTTTGCGGGCAATTACACGTTCTAATTCTTTTACCCTGCGTTCTCTTTCTACCAGTTCGTTTTCCAATCCGTTTATTTTCAACTCTCGCTCGGAAAGATTTTTACTCATCTTCGAAAGCTCCGCCTGATTATTATTTACAATTTTATTGTGCGTGTTCATTAACTTTTGATAGGAATCATTCAGTGAGGCATGATTGGCATGTGCCACACGCAGTGCCGCTCCTAATGATGTTGTATCTTTAATCAACGAATCACTAAGTGCCGTGTAACGGTCTAGTTCTGCTTGCTTGGCTTTTAGACTTTCTTCGCAGTCTGCTTTCTCCGCTTCGAGGGCTGACTTTCTACGGCTCAATTCATCAAATTTTTTCTTGCTTACAATGCATGACGTAAGTCCGCATGTTGCAAGTACAACAACGAATAAAAGTTTTTTGATCATCGTGACTATAGAGATTTATTTTGTATTAAATTTAAATGAATATAAGGAGATAAAACCAATATGGAAACATATACACAAGGAATGTTAAGAGATGATGCGTTGAAAGGAAAACGCATCATGGTGACAGGTGGAGCAACCGGTCTGGGGAAATCGATGGCAAAATATTTTCTGCAGCTCGGTGCCAAAGTGATGATCGTAAGTCGTAAAGAAAATGTATTGCAGGAAACGGTCAATGAATTGGCAAAAGAAACGGGAGGCGAAGTCATTTACAAAGTAGTAGATGTAAGACAATACACTGAAATAGAAAGTGCCTTTGAATTGGCTCAATCCAAATGGAATGGTATTGATATTGTCGTGAACAATGCTGCGGGCAATTTCATCAGTCCTACCGAACGTTTGAATCATAAAGGCTTTGACATCGTGGTAGACATTGTGTTGAAAGGTACTTACTATACTTCATTAGCAGCAGGAAAGTACTGGATCGCCAATAAAATGAGTGGTACATTTTTGAACATCGTTACCACGTATTCCTTTACAGGTTCAGGTTATGTTGTTCCTTCCGCTTGTGCCAAGGCAGGAGTGTTGGCATTGACGAGGTCTTTGGCGGTAGAGTGGGCAAAATATGGCATCAGAGCAAACGCTATTGCTCCCGGTCCTTTTCCTACAGATGGAGCATTTAGTCGATTATTTCCCGAGAAAGTGCAACAGATCGCAACTCCGGAAGAGAGAATACCGTTAAAAAGAAACGGTCATCACCAGGAATTGGCGAATCTGGCGGCTTATATGGTCTCTGATTTTTCTGCCTATATGAATGGAGAAGTAGTGGTGATAGACGGAGGAGAATGGTTGAAAGGTGCGGGTGAATTTAATTTTCTGGATCAATTGGACTCCAGCGATTGGGACGAAGTGGAAAAACAGGTGCGTGGGGCCAATAAGAAATAGGTTTAAACTTTATGCTTTTTTAAGAGTCCAACGAACATCTAATTTTGTATTTAACTCCAACCAAAATAAATCGACATGAAAAGAATTGCATCCATAGTTTTCGCAATGTCACTTATGCTGACACTTGTTTATGTTTCGGCCTGTAAAAAGAAAAAAGAAGATGCCAATCCGGGTGCTGGTGTAGCCAGTGAATCCAATGAGGCTCAAAGCCAATGGGACGATGCGTTGAAAATCTCGGAAGATCAAATTAACACCAATGGTGTTAATACCAGAACTGAATCCACTTATCCTACGGTAACATTTGCACCTGGTTCAGGTACTACAGGTACGATCACTGTAGACTATGGAACAAACGGATCGACTGCAAGTAGTGATGGGAAAATACGCAAAGGAAAACTCCTGATTACGTATACGGATAAATACAGAAACACGGGATCTGTGATTACAATCACCGCACAAAACTATTATGTTGCTGACAAGCATATCAAAGGAAGAAGAACAGTCACTAATAATGGTAGTTATTCTTATAGCGTGGTAGATTCAGATTCTTCAGGAACATCTGGTAGTTATGCTCAAGTCATTTATAGCGATGGAACATATACTACTTGGAAATCAACACGTACAAGAACTTGGACAGATGGTTATGGTACCCTTGGTAATTTAGTAGACGATGTGTATAGTATCTCGGGTACTGCAAGTGGAGTATCAAGAGCAGGCAATGCTTATACCATGACGATTACCAATCTGATTGTGAAGTTAGAATGTTTCCTTACCTATTATATATACATGCCTTCAGGCGGTACCATATCAGTAACTACAATTGATGGTAAAAGATCCATTGATTATGGAAACGGTACCAGCTGTGACAGAGATGTAACATATACTCATACAGATGGAAAGACCTACGATCTGAGTTTGTAAAAGAACTAGCATCAAGAATCTAATCTATTGGAAGCCCCGCCTGCTAGCGGGGCTTTATTTATGCCCTTCCTGTGCCACTACTATAAAGTCCTTTAATGTGGACAAAACAGCCATTTTTATCGAAATAATTTGGAATCCACGTTTGTATAAACAGATTTTTGATTTATCTTTGCACTCGCTATTCTCAGGAATAGTGATTTAAAAGCTAGTTTTGACCGATGGTGTAACTGGCAACACGTCTGGTTTTGGTCCAGAAGAGTCCAGGTTCGAGCCCTGGTCGGTCAACAAAATGAAAGCGTTCCCGAGCTCGCTCTGGGAACCTTTCTTTTTTTATAACTAAAGTGACTATAAACTCTCCAAACGTAATGTCTTACGTAAAAATCTTTTCCGGAACAAACTCCAGGTATTTAGCTGAAAAAATTGCTAAGTCTTATGGAAAAGAATTGGGAGCTGTAACCATCAGCCGTTTCAGCGATGGGGAACAGTCTGTTAGTTATGACGAATCCATCAGAGGTTGTGATGTATACATCATCCAATCTACTTTTCCTTCTGCGGACAACCTGATGGAGTTATTGCTTTTGGTAGATGCTGCGAAAAGAGCTTCTGCAAAAAGTGTCACGGCGGTGATTCCTTATTTCGGATATGCCCGTCAGGATAGAAAAGACAAACCACGCGTACCCATTGCGGCTAAGCTGGTAGCGAATATTTTACAAGCTTCAGGAGTAAATCGTTTGATGACTTGCGATTTGCACGCTGGTCAGATACAGGGATTCTTTGATATCCCGGTAGATCACTTAGACGGTGCTGCCATCTTTATACCTGAATTAAGACAACTCAATAAAGAAACCTTGCTGATTGCTTCTCCGGATGTTGGGGGGGTAAAGAGAGCGAGAGATTTCGCTAAGTTTTTGCATGTTGATTTGGTCGTATGCGATAAATACCGCAAGCGTGCCAATGAAGTGGCTTCGATGCAATTGATCGGAGATGTAGAAGGTGCAGATGTCGTATTGATCGATGACTTGATCGATACAGGTGGTACCATTACCAAAGCTGCTCAGATCATTCTTGAAAAAGGTGCGAAGAGTGTACGTGCGGTATGTACACACGGTATCTTATCTGGTAATGCTTACGACAACATTGAGAAATCGGTGTTGACAGAACTTTGGGTGACGGATACTATTCCGTTGAAAAAAGAATCATCTAAAATAAGAATATTTACGGTAGCAGATTTATTTGCAAAAGCTATTCGTAAAATCCAGGACAATGAGTCGATCAGCTCTTTGTTCGTTGAATAAGTAACCAATTTAAATAATAATAATATGAAACAAGTAGAGATTATAGGGTATAAAAGAGCAAATCTCGGTAAGAAGGAATCTGCTCAATTGAGAGCGGAAGCACAAGTTCCTTGCGTACTGTATGGCGGTTCTGAAGTGGTTCACTTCTCCACTCCAATGTTTTTGTTCAAAGACATCATTTACACGGGTGATGCAGTTCAGGCTGTGATCCATGTAGAAGGTAAAAAATACACGGCTATTTTGCAGGATGCACAATTTCATCCAGTAAGTGAAATGATTCTTCACGCTGACTTCTTGGAGTTGGTCGCTGGTAAAGTAGTGAAAATGGATATTCCGGTTACATTTGAAGGTACTTCTCCTGGAGTATTGAAAGGTGGTCGCTTTAACCAAAAAATGAAAAAACTAACGGTAAAAGCTACTCCTGATAAATTGCCAAGCTCTATCACTGTAAACATTTCTACGTTAGAATTGTCTAAATCAGTAAAAGTTGGTGACGTGGTAGCAGAAGGATATACTATCCTGAACGCGAAAAGCAATCCGATTGCGACTGTTGAAGTGACTCGTTCATTGAAACAAGAAGCGAACGAACCTGCGAAAAAATAATTTCGATTTTCGTCAAGAAATAAGAATCCTATTCTCCTTCGGGGGGATAGGATTTTTTCATTTATTTGTACTATGAAATTTCTGATTTGCGGTCTGGGAAATATTGGCGCCGAGTATACATACACTCGTCACAATATAGGTTTCATGGTGTTGGATCGGCTGGCTGAAAAGTACCAGCGGAACTTCTCTGTGTCACGTCTGGCCTATCATACAGAAGTCAAGAGCAAAGGGAAGACATTGATACTTGTTAAGCCTACTACGTTTATGAACTTGAGTGGTAAGGCTTATAGTTATTGGTTGAAAACAGAAAAGCTTACGGTAGAACAATCGCTTGTCATTACGGATGATTTGGCTTTGCCATTTGGAAAAATTCGCATCAAAGCAAAAGGTTCGAATGGTGGACACAACGGCTTGGGGAACATACAAGAAACATTAGGATCGGATGTGTATCCACGCATGCGCTTGGGCATAGGAGATGCCTTTTCCAAAGGACATCAGGTAGATTTTGTTTTGGGCGAATTTTCTAAGGAAGAAAAAAAAGAATTGGATGCCTATATTGATCGGGCAGTTGAAGCGGTATTATCTTTTGCTTCGATGGGATTAGAACGAACAATGAATACCTTTAATACGAAGTGATCAGTGGTCAGTTGACAGTGGTCAGTTTAGAAATCAATTCATAAAGTCTAACGTAAAAGAACAGGTGAAGACTTTGACATGCAATGAACAAAAGAGTTGCATTTTATTAATAGGGTAGGGATATGTGATACTGATCACTGATCACTGACCACTGACCACTATTTATTATGAACGATCAACCCATAGGCATATTTGACAGCGGTATCGGCGGACTTACGGTGGCGCATGCAGTGAATAAATTATTGCCACAGGAGAGTATCATTTACTTTGGTGACACGGCGCACTTACCTTATGGAGATAAATCGACGGCAGCGATACAATCCTACACGATCAAAATTGCGGATGTCTTGTTGAAGAATAATTGCAAAGTGATCCAGATTGCTTGTAACTCCGCGTCAGCAGCGGCTTATCAGTTGGTGAAAGAATATGTAGGCAGCAGAGCGAAAGTGTTGAATGTGATCGATCCTGCTGTGCATTATGTGGCGAAGAAGTACGAAGGCAAAACCATTGGTTTGATTGGTACCAAGAAAACGGTTTCCTCCAATGTATACCGCAAGCGCCTGGACAAGACGAATGCAGAGATTGAATTGAAAGCCCTGGCCACGCCTTTGTTAGTGCCTATGATCGAAGAAGGATTTTTCAACAGCAACATCAGTCACAGCATCATTGAAAATTATTTAAAAGATCCTGCACTACAGGGAATAGAAGCGCTCATTTTAGGTTGCACGCATTTTCCTTTGATCAAAAAAGAGATCGAAGCATTTTATAATAAAAAAGTAGAAGTGATCGATAGTTCTATGATTGTGGCCGAACACCTGAAAGAATATCTGCGCAAGCATGAGTTGATCAGTTCGGGCAAGGACGTCAAGCATACGTTTTATGTATCTGATTATACGCGTTCTTTCGCAGAATCCACCCGTATATTTTTTAAAGAAGAAGTGCAGTTGGAGCATTATCCGTTGTGGGAGTAGAAGGGTAGATAGAATGTTTGGGTTTGCTTTAATGAGTAGAGAAATAGAATGGAAGTATTTTTTGATACTAAAGGACGTTTCCCCGCCTAGCAATTTGGAAGGATAGTACTACCTCGATGGCGGGGCCGGGCTCTCGCTTCAAGTCCGTCCACGCGCAAATGCTTACGCACTTCGGGCTTTCCGCTCGATCCCTAACGCAGATTGGCAAACCTCAATTGTTTACCGGCTTGCATTAGGGATTGAGCCATTGTCTGAGCTCTCCCGCCTTTTTCGGCGGGAAGCGAGTGGCGAAAGCCCGACCCGAAGGGGAATGCCCTATTCTTTCTTTCCATTGTAAAGATTAGTATATCCTTAATGAATAGTCCTAACAATCATTCCAATTCAGGATAACGAATAACATTCACTATAAAGCTTTGCTTCCCTTCCCTGTTGAAAAGCTCTTCCCAATTCCTTCCCCAAATCCCTCGCTTTTCCCTCGCTTTGTTTTAACTTTGGTACAAGATGTTTGTCTGGGCCTTTCTTTTAACACTTACAGTAATACTGCTTTATGCCGTAGTGGTGGTATATGCCGAGCGAAAAGCTGCCGCCTTTGTCCAGGATCGTCTGGGACCGCTAGAGGTTGGCCCAAAAGGTTTGTTACAAACCGTTGCCGATTTACTCAAGCTGCTTCAAAAAGAAGACATCATTCCCAATGCTTCCGATAAAATTTTATTTCGCCTTGCACCTTGGTTGATTTTTATTGCCATTTTCTGCGGATTCATTGCACTACCGTGGGCTCCTGGCCTGGTGGGTTCTGATTTGCCTTCCGGTATTTTTATGATCTTTGCCGTGGTGTCGTTGGATGTGATCGGCCTGTTCATGGTCGGTTGGGGAGCGAACAACAAGTACGCCTTGTTTGGTGCCGTGCGTTCTATTGCTCAAATCATTTCGTATGAAATTCCTTTGGGTTTGTGTCTGCTGGCTGTGGTTACATTTACCGGAACGTTGAACTTACAAGAGATCGCTGCACAACAAGCGTTGCATAGCACTTCGTATCTGTTTGGCATCCCAGCTGTCGATGTCAGTCATTGGGGCGGTATCTTTGCCTGGAACATCATCCGTTTTCCTGTACTCATTCCTGTTGCTATTTTGTTTTTCATTACCACACTGGCCGAATGCAACCGTGCACCGTTTGATATTCCAGAAGCAGAATCAGAATTGGTCGCTGGTTTTCACACGGAGTATTCCGGCTTTCGTTTCGGTATGCTGTTCTTATCAGAATACGCGATGATGCTCTTAGTGGCGCTGTTGCTGGTGTTCCTGTTTCTGGGAGCCTGGCATTCACCGTTGCCGAATATCGCCGCTATTGCGCTTTGCGACTGGACAAGCGGAGCAGTTGGACATTGGTCTGCTATTGCCTGGAGTGTGTTTTGGTTAGGTATAAAAACGATGACGGTTGTCTTTTGGCAAATCATGTTGCGTTGGACGTTTCCTCGCTTGCGTGTCGATCAACTCATGCACTTGTGCTGGAAACTTTTTTTACCTTTGTCAATGTTATTGGTGCTGACAAGTGCCGTCTGGAAATGGTTTCTGATTGCTTAAATGGCTGTAAAGAATTCTACATATCGCACACACTTTTTTACCATCATCGGTTCATTACTTGGTGCGGTATTATTGGCATGGAAACATTTTAGATCAGCTATACACAGAAAAAAAATAATGAGCATCGATGATACTTCATACTTTCATCAGAAAGACGGAGTAGTCACAACGCTTTATCCTTACGAATCCATTCCTGTTCCTGACAATGGAAGATACCGATTGCACAATGAAATGGAAGATTGCATCGTCTGTGATTTGTGTGCGAAGATTTGTCCGGTGGATTGTATTGCAATTGATCCCATTAAATCTACAGTAGAAATTGGTAAAACCTCTGACGGTTCTACGCGCAGAATATACGCTGCGACCTTCGACATCGACATGGCGAAGTGTTGCTATTGCGGATTGTGTACGACGGTATGTCCTACCGAATCCTTGACGATGACAAAGGCATACGATTACAGCGAGTTTGATATCCGCAACATGGTGTATCATTTTGCAGATCTTTCTCCGGAAGAATCTGTGGTGAAAAGAAAAGAATGGGACGAAGCGCAGGCTGCTAAGCTAGCCGCTAAAGCTGCACCCGTTGCCACAGAAGAAAAACCTTCAGCTGTTGCAGACGGAGAACAACCGGTTGCAAAACCCAAACCATTTATACCAAAGGCAATGCCTCCCAAGGTAGCTATTCCGGTGAAGAAGGCAGACGATGCGAATGTAACGCCATCTGCAGAATCGAAGCCGGAAGAAACACCAAAACCGAAAGTATCTATTCCTCCAAAAATAAAAATTCCTCTTCCTAAGAAAAAGGATGATGATGCCACGAAAGGAGAGACAACAGAATGATTGCAGCGATTACCTTTTGGCTATTGGCTTGCATCATCTTTGTGTCGGGCCTGTATTTGGTCTTCACTAAGAACATGGTGCATGCTGCACTTGCGTTAATGCTCATCTTATTATGTAGTGCAGGATTGTTTTTATTGAGCGGTGCAGAGTTCATTGCGTTGTCGTTGATCGTTGTGTATGTAGGAGGAGTATTGGTCTTGCTGTTGTTCTTTATTTTCTACTTAGGGAAAAATAGTGCAACAGGTGAAGTTCAACCCTTTCGCAAGCAAGTACCTTCTTTGGTATTGATGGGCGTGTGGATGTTGTTGTTAGGCGCTTACCTTATTCGTTTGGTCAATCAAAACTATTTTCGTTTTCCGGCGCTGGCGAATCATACTTCATCGGATGCCTCAGAAAAAATAGTTTCTAATCCATTGGAATTGGGACGTGCGATTTTCTCTGAGTATGTATTTGAATTTGAATTGATCGGCTTTCTATTGTTACTGGTTTTGGTTGCCGTGGCCTGGTTGTCTGCTCACCTGATGTTAAAGAGAGGGGAATAATATGTTGGAAATTACCTTGTCTTATTACTTACTCATCAGTGCCTTCTTGTTTATCATAGGCAGCTTACTGGTATTGACCAGACGCAATGGTGTTTTTATTTTGATTGGATTGGAATTAATGATCAATGCGGCATTGATCAACTTCGTAGCCTTTTCTCATTTTGATTTAGTGCATAAAAGCGGAGAGCTGGCTTCATTGTTCATTTTAGTATTGGCCGTATCTGCTTCTGTTGTTGGTTTAGTCATTTTAATGAAAGTATATAAACTGTTTCACACTATCTATGTCGATGAAGTACGACAAGTAAAAGAATAATGACCGCTCACGATACCATATCTTTTATTTTAGTGTTTGCATCTGTGCTCTTGCCTTTGTTGTCTTTCGTCGGTTTGTTTATTGCCGGACAAAGCATCAAAGAAACAAGCAGGAGTATTTCTGCAACGGCTATACTCTTCCTTGCCTTTGCGGCATCGGTTGGAGCACTGGTATATAGCGGTGTTTCAGGTGAGGCTTATTATTCCATTCCCTGGTTTGCGTATTTGTCCGGTACTGAACTCGTGGTGCATACCTTAAGTTTTTCTGTCAACGGTGTCAGTTTGATCATGCTGGTGATCGTCGCCTTTATTTCCTTTTTGGTACATCTGTATTCTTACGAGTACATGGGACATAAGAAAAATCATGTGATGTATTATCCTTACCTTGGACTCTTTACTTTTTCCATGATGGTGTTTGTGCTGAGTCACAATTTGCTGGTGACCTTCATCGGTTGGGAATTGATTGGCTTCTCGTCTTATTTGCTGATTGGATTTTGGTTTGATAAAGAGACGGCGAGTCGTGCGGCCAGCAAAGCATTTTTGATCAATAGAGTAGCGGATGTGTTTTTCTTAATGGCGTTGCTATTGGTATTCTTTCAGGTGGGGTCGTTTGATTTGAATACGATTAAACTATTTTATCAGAATGGATCTATGTTAGACAGCACTGCCTTTAGCATAGGCATGTTATTGTTCATCGGTTGCATGGCCAAGACTGCGCAGTTTCCGCTCAACAGTTGGCTACCCGATGCCATGGAAGGACCGACTCCTGTGTCTGCTTTGTTGCATGCGGCAACGATGGTCGCCGCTGGAGTATACTTGTTGGTGAAATTAGATTTTATGTTGACGCCCGATGTACGTTTGTTCATGGCCATCGTTGGTTCGCTTACAGCTTTCTTCGGTGCATTGCCGGCGTTGACTTCTTTCAATAGTAAAAAAATACTGGCTTACTCTACGATTTCGCAATTGGGTTATATGATTGCAGCCATTGGTTGTTCTGCTTCTCCCGCTGCTTTCTTTCATCTGATCACACATGCTTTCTTCAAAGCAGGATTGTTCCTTTCTGTCGGTGCGGTGATTCATGCCTTGCACAAAGTGCACATGAAGCTGGCGCATGAACATCGTTTCGTACAAATGGATCCGCTAGACATTCGCATCATGGGAGGCTTGTCCAAAAAAATGCCATTGGTATTTACCGCTTACCTGATCACGGCTTCTTCCTTAGTTGGTCTTCCGTTTTTCTCTGGATTTTTATCGAAGGAAAGTATATTGAATGCCATGTTTACTTTTGCTTCCCACTATCAGGGCATCGCCTGGATCGTGCCGGCCTTAGGCTCCATCACGGTATTGGTGACAGCATATTATGTGAGTCGACTCGGCATCTGGATATTCCTTGGCGAATCGCGTTTGAAAGAATTGAAATATTATAAAGAAGAGATTTGGTCGAAAGTGAAAGTAAATCAACCCGTAATCATTGTTCCATTGATCTTACTTAGTATCGCTTCTTTTTTCTTTTTGTTTTCTACACATCCTTTTCATGCTTCGCATGCCTGGTTGTTATTGCTTTCTGCCACAAACTACGTGCAATCAGAAGACACAGCTGTGATGATTCTCTCCTTGTCTTTTGTATTGATCGGAATAGCGATAGCGCTTGGGCGGATTCCTAAAATGGTTGATGTGCATGCGATAGAAAATAAAAACAATGTATTGACTCGCTTTTATTATATCGATGACATTATCGGAGCGATAGTGGTACAACCGCTATTGAAAACAAGTACAGTGATTGCCACAGTAGATAAAAAAGCATTGGATGGTATTGTGCATGGCATCGTGTATGCCACTGTTATCAAAGCACACATCATTGCCTGGTTTGACAGAGTCTTTGTAGATGGCGTCATTTCATTCATGGTGTACTCTACTGGTAAATTTGGAAAAGCATTTCGCGTGATCCAAAGAGGAAACGTTCAGAATTATTTATTCTGGGTATTGGTATTGATGCTGTTGGTTGTGATCTGGAAGTTTGTGCAAGCATATTGGATGTAATTAGAAATGATACGCATTTAAATAAAAATATAAAGCATGTTATTATCACTCTTAGTTTTTCTTCCTCTCGTAGCGATGTTGCTGCTGTTTGTCATTCCCGAAGGCATGCAGAAGGCATACCGCTACATTACAATAGGCACTTGTGTCATTCAATTGGGATTGGCTTCTTACTTCTTTTTAAATTTTACATCCGGCAGTGGTGCATTGCACAGCGAGACCAGTTGGTTTTTGCAAGAACGTATCTCCTGGATCTTTTTAGACTTAGGGCGTTTGGGAAAACTGAACATAGAATATTTCCTGGCACTGGATGGACTGAATTGTTACCTGGTCTTATTAACCGCAATCGTGATGCTGTGTGCGGCCTGGGTTTCCTGGAGTATCAAACAGAACCGCAAAGGTTTCTATGCTTTGTTCCTATTGATGTGCAGCACGGTGTATGGAACATTCATTGCGATGGACCTGTTTTTATTTTACCTGTTTTTCGAATTGATGTTATTGCCGATGTATTTCCTGATCGGGATATGGGGTGGAGAAAATAGAGAATATGCTTCTGTAAAGTTTTTGATTTATACGATCGGTGGTTCTTTGTTGATCTTAATGGTGTTGATTGCTGCGTACTTCTCTGTCGTGGATCCTGTTAAAACAGCGGCGTATGTTGGACAAGGAGTAAGTGCTGCGGATGTACAATTATTGTTGAGTAAAAATCAATTGCCGGTAGCAGCGCAAGTGCATACGCTGAACATTTCTTATTTGACGGATCAGGCCAATTACATACCGGGTTCAGTGTTGCATTCCTTATCTTCTCCAAAATTATGGTTGTTCAATATTCGTGAATGGTCCTTGTTGTTTTTGCTCATTGGTTTTTTGATTAAGCTTCCTTCTTTTCCTTTTCATACCTGGTTGCCAGACGCACACGTAGAGGCACCTACACCGGTGTCTGTCGTGCTTGCAGGGATCTTGCTGAAGATAGGAGGATATGGTATGTTGCGTTTGGCCTTGCCTTTGTTTCCTGCAGAGATGCATCACTTCTCGGGACTGTTAGCTTTCCTTGGCGCCTTTACCATTGCGTATGCAGCGATGAATGCCTTAGCGATGTCTGATATTAAAAAACTGATTGCTTATTCTTCCGTGTCACACATGGGCTTTGTGACATTGGGTATTGCTTCGCTGACAGTAGAAGGCATACACGGGGCGGTATACCAGATGTTCAGTCATGGGTTGATTTCTTCTTTACTCTTTATTTTAGCTGGTGTGTTATACGATCGTACGCACGATCGAAACATTTCTCATTATAGAGGTTTGGCGAACGTCATGCCGAAATATGCCATCTTTATTACCATTGCGTTCTTTGCTTCGTTAGGCTTACCTGGGTTTTCAGGATTCATTGCGGAACTATTTTCTTTGTTAGGCGCTTATGCAGGTGCGATGAACGGACAATATTCTGTGCTATGGGTGATCGTCGCTGTAGCAGGCATACTCATCACAGGTGGTTATTATGTATGGACTTTACAACGCATGTTCATGGGCAAGTATTCTTATAGAAGTTCCTGGACACGTTCACAATTGCTGGAAGACCTGACACCGCGTGAGTTTGCGGTACAGTTCCTATTGGTTGCACTCATCATCCTATTCGGTATCCTACCAGGTTTGTTGATGGATAAAACTGGAACGGCCATTAATGCTTTGATTGAATTAATTAAATAACTATGCAGCTTGCGTGAGGGATAGAGCGGAAAGCCCGCAGTGAGGCCGAAGGGATGAAATAACATGAGAGCATTGATCCGAGCGAGGACTTGCAGCGATAACCCGGCCCGGAGGGACACGCCCAAAAACAGCAGTAGTAAAAAGAACACCTGACTTTAAAATGCATAATAAATAAATTGAACTTCATCGGATCACATATCGCAGAAACACTTCGCTGGTTTGCACCGGAACTTATATTGGTAGCGGGCATACTCCTGCTTATTGTCGCTGATCTGTTTAAATTTACTAAACCGATTTACCTGACCTGGTTTTCTATTTTAATCATTGCCTTGTTTGTTGCCGAGGTAACAGGAGGATTCATCGTACGCAAAGAAGGTGCGGTGATTTATCTTTGGAACAAACATCTGATCTTGAACGGACCTGCATTTTTATTTAAATACATCGGCGCACTGGGTACTTTCTTATTCATTTCCAATGCATCCAAGTCTTATAGTTTAAAAGCAATAAAAGGTAAGCCCTTATTTTATGCAATGGTGCTTACCGTTTTGTTTGCCTTGAGTATAGTCGTGATGGCTGATCACATCATGGCGTTCATCATCGGACTGGAATTGATTTCTTTGATGTCTTATTTATTGTGTCTGAGTGCTGATGGAAGAAGCAATACAGAATCAGCCTTAAAGTATTTTATCTTCGGTGCTTTTTCAAGTGCGTTGATGTGGTATGGTGCTTCTTTATTGTATGGATTGAGTGGTGCATTGACCTTGCATGAATGGCAGGGATATTTACTGGATCATCATGCCGATGCCATGATACTGCCGGCTGTATTGTTATTCTTTGCAGGCATCTGGTTTAAGTTGTCAGTATTCCCTTTTCATTTCTGGGTACCGGATGTATACGAAGGATTACCTGCGCCATTGGCCGGATTTATTTCGTCTGTACCAAAGGTAGCCGTGATCTGGTTTTTCTGGAAGATCTTCCCTTATAATACACCAGGCACTCCGGGTTGGGAAATTTGTGCCGTACTATTTTGTTTGACACTCGCAGCTGGTAACTTCCCGGCCTTGTTGCAGCGCGATGCACAACGCATGATGGCTTACTCTTCCATTGCTCATGCGGGATTCATGATCTTACCGTTCCTTATTCCGGGAAAAGATCCTTCCATTTTTATCTTCTACCTGGTCGTCTATGTAGTGATGAGCAATGCCTTATTCTTTACACTGGATCAATTGGAACATTCTGCAGGTTCAACCAAGATAGAAGATTTCAAAGGAGTGGGAATGGCTTTCCCATGGCTCGGCATCATGGTGTTTATATTAATGGTTTCCTTAACGGGACTACCACCAACAGCAGGTTTTTACGCTAAATTTTTCGTTTTGACAGGTGTTTGGGAAGCTTATCAACAGACCGGAGTATGGTTTTATGTGTTGATTGTTTTCTGGGGAGTTATCAACACTTTGGTCTCTTTATATTATTATTTAAGAATTCCATTCTTTGCATTTTTTAAGAGAAAGGAAAACACGATTAAACTTACATCTCCGGATAAATTTTCGTTAATTTTGTTAACTTTATACATAGTTCCGTTACTCGTCTTCTTCCTTAAACCGGAATGGATCCTGAACGTAATTAGGTATCTCATGAAGTCCTAGCCACACACTTATTATATGAGCGATCCTATAAAGCATGAATGCGGTATTGCAATGATCCGTTTACGAAAACCTTTTTCGTACTACGTAGAGAAATACGGCAACGGATATTATGCCTTGAATAAGCTCTACACCCTGATGGACAAACAGCAGAACAGGGGACAAGACGGAGCAGGAATAGCAGTCATAAAATTAGATGTGCCTCAAGGCACCAGATACATCAGCCGATACCGATCGGTGGACCCTCAGCCAGTAGCTGAAATTTTTGAAAAGGTCAGCAAAAAATACAGAAAAGCTCTTCGCGATAATAAAGACAAAACCCTCGATCCTCAATGGCTCCTGGAAAATGTTTCCTTTACAGGTGAAGTATTGTTAGGACACTTACGCTATGGTACGCACGGTGCCAATGAAATTGAAAACTGTCATCCTTTCTTAAGACAAAATAACTGGAGAAGCAGAAACCTGGTCGTAGCCGGTAACTTCAACATGACCAACGTGGATGAGTTGTTTAACAAACTCATTGAACTGGGTCAGCATCCAAAAGAAAAAGTAGATACCGTAACGGTATTGGAAAAGATAGGTCACTTCATGGACGAAGAGGCTCAACATATTTTTCACCAGTACAAAGACAAATACAGCAACAGTCAGATTTCTTCTATCATAGAAGACGAGATGGACATGCAACGTGTGTTGATGCGTTCTTGCAAAGACTTCGACGGTGGTTATGCTATGGCCGGTATAGCAGGACACGGCACCGCTTTCGTAGCGAGAGATCCCGCGGGTATAAGACCTGCTTATTATTATGCCGACGATGAAGTAGTTGTTGTGGCTTCAGAACGTACCGCCATCAAGATTGCATTTGATGTAGAGTTTGATGCCATACAAGAAGTAAAACCCGGACATGCATTGATCATTGAGCGTGACGGTTCTTACGAAGAAAAACAATTCATCGATCAACTGGAAAAAAAATCATGCAGCTTCGAACGCATTTATTTCTCCAGAGGTTCTGATCCTGCCATCTATTCAGAACGTAAGCAATTGGGTCGCCTGATGTGTCCGCAAATTTTGGATGCGATCGATTACGATTTAGAAAATACGGTATTCTCTTATATTCCTAACACCGCAGAAACTTCTTTCCTTGGATTGATCGATGGTGTAGAAGAGTATCTGGCTCGTTACCGTAAGAAAATGGTCAGCGAAAATCTTCCGGGAGAAGAGTTGGATAAAATATTATCACTGCGTCCACGCATTGAAAAGTTAGTCATCAAAGACAATAAGACACGTTCCTTCATCACAAGCGATGACGGTAGAAGTAAATTCGTTTCTACGCTCTACGATACCACACACAATGTAGTACGCAGAGGCATCGATAAACTGGTGGTTGTGGATGATTCTATTGTAAGAGGCACCACATTGGAAAACAGCATCATCAAAATGTTGGATACTTTAGGACCGAAGAAAATTGTCATTGTTTCTTCTGCTCCGCAAATTCGTTTCCCTGATTGTTACGGTATCGACATGTCAAGAGTGAAAGACTTCGTGGCTTTCAGAGCGATGTTGGCTTTGTTGAAAGATACCAAGCAGGAAAATTTGTTGGAGGATGTATACGAGAAGTGTAAAGGCTCTATCAAAGAATTGAGTGGCAACACGGTCAATCACGTCAAAGGTTTATATGCTCCTTTCTCTTACGAACAACTGAGTCAAAAAATAGCAGAGATCATTACTCCGAAAGGCTGTCAGGCTGAAATCAAAGTCGTATATCAAACAATTGAAAACCTACACAAGGCTTCTCCAAAACATTTAGGCGATTGGTATTTCAGCGGCAACTATCCTACACCAGGTGGCAATCGTGTCTCCAACAAAGCATTCATGTATTTCATGGAAGGAAAGACGGTTAGAGCATACTAAATATCATTGACAGAGATTGTATTTCAATCTCTGTTTTTTTTACTTTTAAAAGTTTCCAATTTGGAAACCTGTTTATTTTTTCATATTTTTATTATAAGTATCATGCGTATCATTAAACGCAATACCCTTCTTGATCTTGCTGTAAAGTATCCTCAGGCTAAAAAGCAACTTGATATTTGGTATGATGAAGTGATAAAAGCTAAATGGCGGGATCAGAACGATGTAAAGTTGGATTATCCTAAAGCATCTATTCTAAAAAACAACCGTGTTGTTTTCGACATCGTCGGAGGTTCGTATAGACTCATTGTAAAAGTAGAATACCGATTTCAAGTCGTTTATATCTTGTTCTTTGGAACGCATCGTGAATACGATAAAGTAGACGCGGACACAATAGATCTCTATTAATATAAGGTCATGAAATTAAAAATTTTAAAAACGAAAAAGGAATATGACCAAGCTCTTCGCGAAGTAAGAATGCTGCTTGATTCAGGTATCAATAAAAAATCTCCACAGGCAGACATGCTGGAATTGTTACTATTACTCGTGGCCAAATACGAAGATGAACATTTTCCTATTGATCCACCAGATCCTATAGAGGCGATTAAGTTTAGAATGGAACAGCTCAACTTAAAACCGAAAGATCTGGAACCTATGATTGGAAATAAAAGTATGGTTTCCAGAATTCTTAATAAAAAAAGACAATTGACTATTGATATGATTCGTCGCTTACAGGCACAGCTGAATATAAGAGGAGAAGTTTTATTAAAGGAATATGCTTTAGTATGATTGGTATTCAATTATAGAAATGCTAAATATTTTTTCTTTATCATCATTAAAAGTATACCTATGAATAAAAAAGTTTTTCTCTTCCTCACTTCATTTTTGCTCCTCATTTTTTTAAATAGTGTTTCTTTAATTGCGCAAACCAGTTATTCTACTTCAGACAGCATAGTTGTTTTTTATCCTCAAACATTTGATGCGAAGCAGCACATGCCTTCGTTTGCTATTGTTCATGAACCTGCTGTTCACGCTGGTATTCCAGAGGGATGGCCATTGACTCCTGTTTTTTCTGAGGCGTCAGGTAAAAGCAAAGCCACTGTCCATTGTGGTGCAGCAGATTTTTATGGAACAGGTGAAGTGACAGGCACATTGAAGCGAAACAATACCAGCATTACCTTATGGAACAGTGATAACTATGGATACGATAAATACATGGGAAGACAATTGTACCAATCGCATCCGTGGGTCATGGGTGTAAGAGCGAATGGTACAGCTTTCGGTGTCATTGCTGATAATACATGGAAAATGGATCTTGACATCACGAATACTTCCATTGTGTTTACTTCGGACGGCCCCGCCTTTCGTGTGTTGGTCTTTGAAGCAGCGACGCCTCAAAAAGTGTTAGAGAAACTGGCTGTGTTAACCGGTACAATAGAACTGCCTCCCATCTGGTCGTTAGGTTATCAGCAATGCCGATATTCCTATAGGAATGAAGAAGAAGTAAAATCGATTGCCGATCATTTTCGAACGAAGCAATTACCCTGCGATGTGATCTGGATGGATATTGATTACATGGATCGGTATAAAGTTTTTACTTTTTCTTCTGCCGCCTTTCCTGATCCTATTGGTTTAAATAATTACCTGCATGCG
This sequence comes from Chitinophagaceae bacterium, assembly GCA_028288365.1. Lineage (GTDB taxonomy): Bacteria > Bacteroidota > Bacteroidia > Cytophagales > Cytophagaceae > JACMQM01. The sequence continues at coordinate 296 of JAQBNU010000067.1, read as the reverse complement.
CATCAATTCAAATCGGTATGGATGATTGATCCCGGAATAAAAGAAGAATCGGATTATTCCATTTATGACCAGGGCTCTGCTGCTGCAGGTACACACTGGGTGCAGAGCGGTAGCGGTATTCCTTTTGTTGGAAAGGTATGGCCCGGTCCATGCGTGTTTCCTGATTACACCAGACCAGAAACACGCCACTGGTGGGCAGGTTTATATACCGACTTTATGGCTACCGGTATTGACGGGGTGTGGAACGACATGAATGAACCCTCTGTGTTTTCTGGAGGAGAAGAAGGTACCATGCC
>JAQBNU010000053.1 GCA_028288365.1 Chitinophagaceae bacterium | reverse complement strand
AAGTCAAAGAAAAATTCGGTCGCATCGATGTCCTTGTCAACAATGCCGGCATCGGTTACTTCGGAGCGATTGAAGAAAGTGAAGAACAAGCTGTACGCCATATGTTTGAAATAAACTTCTTTGGTTTATCTAAAATGATTCAGGAAGTATTGCCTGTGATGCGTACTCAGAAAAGCGGACACATCGTCAACATCGCCTCCATCGGTGGATTGGTAGGCTTCCCTGCTGTTGGCTTTTATAACGCGACTAAATTTGCCGTAGATGGATTGTCAGAATCCCTATCAAAAGAAACTGCTCCTCTTGGTATACACGTTACCATCGTAGCACCAAGTGGATTCCGCACAGATTGGGCAGGACGCTCTGCCAACAACAGTTCTATTGTAATTGACGATTATGCCAATACAGCGGGCGCCAACAAAAATACGCTACGCGCATACAGCGGCAATCAGCCTGGTGATCCCGCGCGCGCGGCACAAGCGATTGTAAAAGCCGTAGAGTCTGCTACACCTCCACTCCGTTTGTTGTTGGGAGAAGCCGCCTTAAAAGGTGCTCGTCTTAAACTCGAACAACTGAAAAAAGATTTTGACACCTGGGAAGAAACGACCGTATGGGCAGACAACCCAAAATCATAATCCACTTCTTTTATTTCTCTATCCTTCCATTCCATGAAGTCTACTTATAACTTATCGCTGCCGCTTTCTTTCTTAAAAAAAATAAAAAAGAACAACGACCGCACCTGGTTTGCCGAACACAAAGGCGATTATGAAAAAGCTTTCGGTGAAATGATTCTGTTTTCGGATGCGGTATTGGCCGAACTAAAAAAACACGACGACATCGAAACCCCTACAGGTAAAAGAAGTTTGTACCGCATTTACAACGACGTGCGTTTTTCCAAAGACAAGTCTCCTTACAAGTTGAATCTTGGCGCAGGATTCAGAAGAGCCACGGCATGGAGAAGAGGTGGTTATTATTTGCACATACAACCGGGTAGTTCTTTTGTGGCGGGAGGTTTCTGGGGACCCAATACACAAGACCTGAATCATATTCGCCAACAAATTGCCGCTGATCTGGATCCATTGACTCACATCGTGAAATCGAAACCTTTTAAAAAAGTCTTTGGAGAAATTCGAGGTGAACAAGTGAAGACCGCACCAAGAGGATATACTGCCGATCATCCGGCAATAGACTTCCTTCGCTTCAAACAATTTATTCTAAAGATCGAGTTTTCAGATGAAGAAGTATTGCATCCCAACTTCCATAAAAAAGTAGCCGATAGCTTTCAGCACATGAGACCGTTCCTCGATTACATGAGCGAAATACTGACCACAGATTTAAATGGCATTCGTATTGTAGAGTAAACAGTGATCAAAAAACAATCGAAATGAATACAGAAACATCTTTACTCGTCATGGTCAGACATGGACAATCACAGTATAACCTGGAAAACAAATTTACAGGTAATGTAGACGTAGAGCTCACTGATCTCGGTCGACAAGAGGCGAAGCAGGCTGGCGAGAAATTGAAGAAGTTTCATTTTGATGCAGCTTTCACTTCTACTTTAAAACGGGCACAGGAATCTTTAACCATCATTCTGAATGTATTGAACGAAAAAGATATTCCCGTATACAAAGATGCAGCGCTCAATGAACGTTGCTACGGTGATTTGCAAGGTTTAAACAAAGATGATACGTTAAAAAAATACGGTGCACAGCAATTTGATTTATGGCACAGAAGTTATGACGTTGCTCCTCCTAATGGAGAAAGCCTGAAAGATACAGAAGCGAGAGCTCTGCCCTATTTCAAAGAAAAAATAGAAACACAATTGAATACGGGAAAAAATATTTTGATTGTCGCTCACGGAAACAGTTTGCGTACGATCATTAAATATTTAGAAAATATTTCTAATGTAAATATTCCGCATCGTGAGCTTTCTACAGGCAAGCCAGAGATCTATTATTTTGACCGCTCCACAAAAAGCTATCAACACGATATACATGGCGCTGAATAGCTAACCCATTCTTACACATTTTAAAGCGGTGTTTTATAAAGCATCGCTTTTTTTATGCTACTCTATTGTATAATGAGCTCGTACAGATTTCCTTCAGAAACCATTCTACCTTTACAGACACAACCACTCAGGTTTCTATTATCGTTTTACATAAAAGGCTAAGCCTGATATTTTATGAAAAGAAACATGTTTCTCCTGGTCTTACTGCTCGCAAGCCAATGGGCCTGTGCACAGAGCTTCACGGCAAAAACAATAAAGAACGAAGTCATCAATGACTATAAACAAATTCCAGATTCAGCATTGGCTTATCCTTTAAGAGGTTTGTCCTATGTGAAGTCCACCTATTCTGGAAACGAAATCGAATTTTGGATACTGGATGCCAAAGGAAGACTGATCTATTATAATATCGTCAGCCTCATGAAAAATGACCGCACGATGTATATGGATCCAGAGTATGTACGTTACATGAAATTACAAGGCATGCATCAGTGGAAAATTAAAAGCTGATCTTCTCTTTTATTTTTCTTGTTTTAAAAAGTGTGATTAAAAAAACCATACTTTTTTTCAAGTTGCCAAAGTGTAGCCTGTCTCTTCCAAAATACTATTCCAATGCAGCAGGCAGCATTTTTCACACGTGTACTGGATATTTAATTTCATCCAATAATCCTTCTCCTTGTTTTTATTACATCACTCGTTTAAGAAAAAAATTCTTGCCTTTGATAATTATAATAGATTAGTATATCTTTCTGTATGATGACAAAAATTTACGTTCCGGTTTTGCTGTTTCTATGCAGTATAGCAACGACCGATTCTTTTTCACAACAGAAATCTCCCTCCTGGAAAGAAAGAAAAATAGCGACTTACAGTACCGTATTGAACAGCCCATTAAAACTATCTGCTACTGAGTCTTTAAGTTTTTCCAATTTTGGACAACCGCAGGAAACTGAGGTTTGCGTATTCATTGATCCTTTACATACTTTTCAAACATTGGTGGGTATAGGAGGAGCATTGACGGATGCTGCTGCTGAAACGTTTGCCAAACTACCTAAAGACAAACAACAAGAATTTATAAAAGCGTATTACGATAAGAAAGACGGAATCGGTTATACGTTAGGAAGAACGAATATGAACAGTTGTGATTTTTCTAGTGACAGTTACGACTATATAGAGGCGAATGATACGGAACTAAAAACATTCGATATCGCACATGACCGCGCGTATAAAATTCCTCTGATCAAACAAGCGATGACTGCTGCCGGTGGCAAACTCACTTTATACATTTCGCCCTGGAGTCCGCCGGCATGGATGAAGAGCAACGGAGACGTGTTGCATGGAGGAAAACTACTTCCTCAATACCATGCTTCATGGGCCAACTATTATGTGAAATATATCAAGGCCTACGAACAGGAAGGCATACCGGTCTGGGGACTGACCGTGCAAAACGAACCAATGGCCAAGCAAGTCTGGGAATCCTGCATCTACACTGCTGAAGAAGAACGTGACTTCATCAGAGATCATCTGGGACCTACACTGAAGAAAGCAGGACTAAGCAACAAGAAACTAATCGCATGGGATCACAACAGAGACCTGATCTACCAACGTGCAAGTACCTTGTTGAAAGATACAGCAGCGGCCAAGTATGTGTATGGTATCGGTTATCATTGGTACGAAACCTGGACAAAGAGCAATATGCAATTTGAAAATTTGAAACGTGTAGCAGAATCTTTTCCGGATAAAAAATTAGTATTCACAGAAGGTTGTGTAGAAGCTTTTCAATTTGATCAAATGAATGAATGGAAACTCGGTGAACGATACGGTCATTCCATGATCAATGATTTCAATTGCGGCACAGTGGCCTGGACAGACTGGAATATTTTATTAGATGATAAAGGAGGACCGAATCACGTCGGTAATTTTTGCTTTGCTCCTGTCCATGCCAATACTAATACAGGACAACTGTATTATACCAACAGCTATTATTACATCGGTCATTTCTCCAAGTTCATTCAACCTGGTGCCAAACGCATCATCAGTTCTGCGAATCGCGACATGCTGCAAACCACCGCATTCCTCAATCCCGACGGTAAGATCGTTGTCGTGGTCTTGAATACATCCGACCAGCAGTTGCCTTACCGCCTATGGATAGATGGACTAGCAGCAGAAGCAGTGAGTTTACCGCATTCTATAGTAACACTTGTTTTTTAAATAACAAACGGCAAACAATAAGCAATGTGCCCATCAGCACTATCATTCCAATACATCACATGTATAACCAAGTTCTGACAATAAGTCTGTAACCTGTTCATGATAAATAAGCACACCTTCAATGCGCAAAATGCGATCACAATCTTCCAGGTCAAAATGTATAGCTAAAGCAGGAAAGTGGTTGCATATAGCCAGTGAAAGTCTATCCGCTTCTTCTTCTTTCTGTACATTCGTTTTAAAGACTTCGACCTGCAGCATGGTGGATGATGAATTTAATACTCAAAGGTATTGTCATTCCTTCATACTTAAAGGGTGTAAAAACGACTCTATCGGGGGTTGATTACGACAATTATTTTTTATATTTTGGAGGATGAAACACATCTCTATTCTTGTTCCAAATGGTGCAGCCGCACTGGGTACGATTGAAGGGCCATACATCGCTTTTAATAAAGCGAATGATTTTCTGGTAGGCATGGGAAAAAAACCATTGTTCAATGTACAATTGGTGGGACTGAAAAAAGAAGCGCAGGTATATCATCACTTATTTAGCGTCACTCCCGACATCACGATAAATGAACTGCAGAAAACAGATCTCATCATGGTGCCTGCAGTCAATGGTGATATGAAAAAAGTCATTGCTGATAACGCTGATTTTTTTCCGTGGATCACGCAACAATATAAAAACGGGGCGGAAGCTGCCAGTCTTTGCATGGGCGCTTTCCTATTGGCCTCTACAGGATTGATGAAAGGTAAACAATGTTCAACGCATTGGCTGGCCATTAACGAATTCAAAACCATGTTTCCGGAAGTCAACATGGTATCTGAAAAAATCATCACGGACGAACAAGGACTTTACTCCAGCGGAGGCGCCAATTCGTTTTGGAACTTATTGATCTACCTGATAGAAAAATATGTCGACCGTGAAATGGCGATCTTAGCTTCGAAGTATTTTGTGATTGAGATCGACAAAACCAATCAATCGGGTTTCATGATCTTCAAAGGACAAATGGATCACGAAGACGAAGAGGTTAAAAAAACGCAGACGTTCATAGAGCAACATTACCAGGATAAAATTACAGTAGACGAACTAGCAGACAATTTTGCCATGGGCCGCAGAAGCCTGGAGCGCCGATTTAAGAAAGCCACCAGCAATACCGTGACTGAATACATTCAGCGTGTAAAAATAGAAGCGGCAAAAAAAAGATTTGAAAGCAGCAGAAAAAATATCAACGAAGTGATGTTTGATGTTGGCTACAACGATACTAAAGCATTTCGAGATGTCTTCAAAAAAATCACAGGAATGACACCTATTGATTACCGCAACAAGTACAATAAAGAAGCTATTGCTTAACAATTGATGCTTGCTGTTATTTTTTTTGACTGAAGAACTGATACTTCACCCAACTTTTTATGCCGACGAACACCGGCACGAAAAGCAATAAGGCAATCAGTAACAAGAATGAAAGCGTATTGAGCAGCTGTCCGAATAAAGGAATAAGTAATATCGCTACACTAATAAACAACAGCAAACGTGCCACTGGTCTAATGTAAGCACGATCCTCTTCTTCTTCTTTCATGATCCGTGTAAGACCATCTACAATCAATAGAATAATAGAAATGGCTACACAAAACATCCATTGAACGGTAGGTGAAAGTCCTGCATCCATATCGATCAGCAAAGACTTGAGACAAGCCCCTACTATGCTCAGAGAAGCAAGCAAAGGAAAATGTAAAAAGACCAACCATTGCATGTAGCTATAACCTTCTTTAGTTTCCTGTTCACTTGTCATATCGAAATATAAACTCCACAATAAAAAGGCAATCAGAATAGCCAGTATAAAAGCCGTCCAGGCTACAGGTGATTTTTCTTTCAGTTCGGCAATACCTGTTACTGTTCCCAAAATACTTTCGGCCAATACAATGATGGTAAATAATCCAAAACGCTCTACCAATGTAGCAGAAGCCGTGAATACCTGTCCTCTTTCCTTCATGACACGCACCACAGTACGTGCACCGGTGAGCGAAGGTGTGAGATTAAGCAATAAGACTACGATCCATAAAATAACAGCTACATCAAAATGCGTAAAAACAGAAATGATAATCAATAAAAAAGATAGCGAGTAATTGACCGTATAGTAAATATTGAATACTCTATGAGAAGGATCGTACAATCCCACACTCCACCATAGGTAGGTAATGATGATTTGTACCATGGCAAAAGAAATGGCAAAAGCCTGATGATGCCCATGGTAAGCATCTTGTATGGTAACGGCTACAGCTGCCACCGCGAGCATTTGCCAAAAGGTAAGTAAACGTGTACGAATACTATCGTTGCCATGCAAATCATAATACTGACTTCCATTGACCCAAGACCAAAATACTAGTGAAAATAATAAGAAAGAAAAACCGGCTGTGTGCCAGGAAGGATGTGCTGCCAGATGATGTGTCAATTGTGCAATGGCCGCTACATATACCAAATCATAAAATAACTCCAACCAACTGATCTTCCGTTCGTTTTTGCGATCATCAAATTTTTTCGGAGGCCCCCACCAAAGGTTGTCGTTTCTGTCATTCATTTCTTATAGAGGATAAAACAAACGTAAGATTTCATAATTTCATTTTCTATCAAAAGACTATTCATAACAACTAAATGCACGAATGATTGGTATGACTAAAATATGTTAAATAAATGCGTTAGCCAAACAAGAAGGACTATGTCTAATAACTTTCAAACCTGTTCAACCAATTTATTTATACTTCCCAATGACCCATTGATCGACATGTTCCATTTTTTAAGTGTTTTTTAATCACTTTTTAATCATTTAGCCGATTTCAGATTAAAACTTTTCCGCTTTATTTGATCCAATATTCGTACACTAACTATTACTCACTAAATTTTTAACACACATGAAAAAGAGTCTTATCAAGATTTCAATGTTATGCGTATGTGCTGCGCTGGTATTTACCGCCTGCAAAAAGAAAACAGACGATGCTACTCCTGCAGATACTAGTCAGCAAACCAATGGAGGAGACGATACAAGAGCTCAAAACGAAAGTGATGCAGCCGTTAACGACGCAGAGACCGCCATGTCTTCTACTAACTCTACGATGAGAACAGATGGAACAATCATTACCATTTCAAGCATCGGTGCTACAGTAGACACTAGCAATGCCAATGCTTCTACTAAAACATTGGTGATTACTTACGATGGAACAACTAATATTGGTGGTCGTAAAAGAACAGGATCAATTTCTGTTGCTTTATCGGGTCAAACCCATTGGAAAACAGCAGGTGCTGTGCTTACTCTAACCTTCAATAATTACAAGGCAACAAGAGTATCTGATGGCAAATCTCTTACCATCAACGGAAGCAAGACCATTACAAATACAACTGGAGGTTTGGTAGCAACAATGCTTGTTGGAGATAGCCTTGTTCGCACAGTAGCAAGCAGCAACATGTCTTTGACATTTGATGACGGTACCGTTAGGCAATGGAACGTTTCTCGTACAAGATCTATTACTCGCCAGAGCTCAACAGGTTATACTGTTACAACAATCGGAACAGCAACACAAGGAAGTCATACAAACGTTGCTGCCTGGGGTACTACACGATTGAACTCTCCTTTCTACTCTATCATCAATACGCCTATCGTATGGAACACAGCGAAATGTTTGTATGCTCCGGTATCTGGTACAAGAACCATTGCAGGAATAGACCGACAATTGACCATTACTTATGGTGTAGATGACACAGGTACTGCAGTGACCAGCAACACTTGTCCTTACGGCGTAAGACTAGATTGGACTACAGTCTCTGGAGATCCAAGAACAGCTGTTGTAATCTACTAATCAAAAACAGTATGAAGATATAAAAAAGGCAAGCTCAACGCTTGCCTTTTTTATATCTTCATTTTTACATTTTTTATTTTTTCTTCTCCGGAAAAATAAGACGAATGTACTTGGATGCTGCATCACTCAATAAATCGCGCTGCATGCGGTATGGATCACCGAAAAACACCAGGCCTATTTCCTGGTCGATGATGTGCCGCGCCAGCATGGACAAGCAGCCCGCTTCATTGAATACCGATTCAGCAAAGACCAATCTGTTTTCTGATTGAGCAGAACCATCTGAACGTTCAGATAACACCTTATCAAAATATTGTACAGTCAACTCTCTGTAACGTGCCTGGTGCGAACTTCCAATCACTACGTACAAACGATGAAATGCAGGGTCATCCAGTTGTTTGCGCCACAAGCTTACCTGTGCATGCAGGTTCGTAATTTCCAATCGTGCCGCTTCATCGGTATTATCAAGCAAACTTTGTTTACAAAACCGAGCAAAAACATTGCGGTCTTCCTTACGATAATATCTTTCTTTCATCAGTTGACGAATGTAATTTCTAGAGGTAAGAATTAATTTCTTCTGACGCAGAAGAATGGAATCAACAAAAGAATAGTTGTTCAGTTCGTCGAGAGCAATGTTACATAAGACATCGTGCTTTTGTAAAGTCGATACATGCTCTTCAGAAATCTTCCCTTCCGGCCAGGGAGTGACCAAAACAAACACAGCAAGCACCAAATGATCTACTGCTTTGAGTTGATGGTAAACAGGCGGTATGATACGCGAGACTTCCCGTTTGTTACGGTATTTGAAAATCAACGTATCTCCTGTAAATACCATGACGGGTTGCAAGCTGTCTCCCAATCGCTGCACCTGGTAGCTGACCAGTTGATTGTAGTCGTCATGAAAAGTCTGGTTCAGATCGTGCAGACTTCCGCTTTGCGGTTCGAAATGCTGAGCGGTTAATTTATTGATGCTTAGAAGCAAAAATAGAATAGCGATATATTTCAGGGACATGCTTCTACAGAATACGGTCTAAGCTAAAAATAGAAAAACAAAGTGCCGATACCAATTAAAAAATATTTTATATTTACCACTTAATATAAATAAAGTATGACCAAGTTATTTTTATTCTTATGCCTCCTGTTTCTATCCGTGGCAGCCATGTCACAGGACCTGATCATATTGCACAATCAGGATACTATACGGTGCAGCATTATACAAATCACAAGCGACAATATCACCTATCACGCTGAAGGAAAAACAGAGAACCAATCAATATCTGTACTCCCTGTTTACAAAACAATGAAGGCTAGCGGCGATTATCGTTTCATCAGTCCCAAAATAAATATCGTAGACGAAGACGATTGGAGAAAGGTCCTTGTTCTTGATTCTGTAGCCCAAGTAGAAGGAATGTATAAAATAGAAATTCTTCAATCTCATTCTACCATTGGTATAAAATGGAATATTGGTACCGATGAGCGAATGAAGCGAAAAGCAATCGAGGAACTACAACGCCAGGCTGCGCAACTTCAGGCACAGGCAATAGTGCTCACTTTCACAGACAGTTTTTATACCTACAATGGTACTGAAGCCAATGTCATTTGTGTGGCTTATGCCTATAAACCTTCTACTGATAGTGCAATTAAGAATCGTAATAAAATGAACAAATACCAAAATCGTTAATACCTCATTTCTTTTTTGTAAATATTCTTTTCCATTGTTGTTCTCCCGAACTGGCCAATTCGGATATGACTTTCTCTAGCGCTCTATTGCTGCGCCGATACATGCTCTCAGAAATAGACAACATTGTTTCAACTAGTAGTAGTGACACACGTAGTGTATTATTTTATACTGCTGAAAGATTTAAATGATACAACCAATACCTTTTGGCATACCGCGGTTCCAGTTCCTTTATTTGTTGAAAGCCCAATCCTTCATAGATATGTCTCGCGGCATCCATGAATTCAGACGTGTGCAGAGCCAGCGTTTTTTCACCTGCTTGCATGGCATGACCGATGCACTCTTTTGTTAGTTTCTTAGCAATTCCTTTTCCTCTGTAATCAGGATGCACACCTACCATACGCACCTGCGCCCAATCTTTATCGAATATCGTTGTAGGATTCCCGCTTGGCATAAGGTAAGCCATGCCGATAATTACCTTATCTTCACAAACAAACACTTTTGCTTTGTTCAGTAAATCTATCCATGACTTTTCATCTTGCAGAAACTCTTTCAATTTATTCCAATGCACTTCATCTAATACGGTAGCAAACTGCTCGTACGCCATCATTCCCAATACTTTCAATTGAGGGAGATCATTAAAGTCTCCTTCTCTGAAAACGAGCGTAGGCTTTTCCTCCATAGCTTATTTCGATTTTTTAAATATTCTCTTTCGATGTAGTTCTCCCCAATGGGCTAATTCAGCGATGACTTTTTCCAGTGTTCTTCCGTACGTTGTCATTTCATATTCCACTGTGATGGGTTTGGTATCACAGACTGTGCGTTTCACGAGTTCATTGATTTCCAATTCCTGCAATTCCTTTGATAACATTTTAGCCGCGATGCCATCTACTTCTCTCAACAGATCCATGAAACGCATCGTACCATTGCGCATCAAGGCGCCAATGATTTGTATTTTCCATTTACCGGATAACAACTCCATGGTATCTTTAATGGCCAGGTGCTTGGGACCACAATCTCCATGCATTCCTGTTGCTGCTTTCTTTTTCATGGTCATCTGTGTTTATCATTCAATATACCTTATTCCATTCAGCCTCCGTAACCAGTTTCCTGAAGGAAACTGGTTACCACAAGTAAACCCATAACAAAAGTAAAGTAAATGTAGTTTAGTTTTGACCTATTGAATTAAGCATTTAAAAATTTAAAAAAATGAAAACACAGAAAATCATTTACTGGACAAGCACCGGTATCTTTTCGGCCATGATGCTATTATCGGCCTTTATGTATTTCACATCATCAGACGTAGTCGCTTCCTTCGCACGCATAGGCTTTCCTTCGTTCTTCCGCATTGAATTGGGGATTGCAAAATTTCTTGGGGCATTAGCTTTACTGCTTCCTTTCGTGCCAGCCAGAATAAAAGAATGGGCCTATGCTGGATTTGGTATTACCATTATCTCTGCTGTCATCGCTCACCTTGTTTCGGAGCCTCCAGCTACAGCCATCATGCCAGTAGTCATGTTTGGTGTACTTGTGGCTTCCTACGTGACCTATCACCGTTTGAACGATAGTAAATAATAAAAAAGCGTCACTCGCAATCGTAAGTTTAGTTGTAAATGAAGAATAAAAAAATCCTGTTGCATAACCGTTTGGGTATACAACAGGATTTCTTTATTTCAACATCAGCAATAAAATATGAATTGGCATTCTATCTTCCCGCCGAAAAGGCGGGAGAGCTCATACACTGGCTCAATCCCTAACGCAAGCTCGAATGTAAGCTTATGGTTATAGTTACCCCACCCTTCTCTTCTGATCTCTGCTCACTGATTTCAGATCTCTCTTTTTCTCATGGCATGTTGTTTGCAAAACAAAAAGCAAATAATCTATCGCTATGAACCTATACCTTGAAAATAAAGTAGCCGTCATCACCGGTGGTGACTCTGGCATCGGTATGAATACCGCGGCATTGCTGGCTTCAGAAGGAGCCATTGTGATCTTATCTGACATGAAACAAGATCCATTGGAAAAAACCGCTGAAGCCTTGCGAAATAAGACAGGTAAAAAAGATACGATCCATACCATTGTCTGTGACATCAATGACAACGACAGTGTATTGAATTTAGCACTACAGGTAAAGGAAAAACACGGTGGCGCTCACATACTCATCAATTGCGCAGGGGTCAGAGGTACGGCAGGTGACTTTCTCACATTGACAGATGAAGACTGGATGAAAACCATCAATACGGATCTACTCGGCGCGGTACGCATCTGCAGAGCCTTCATTCCTCAACTCCAGCAAAGAAGCTGGGGGCGTGTCATTTTGATTGCATCCGAAAATGCCTATCAACCCTATGAGGAAGAAAGTCCATATAACGCTTGCAAAGCGGGGATCATCAACCTTTCCAAATGTTTATCACGTGCTTATTCCAAAGAAGGTTTATTGTTTAATTGCGTATCTCCGGCTTACATCGAAACACCAATGACAGATGCCATGATGGATGAGTTGGCCAAACAAAAAAACACTTCCAAAGAAGAAGCCATACAATGGTTCTTAAAAACCGAACGTCCACACATCGCTGTGAAGCGCCGCGGTAAACCGGAAGAAGTAGCGGCAGTGATTGCTTTTCTTGTATCTGAACAAGCGAGTTATGTCAATGGCAGCAACTACCGCGTGGACGGTGGTGCGGTAGAATCTGCTTTTTAATGATGGAGCATCCTAACATACCACCGCATATCTTATCTTCCGGATCAGGGACAATAACACTGGTGTTCATACATTACTTCGGAGGTTCAGCAGAAACCTGGAAAGAAGTCATGGCATTGTTATCAAAAGATTACCAATGCATCGCCATTCATCTTCCCGGTTTTGGCAATACCTCATTACACGAAAAACCAAGCGTGAAGTATTATGCTTCTTTCATTCAAACAGAATTGAGCAAATTAAATATTGATCGCTATGTACTCATCGGACATTCCATGGGAGGAAAAATAGCGCTACAAATAGCAGCCAATGAAAACAACACTTCTACCCTGCAACAACTGATTTTACTGGCTCCGTCTCCACCTACGATAGAACGTATGCCACAAAAAGAAAAGGAAAGGATGCTCAAACATCCTGATGAAGAAACAGAAAAAGAAACAGTACATAAAATAATCAAACAACCACTGAGTGAGAAGCAATTTGCACTGGCAGTATATACTCAACACATCATTCAACAAGATGTCTGGCGCTGGTGGATACTGGAAGGCATGAATATACCTTTGGAGTTTAATACCCAACAATTGTCCATGCCTGTTGTTGTGGTCACTTCCAGCGATGATCCCTGCATCACCACAGAAATGATTCATCACGATGTCATGCCGCATCTGCCTTTCCAAACTCAATTAATTATTGCGTATGGAATCGGACATTTATATCCATTAGAGGCTCCCGAATGGTTGGCCCAGGTAATTCTATCTTTAGGACAAAATAGCCCTTAAATGGGATGAACATTCTTATTTAAAAGTCAAATCACATTATTTACATACTTTTTACACAAAAAAGATAACCTTTAAAATAGACTATCGTATCTTGTACTGTTTTTATAATTAAACGAGAATTTCAACTTTTAACTTTTAAGTACAATGAAAAAACAATTCCTTTCTTTTCTATTTGTTGCAGTCTCTTCGTCTGCATTATTTGCACAAGTTTCTTTCGGTCCTAAAGTAGGCCTTGGTATCTCCAGCGAAAAAGAAACAAAAACACCAAGCGGTTCAACTACTGACAAGAACACTTCTATCATTACACCAACAGTAGGTGTTGTATTGAATGCTCAACTGGGTGACATCTTCGCGCTTAGACCAGAATTATTATACTTGCAAAGAGGCACTAAGACAGACCTTGGTGGTGGTGTTACAGAAACAGCAAGAGTTTCTTACCTTGAGTTACCGATCAACGTTGCTGCAGGTTTGCAAGCAGGTCCTGGTAGATTCGAAGTCTATGCGGGTCCAGCGATTGGAGTAGCAATAGGTGGCGCTTACAAAGCGAAAGGTAACAGCAATACTGTAACTGGAAGCATCAAACCTAAAAAAGAGCCAAGTGGTGCTACAGGTAATGATGTATACATCAATCCAATCAACGTTTCTCTAAACTTTGGTTTGGATTATAAATTCGATAACGGTTTATTGATTCAGGTAGGTTACAACCTTGGCTTGTCTAATTTGCAACCTCACTACTCTGACAGTAACCTAGAAGATCACAGAAAAGATCAGGTGAACAAAGCAAGTGCTGTCAACATCAGTGTTGCTTACCTTTTCGGTGGCAAAAAATAATTCAAACATTCCTGCTAAAACTAAAAAGGGAGTTCATCACGAACTCCCTTTTTTTATACTCTATTTTTAATTCGAATACTTGTTGTAATACGTATCAAGCACCAGTGCAATCTCCTTGACAATTTCATCCATTTCTTTAGCAGACTTTTCAATATAGGCAATGCACATCGCTTTATTTTCCGGATCAGGATCTTGTCGGTAAATTTCCAACAAACCCAAAATACGACTCAAAGGACCACGCACATCATGAGAATTTTTAAAAGAGAATTCATTGATGATTTTTTGAAATTTCAATTTCTCTTCGTCTTTCCAAAACAGATTGTTCATGATGTCTGCATTGGCTTCCATCATTCGCTGATGGATACTTTCCATGGCGTCATTTTTATTTTTCAATTCTATCGCATTTTGCGCAATGGCTGAATACTGTTCTTTTCGCATCGCACAATAAAAAGAAATACTGATCAGCTTGGTTACGGCCACAGAAAATAATTGATCAATTTCATCCCACTCTCGGGTATATCGTTGTTCCTCGCAACATAAAATCCCTTTGAACTTACCGTCTATAAAAAATGGAGCATCCATCATCGATTTAATGTTCAAAGGAAGTAAATAAGAAGTTTCGAATTCAGCTGTCTTTACATCCGTCAACGCTTCATTGGCCACGATGATCTTTTCTTCCAACAAGGATTTGAAATAGATAGGATAATCCGAACTGTTTAATCTTCCTCCATAGGTAAATTTTTTATCGGCCAGGTTATACCCCACCAATAGTTCTATAGAATTGCTTCCTTCATCATATTCCCAAACGCCAATCCGTGATACATCTAAAACACCAGCTGTATTGAGCAGGATTTCTTCCAATGATTCAACAAGGTTTCCGGAGTATATGGTTTTGTTTTTAGAACTGTATACCATGGTCGAAGCAAACTTTTTCAGACGCTCAATTTGTTCACTCAACTTGCTTTCAATCCTAATTTTATTGGCATGTATTTGTATGACCAAATAAACCAGCGTGATGAAATGAACCACCTGCGTCAATTTAAAATGCCAGTAGTTTTCTACAAACATATCCGCATAAGGAGAATCCATAAAACTTTTACTAATCATCACCTGATCATAAAAGACTAAACCCAGAAAGAACAACGTGATAGAGATCCACAAGGCGCTCCTCTCTTTGGGATCTTGAAAAGAATAGGCACAAAACAGCATGCCACCCAGATACAAATAAGAATAACTGATGATGGAAGTCGGTTGTGTCAGTGAGAAAAAATAAGGGGAAACAAAAATAATCAGCGGAGTACCTACACCCCACAACACTTTTGCCGTAACTATTTTTCCTGCACGGATAAATAAAAGACAGATAAACGAGAGGTTGGCAAAAACAACTCCTGCACAAGCTGTCGCATAATTTTTTCCGGCATAACCAGAAAAGAAAATTATTATTCCCAGAACAATTAAAAACACAGCAAAACGAAACATCGTTTTTGCATTTTCATTTTTGATCAACAGCATAACCAGATGGATCAGGTGAAAAATTTATTCTACCTTAAGTTCTGATAATAACTCTATAAAGACAAGTAAAAAGTGATTTGGTATAGATACTGTCTTGCCCCTAAATCGCCGACTTTTGTAGTATGGAGAAACAGAGCGGAGAGCGAAGAAAGACATTCGCTCTCCGCTCTGTTTCTGTTTCTCTTAGGGATTTAGGGGCAAGACAATCGTAATAATATCATCTATCTACCTCTCCAACGCTTCCCTGATTTCATTTCCTAATAACCCGCTTCCTCCCCCGTAGTGCTGTACAATTCGGATATCGGGTTGGTGAGCGCAAAAAAAAGAACGCAATTTATTTTCTGAATCTTCGGCTATGCCACTGCCGAATAGCACGAGATTGTAACGTCGCTGTTTAAACAAGAGAATAGCCTCCTCATCGGTACCTGCACCAAACGCCTGCCAATCGTCATTTTGATTGATCAGGCGCAGGACAGTAGCTAAAATTTCGGCATGACGACCGATGTATAGAATTTGTATTTTCATTAAGACAACAAGGTGGTAAAAGCGGTCAATGGTTTTCTTTGACGAACCTGCGTTTCTCTACTACGCAAAGGTTCATCCAATTTGTCCGGGATATCCAGGAAACCTAAAGCGATCATACACACAGCCTCCTGTTGCTCATTTAGAGAAAGTAGCTCACTTAATTTCTCCCGGTTGAAGCCCGCCATAGGATGTCCATAAATATTCATAGACAAAGCCTGCAACAACAACTGTGCATTGGCCATGCCTAAATCATGCAGAGCCCATTTATTATCGTCTCCGGATGCAAATGTTTTTCTCGCAATGGCAGCGATCAATACGGCGGAATCTTTGGCCCAGGTTTGATTCATGGGATTCAAACAACTTTTCAATGTTTCATATCCTTCTGTACCACGGTGTGCATACACATACTGCCAGGGTTGTTCATTGTTGGCACTGGCTGCCCAGGAAGCCGCTTCCAGTATGGTATCTAAATCGGCCTGTTCCATTTCTTCCTGAAAGAAAGAACGGGGACTCCAGCGTTTCTTAATCAAATCAAGAACCGGATGCTGCGTTTGCGCTGTTTTGATTGTACTCATCAATGGATTAGTTAACGGTCATAGGAACTTCCATCAACAGGAACTCTGCATCTGTCGTGGCTTTGATGTGCAATGAATCAACATCCCAAATGCCTAATCCATCGCGGGTATTCAAGGCTGTACCATTGATCTCTACATCGCCACTTAAAATAAAAGCATAGACACCATTGCCTTGTTTTTTTATTTTATAATCTGCCGTAAAGTCTTTATCAAAATCCGCCAAATGAAACCAGGCATCCTGATGAATCCATACACCGGCATCGTCAGGATTAGGAGATAAAATTTGTTGCAGTTTATTGTGTCTGTCTTTGATGTCCAATGTAATCTGATCGTACCTTGGCGTTACATTTTTTTTATTCGGAAATATCCAGATTTGCAAAAACTTCGTCAGCTTATCGGTATTCTTGTTGTACTCACTGTGGAAGATACCGGTACCGGCACTCATGGCCTGCACGTCTCCTTTGCGAATGACAGTCGTGTTACCCATGCTGTCTTTGTGTTCCAAATCCCCTTCCAATGGGATAGAAATAATTTCCATGTTGTCGTGGGGATGTTTGCCAAAGCCCATGCCTGGATCGACACGGTCATCGTTCAACACACGCAACACCCCAAAGTGCATGCGTTCCGGATTGTAATAATTGGCAAAACTAAAACTATGATGACTGTCTAACCATCCGTGGTTGGCATGTCCGCGCGTGTCTGCTTTATGTAATACTGTATTGGCCATGATCGTAGAGTTTGTGTTTGGTATATGATTAAATCCAATGGGTTCAATAGCTTTGGCTGCTTCACTTTCTTTTGCAGTCCCATTGCCCAGAGCGGAAGCGGTGACAAGCATGCCTGTACCCAGCAATCCTTTTTTGAGAAAATCCTTTCTATCCATAGAGTTCTTTTCTTTTGATGTATCAAATATACCAGGAAGAAAGTCTTTCTGTATTGATGTATGTTAAGAAAAGCAAAAAAGCCTCCTGTAATTAAATTACGAAGGCTTTTTTGCTTTTCCTGATCACCTGTCTACTGATCACTTTTCACTGTTTACAGGTTCATTCCACCCGACACTTCAATGCGTTGTGCGTTGATCCATTTGGCATCGTCCGTACATAAAAAAGCGACGACACTTCCTATGTCATCCGGTTTGCCCGTGCGACCCAAAGCAGTCACGCCTGCTACATATTGATTGAGCTGGGCATTATCTCTTACCGCACCACCTCCAAAATCTGTTTCGATTGCACCCGGTGCCACTACATTTACAGCAATGCCACGTGCACCTAATTCTTTTGCCTGGTATTTGGTCAACGTTTCAATGGCACCTTTCATCGATGCATAAGCAGAATAACCGGCCAAAGAGAAACGAGCGAGACCCGTAGAAAGGTTGATGATGCGACCACCGTCGTTGATCAGCGGCAATGCTTTTTGCGTCAGAAAAAAGACACCTTTAAAATGTATGTTAACCAATAGATCAAATTCATCTTCCGTTGTCTCTGCAAAGGATTTGTGAACGCCTATTCCTGCATTGTTTACTAAAAAATCAAAACGTTCTGCCTGAAACGTGTCTTTCAAAGCTGCTTTTACTTGCGCAAAAAAAGCATCAAAGCTTTTCACTTGTGTGGTGTTAAGCTGCAAAGCTACAGCCTTACGCCCTGCTTTCTGAACAGCCGCTACTACAGCAAGGGCTTCGTCTTTTTTACTGTTATAAGTCAGGATAACATCGATTCCTTTGTTGGCCAGGCTCAGTGCCATGTCTTTGCCTAGTCCACGGCTACCACCGGTAACCAGCGCGATTTTAGTTTGAGTTGTCATATTGTTGTCTTGGTTTTGTTAAGACAAAATTGCACAATATAACCTCTTCAAAAATGGCACAGACTTCAGTATTTTTTAGGGGTATAAAAAAAAGAGAAAGAGAGCGAAGAATGAATATTTTTATCGCTCTCCACTCCGTTTCTCTTTCTCCGGTAGATGTAAATTTATCAACTGTTTACGATACTGCAAAGGAGTGGTACCCGTCATGCCTTTAAAAAATCGTATGAAATAAGTGGGTTCATTGAAAACCAATTTGTAAGAAATATCGGCCACTGATAATTGTGTATCCTTTAATAGTTTTTGTGCTTCACCGACAATCCTGTCTTCCATGATCTCACAAGGTGATTTACCTGTAGTTGATTTTATCGTATTGGTCAAATGTGTAGGATGAATAAATAGCAATTCAGCAAAGGTACTGGTGTGTACCTTGTGACTCACACGACCTTGGAGCAAATCTTCCATGTATTGATCAAACAATCTTAGAAAATCTGCTGTAATTTCATCTTTGCGAAGAATAGTTTTTTTAGTAACTGGCATAAAATATAAAAGTGGTTAATAACCATATAGTCGTTTATTCACATCTTTTATTGTAACCTTATCTATAGCTTTTTTGAATACACTTCTTTGCTTACTGTTCACAGGTCACTCACGATACAACCAATCTCTTTCTAATCTCTGGCGCGACCTGCGTTCCAAACAAATTGATGGAATGCATGATTTTCTCGTGCGATAAATCTCCGGCTATGATTTGCGCCAAGAAACGAGTGTGTTTGAATAAACCATATTGGTACATGATTTTATTCACTACTTCTTCCGGACTACCTACCAACAAAGAACCTTTAGGTGAACGCATATATTCAAACTGATCGCGCGACATGTTACCCCAGCCTCTTTCTTTCCCGATTTTATTCATCAGTTTTTCATAGGTCGGCCAAAACTCATCGGATGCCTGCTGCGAACTGTCGGCAATGTGCATGTGACAATTCATCGCCAGTTGCAATTGGCTCTCATCGTGTCCGGCTTTCTTCGCAGAATTCCGGTACAACTCTACCAACGGAACAAACCGATCGGGATCAGAACCGAGTATAGCAACGGTAACAGGCAAATTCAAACTACCTGCACGCACCATGGATGCAGGGGTTCCGCCAACTGCCAACCATATTGGCAACTGTTTTTGATAAGGTCTTGGATACACACCGAGGTTGTTAATCGACGCACGAAGTTTTCCTTTCCAGGTCACTTGCTCCTGTTGATTTATTTTTAATAATAGATCAAGATGTTCAGTAAATAATTCGTCATAATTCTGCAAGTCATAACCAAACAAAGGAAACGATTCAATAAAAGAACCGCGCCCTGCCATGATCTCCGCACGACCACCAGAGACCAGATCCAACGTGGCAAAGTTTTGATAGGTACGCACCGGATCAGACGAACTCAATACGGTGACCGCACTGGTCAATCGAATATTTTTGGTAACCGCAGCAATACCTGTCAATAAGACTTCGGGAGCAGACACCACATAATCAGGTCTATGGTGCTCACCCAATGCATAAACATCTAGTCCAATCTGATCCGCCAATTGTGCTTCTGCTATTAACTCCTGCACACGCTTGTGTGCATTCACGGCATGTCCCGATACTTTGTCTGGAACAATTTCTCCAAAAGTGCTAATTCCTAATTCCATGTGATCTGTTTATAAAAATGATTGAGTTCTATTTTGCTGGCTAACGATTATAACGGTTGAATAGTTCTAATCAAATTCCATAGACCAAATGACTAGTTATTATTTCAAAAAACCATTGATTCAGATCAATGACTTTCCTATTTAGAAACAAACATGAACACTACATTAGCGATACATCAGACAGACATCAACAAAAAAGGCTGATATCGATTTAACGATATCAGCCTTTCATTAATAGTCTACTCTATTTGTTAATTAATCGTCACACGAATAATATTAGAGACTGCCGGTAATGTTGTAAATGGATTGGGATTAGGAACGGCTGCAATCGGCTTGCTTTCTACCAGTGGTGTACCCGCTAAATTAAATTGTGTGATTCCTGCTCCTGGAAACTGATCTATTGCTGTACCATCGTCATACAAACTAATGGAAGAAGAAATGTCTCCTTTTACGGTAGCATCTACACCATTGCCCTGAGAAGCAAAGAACCAATCATTGGAGAATCCATACATCGTTGCAATGGCCAGGCGATCGCCTGTATTGACAGAAATATCTTGAGACACGATACCACCCGGTTGTCCATTGATAGAGGGCAGCAAGACTTTAGTAGAAGGGGCTGCCAATACATACACCGCTTTCACTCCAGCCAATTGTCTAAGATAAGTTGCTAGTGTATCTGCATTTCCTCTTTGTGCTAAATATTTCAATCCTTTACCCTGATCATTTTGGCCGCTGCTATAAATAGGATTATTGATGCCGTTATAGACAACAACTAATATCGGAGAAAGAGGTGTAAAGATTCCTGTTTGTGTTTGAATGTAAGTGTACAAAATAGAATTGTTTCCCATTTCAGCAATAGCAGTAAGTCCATCTGTCGTCATTTGCCCACTGGCATAAAGAGGAGCAGCATTCATCAATTGACCTCCTGCAATATAAGACACCGCCCACACACCTGGACTGATCGGAGTTTCATTTGCTGTACCTGTAGAATTATTCATCAACGTCAACGTAAAGGTAGAATTGCTATTGTAAACCAATGTCGCTTTCAATAAAGCAGAAGCAGCGAGATAGGTATTACCTTGTGCATCTGTACCACTTACTTCTGCAATATTATTGCTCTCGGCAGTACCAGGATGAGTGACACTATTTCCCGGTGCTTGATTAACACGGCTCCCATTATCCCACAATTTAATTTGCGCTGATACATCACCCTGAATAGGAACACCACTGCCATCATATAAAGTGATACCAGGGTTTGCGGGTGCAAAGAATAAATCATTTGACCATCCGTACATCGCTGCGAAAGACAACGCTTCCCCTTTCGCGGCAGAGAATGTGATCATAACCGATTCGCCCGGCATAATGACAGCTGGTGATCCGGAACCTTTAAAAGTACCTGATTCTACCAATGGTTTAGATTCCAACACATTCTCAATAATAACAGTCGATGTACTGCTGCTGGGCGAAGGTGTCGAATCATCACTACTTTTTTTACAAGAAACCATGGCAATAGCCAATAAGAATACAGTTGACCATTGGGCAATTGTTTTACATTGATTAGTCGTTTTCATTTTGTTGTCGTTTAATAATAAGTTGGTTGTTAGTTAAAATTTTGCATGCCAAGGCCTGCACAAACATTTTGTTTGCTATCTCCTCAAACATGTCCATTGATGATTGGCAACCTGTATGGTTACCTGAATTAGCCGGTTGTTTCATATTGTGCCATATCACAATACATCACAAAAGTAGGTTCCTCAAAACTTAAAGTCTGTCTGCCAAACGACAAAAGGATTTTTTTTTGAAAAAAATTATGTGAGTAAAAAATGCCATCCTACTCTCATTTAGAGACTTTCTCACAAGGGTGTGGCATTAGTTGTTATTCTATCTAATGTTACTACACTTTTTCTTTCCTTTCCATTGATTAAATTCAGTAAACAAAAAAGAAGCGCTATGGTACACACACTTTTAAATACCGAAACGATGAATCCATTTTCTATGGTAGAGAAAAATCAATTGATGATTGATGAATACGTATTGGAAAGCTTGCCCAGCGATGAGTTGATCAATTATTTCGTTAGTTTTATTGATGACACCTATCATTATAAAAACGAAAGACAAAACATGATCTATAACACCTCTATCTTTATACTCACACAATCATTGGAATTGAATTTATACAAGGATAGAAAAAATGCATTTACTCGCATCTTTGATGTATTGTATCCTGTATTGTCGAAATAAAACAAGAATCTCCTCCTTACAAAAAGCCACTTCAAACCAGTGGCTTTTTTGTTGTGCAAAATGAGACAAACGTTTTCATCGTTTTGTCTTTTCCAATGGAATTACCTTAGGAATAAAATAAGAGCACAACAACATCATCACCCATTCCTGAATAACGGCTGTAGTAAGCGCTCCGGATATCCCGTAACGACTGACGAGTACAATATCCAGTAACAGGTTAAAACACACCATGACTACACCAAACCATAGAATCATTTTTTCTTTATCGTACTTGTAATAGATGTACACGATGGTCGCATAATAATACATCGGAATGATGTACAAATAAGAAAGCAGCAGCATGTAGGCATCGATTTCAAATTGGTATAAATAAGTCAACAGAGCATACAAGACCGCAATGATGAGCACAGAACTAAAAACACCAACAAGTAAAAACACCACCGCTATTTTTTTCAAACTTTGAATCGACATGCGGTAGATGTTTTTCAAAAAGGGTTTCAGAAACATATTGATGATTGATTTCACCAGCAATAAGAAACTAATGAGAATATGATACTTTGCCAGTTCTTCTTTATTGAGTGCAAAGGCCACGTAATACGTATCAATCCTAGATTGCAACAAACCGGCTAAGCCTTGCAGAAAGAAAGGGAAGGCAAGTAACAAAGTAAAAAAAGTATTTTTAACGTATAATCTATTGGTTATTTTTCTATAAAAATAAATAACACATGCCACCAGCTTCACGGCTTCAGCCAAAACATATAAGGTCATCAGGTACGCAACACTTAATGTATCTTTATTGATGATCACTAAAGCTATAAAACAAGCAGCGACAACAACATTCAGCAACAGGGAGAACTTAAATTTTTGCTGGTATAAAATGAGTGATTCATAGGACCTGTATCCATAATTTAAAATCACCCAGGCCATCATGCTCCATTTAAAAGAAGATGGGATATCCAGGCAGATCACAACCAGTGCGACAAGGAAGAGAAGCGGTATTCTGGCGACAACATTATCCAACCAGGTTTGTTCTACGGCTTTGGTATCTTTGGCAAATGCACCCGGCAGGTAAATAGGACTTCCCCAGGAAACAAAAAAAGAAGCCAATTGAAAAATGATCAGGTAAGGAACCAGTTCTCCCCACCAGCCCACTGAAAATAATTTAACAACAACCAGCGATAGCAAAACATTGAACGACATTCCCACTAAGTTATTAGTGGCATAGGTCATCACCATAAATCCACGCTGTGTGAGTTTTTTTAACGGATGATTTTTTTTAAAAGAAGGTTCGGTTGTCAAGAGAATGAGTCAATGGAAGGTATGCAATATGGTAAATGAAATAAAAATTGACCACTTATTACTTACTCTACCTTACTTATTTTCATAAGTGATCAGTGGCAAGCTGACCGAACCAACTTGCCACTGATAAAGTCTTTATTTATTTTCGGCATAGTTTTTAAAACTATCCAGAATGGCCTGCCATCCCCCCTTTTGCATTTCAACAGGATTTTCATTTTCTGGATCAAATGTTTCAACGATCTTGGTAGCGTTACCTTCAGCAGTAAAAGTGACATGTACCGTTCTTCCATCAGGAAGTGTATAAGCCATCACTTCATTTTCTTTCACGTTGGTATACACTCCTTCCAAATCAAAACTAAAGCTACCGTCTTTAGCAGCCATAGTAGTTTTAAATTTCCCACCTGTTTTCAAATCATTGTCCGCATAAGGAGCGTGCCATTCGGGAGAAGCCTGGCACCATTTCGTAATGTCCTCAGGATCGCTCCAGATTTTCCAGACTTTAGCTACCGGCAAGGCGACGGTGGTCTCTACCGTGATCTTTGTTTTATTTGTCGTTTCCATATAGGTATGTATTTCGTTTAACATTTATTTATGCAATGATAAGGAATGCACAGTAAACAAGAAAAGGTCAAAGCGACATTTCAGAGAGGAGATTGCGACAATAAGGATTGGTAAGAAATGCCTTTCTACTTTTTAACGCCTAATAATTCATAGCCTTTCAACAGCACCACATCTTTATCATTCAGTTGGTCTTCGATAGAAGGTACCACCGGATAATCAGGTAGGATACCTTGCGCATTGGATATACCTTCCACTGCGGTGCTGAACGTTTTCTCAGGTAATGTTAAAACAAGTCTGGTATTCTTTAAGATGTGATCTTTCTTCCCGTCGTTGCAGGTATAAGTACCTCCTGTTTCTTCTCCAACAAAAATACCCGTTTTATAATATTTCAATAGCGAACAAACATGTCCCGTAGTAGAGAACGAACGACCATTGATCAGTACAACTAAATTTCCTTTGTAACGTTGATCTGATAGCTCTTGTATCGTTTTCAAAGAATCATACCAAGAAGAAGATTCTTTAAAATAAACAAACGGATTGGGCAATAAATAAGAGAGCAAATACTCGCCACAAAAAGGATCTCCTCCTGAATTGTTTCTTAGATCCACCATCAAGTTACTGATTCCTTCTTTCTTTAAACGAGCAAAGGCTGTATCAATGAAATTGAAAAATAACATTCTTGAACCTTCTGTATAATAAGAAAAAGAACTGATCGTCATCACAGCAACATTCTTTTCTTTATTTACTTTCAACCCTTTCATTGGAGCATCCCAAATGAATTGGCTGTTCCATTTTTTCAAAGAGATGGCAGGAACTTTAAATTCTTTTGCTCTAGCCTCAGGATCTGTTTTGGTGACCACCTGAAACGCATCTGAAGCTGGATAATACAACCTATAATAAAACGGAAAATTTCTATTCAGCCATGCTCGCTTGGCACTTTCAATTCCTGCATCTGAAGAGCTCTTGGCTTCAAGATTTGAAAATATAGTTTGAATAGATTCACCGTTGATGGAAACAATTTCAGAACCAGGCTTCACCTCCTGATTGGCAGAATAATTTTCCAATACATATACTTTGTCTCCTACAGCATATATCTTAAGCGGAAACACCAACATGTAATCGTTTATAAAACCTTTTTCACGTAGCAACTGTGTGTGTCCACATTTTACAGCGGCAACAAGTGGAGTTGCTGCATTATAAAAATCTTGCTGCGTCATTCCTTCTTTTATTGTTGCAGCTTGTTGTGTTTCGAGTGCTTTAAATGCCTGAGCTGTCGTGAACGTATTCACTGCAGGATGTGTCTCTAATAGCTCTGTCAGTTGTTGAAAGTCTTCCTTGTATTGTTGTGGGCTAAGTGTTGCAGAGTCTGCTTCTATTGTCCAGGCATTGACTGTCCTGGATGCTTCCGGAATAGAATCGATGGTGGGTTTATAAAGAAAACGTATATTATCAATAGATACCACTCCTCCATCGCCTGTCTTTCCTGTTATCTGCCAGACTAAACTGTTAACTTCTGTTGCATTTAATTTTTCTTTCGTTCCCCATTCTGGCTGTGTCAGATCAGAGAAAGGAATCACAACGGTAATCCAGTCTTCGCTTGCAGGAATTTTTTTTTGATAACAGGCATAATCCAGGATGTCTTTTGTGTTATATATAAAGGTATGCTGCCCTCCTTTAAATTGATAAGCAATAGCTTGTGCTCCATTTGGAAATTGATCCGCAGACAAGGTACAACCGGCGCCTACATACGCTTCATACGTACTCGTTCCTTTATCCAATTGATAATGCAATTGAATGACTTTACTTTGAAGATCACGATCATTAAACACTCTGTACTGAATAGCAGAGGCACCATTATTGGGATTATCGTTGTAGCTATACCAATACCCATTCAACATGGTAATGCCATTGGTTGCCATAGATTCAAACTGATCAATGTATACCGCGCCTTTGTTCTTATGCGTTTGAGCAAAAGAAGAAGTCATAGCAGTAAGAAAAATAAAGAGAATAGAAACGTACTTCATAACAAAAGGGTTTAATGGCCATTTGTTCAGGTAAAGTTAAATCATAATCTAAAGAGAATCTGTCGCTCTATTTTGACTCTAAAAAAAACACCGATGAGAACACCGGTGTTTCAATGGCAGAAAGAATGATAGGAATTCTTTCATGACGTCTTGATGATAGAACATCTACTCAGCTTCCACTGGCCATGTCTACTGATTAAAAACCTGTGCCTATACCATTGGCATCCGACTTCTGTGGTGCAGCATGTCTACCGCAGCCATAACAAGTCAACAGGATCATCAGGGCTAGTATTAAAGAACTCTTTTTCATATCGTTAAATAATGGGGCTTTGCTAATAAGGTTAAGCTATGGATTTTTCAACTAAAATATAACAACCGAACAGCTTTTTTTATGCGCAGCACAGCATGACAAAAAAAACAGTTGCCGATATGTCCAATTTCTACCACTCCACTCTTTATAGGCTTATAGTTCCATTTATCATTTAAACTCAACGCACATGACACAAAGAATGAATGCTTTCGAAAAAGGACACCAGGCCATGAAGGCACTGTATGGCATAGGCATGTACCTCGACAAATCATCGATCGAACAATCGCTGCTCAATTTAATTTATTTCAGGGTGTCCCAAATCAATGGATGTGCGTATTGCCTGGATATGCATTCCAAGGACCTGCGTGCCAAAGGAGAAAACGAACAACGCCTATACGTGCTGAATGCCTGGCGTGAAGCGCCTTTGTACAGCGAACGCGAATGCGCCGCGCTGGCCTGGGCAGAAGCCGTTACAAAAATTTCGAATGGAAATGTAGAAGATGAAGTGTATGCTCAGGCAAGAACACAGTTTTCAGAAGAAGAATTGGTAGATCTCACGCTAGCTGTCATTACGATCAATAGCTACAACCGCATCAACATTGCTTTCCGCACCACAGCGGGAAGTTATCAGCCAGGTCAACATGCAGTAAAATAAAGAAGCAAAATGTCTATCCGTATGTTTTACCAGCGGAAATCTATAAAACCAGGTGCGGTGGGCGTCCACGAAAAGAGCGAATTGCAGCAGATAGACTGAGGAGTTAACTTCGTACACTTTCGAAAAACTCTCTATCTGATGTAATTGTTTTTGGTGGCTCCCTTTTCTTTTGTTTCTTTTCTTTTGGGTGAGCAAAAGAAAAGAAAAATGATCGTACAAAGAGCACCAATCTTCCTATATGGAAACAGATTAATGATGTGATACTTTTGGATGACTATATGCGGATGATTATAAAAGTAAAAAAAGAGCAGTTATAAATCGTCTGATCTATAACTGCTCTTTTATTTTTTCCAGGAAAAAGTTTTCTAATTCTCTTACGGCTTCCAGGTCTTCGAAAATAGCAGAAGATCCTCGCTTCATTTTTTCAACGATGGCCAGACGCAGCGATGCATCGCTGGCAACAGCTACTGCTTTGTCGACATACTCCTGAACCGTATAGGCAATGGTATCCGTTGCCTTCAACTGACGAAGTGCCGCGGTAGCAAAACGACCGCTGTGTTTATAACCTTCCAGTGTAATCACCGGTACCTCTGCCTGGATAGCATCATAAATGGTATTCGCTCCACCTCCGTAATGCAACGTATCCAGAGCGACGGAACATTGTGACAACAGTCCCAAATAATCTTCTTCCGGCATGCGTTCTAAAAAGATGACCCTTGAAAAGGCAGGTCCCATGGTCGAAGACAGACGTTGTTGCAGTTTACGGGTAATGGCATCCTGCTTGTCTTTAATGAACAAGACCATGCCTTCTTTGTCACGCTCCAGAATAGAAGCAACGACGGCATCAAAATCGGGATGCACCTTTCGTAAATTCTGTTGACAAAGGTACAAGTGCTTGTCGTTCGGCAATCCATAACTGGCCAACGTTTTAAGAGAAGCAGGAACTTGTGGTCTGTAATAATACACTGGCAGTTTATCAAAGAGCACTAGCTTTTCTGTATAGTGTTCCTGCGCCTGTTGAGGTTCCAGGTTTTTTTGTGAAATAAAGTAATCTACCGTTTTCATTCCCGATGTGCTTGGCCAGCCCCAACTGGTCACCTGTATTTTGGCGGGCTTTGTGAGTGCCAGAAAATAATTGGTGGCATCAGTACCTATTTCCCAATAGTGTAGCACATCAAAATTTGCATAGACAAGCAATTGATAGGCTTCATTAAATTTAGCAGGTAGGTTGACGAATTTGATCGCTGAGTTATTCAATGCTGGTGCAATGATTTTTTCTCCGTTCGGCAAACTGCATACCACCGATACCTCAAACAAATCTGTATTGATGTGATTCAGTATACCTTTCATGCATTTGAGGAATACACCTTCATGCCCGGCCGTCACGACGAAACCCACGCGTGGCTTGCTGTTGGTATGTTGTACCATTGCACGAGGCAGCGCCTGAAACAACTGCACGTATTTTTCTTTGAGGGTACGATCTAGTCTTCCCTGGTAAATCAAATCAGAAGAAGGATGGCAGGCATACTCTGTTAGTTTTTCTACCGAATTAAAATGCATTGGATTGGCATTGTCCAGCAAAGAAACAATGTGGTGGCGGTAAGCATCAATCTCAGCATTGGAAACAGCAATGACTGGAGCATGTGTTTCTATGGCAAAGCGGAGCAACGCATGGTCAGGATTCAGACGAAGCAGTTCTTTGTTCCACTGCATCGCTTCTTGTTCCTTACCGGCTTTATGATACAATTGCACCAAATTTTTGATCGCTTCTGTATAGCCCGGTTGCAACTGTAGCGCTCTTAAGTAATGTTGTTCGGCTTCTTCTACCCGATCCCACTCCAGCAACACGATACCAAGGTTATTATGTGCCGATGCAAAATCAGGTTGAAGGGAAATACTCTTTTCATACTGCGCTATGGCCGTCTTATAATTCCCCAACAGCATCATGGTATTGCCCAAATTATAATAGGCATTGAAATGATTCGGATTTAGTTCCAATGTTTTATGATAGGCCTGAATCGCTTCTTCTATCCTGTTGAGCGCTTTCAATGTATTGGCCAGCTTATGCCAGGCTTCGTCAAAATCTGGTTTTATAGTAACAGACTTTTGCAATAAAGGAAGAGCCTTTGAATATTCTTCTACTTTTAAATACGCGTTGCTGAGATTGGTCAACACCACGGCATGATCTGGAAGTGCTGTCGCTGCTTTTTCTAAATAGATAATACCTTGCGAAAAATTTTGTTGACTGCAATACGCTATGCCCAGTAGATGAAGAGCATCCGGCTGCTTCGGAATGACTTTCAATGCTTCTTTGTATAAATTGATGGCCATAGGCAAATCACCTTTCTGATGGCTGCGTTGTGCCAAACTCATCAGATGACTGAAGCTATCGTGCAAGGTGTTCTTCATGTTACATTCCCTTTTCAGGTTCTGGTGTGGACCAGTAACAATCCGTATCTGTCACCAGTGCTTTGCGATGATCGTCACGCAGTGTATTCAGTATACCTGGTCTACGCATGCCGTCAAGAAATTGTACATCGTAAATTTCTTCTACACTGTTTTCGTATTTGATAAATCCGATTTGACTTCCACTCGGCAAATGAATCGCAACTATCCCACAAAAAATAGATTCGCGTGCAATAGGTAAATCGCGAAAAGTACTGGCGTTCTGACGAAGCTTGGATAGTCCGACAAACAATACATCTCCTTTTTTGCACATCCCTCTCAGAAATCCTTTCAACTTTGTGACCACGTTATACTGACCAGTAGTTGGATCTGCACAAATCACTTCACCGGTAGCGGAACACAATGCGTACAATTTATTGTCGTAAATTCTCGGAGAGTGAGGCATCGGCAAACTGTTCACCACAATCTCTTTCGAGTCTACATCCATGATCACTCCACCGCTTTGGATGTTTGTTCTCCAGGCCTTCGGAGCATTGGTGGTACCCAGTGCCGTGACATATTTTGGTTTACCATTTTCCATCGCCATGCCGTTCAGGTGGCAACGGTCATCCGGTGTCTGATCGGTGATGAAAGAAGGCGTCCATTTATTTCTAAAACTCAACTCATCATCGATGATGCTCAGGCAAGAGAAGCGGGTGTTGACGGCCCACAGTCCTTCGGTGCCCCAGCCCATGTCATGTAAGTCTACCTCTCCGCTATAATAAGTAGCACGTGGTAAATACAAGCCGTCGTACATGCCAGGTGTTGTACCGTAATTGACAGCCAACGCCTTGGAGTTGGCCAACACCTGCACTTCGTTTTTTGTTGCAATGGCCATTTTATTTCCCTGAATGGCTAGCCCCATTGCTTTATCGTATTGACGCGGCAATTGCATGATTTCATTTTTACTCGTCGCGCTGATGAAAATAATTTTACCCGCCTGATAGGTAGTCAACGCAATTGATCCGCCAAGATCCCAAAGCAATTCGGGCATATTGGGAGACATAGTACAACTAAAGGGAGGAAGTGTTTGTGACATATTATCTATCAAAAATTATTGGAACGACTACTAAAAAGTTCATTGACATTTTTCAATGACTTCTCTTTTTACAATGAATCACAATATAAAACTATTATCCGAATATTGCGATTGGTGAAAGCCTGGAAGGCAGGTTCAATCTTCCATTCGGATTTTCTCAATCAGCAGGTATTTTCTAAATTTATTCACCAGCTCTGCCATCTCCAGATCTTTTGTGACTATCGCTTTAAGGTCCTCGTCGGAAGCATCCACTACAGGCTTCAGCTTCGCGAGATTCAATTTCATTTGTTCGATGGTACTTAGCACTTGTTCTTTTTCTTGTTCAGCAATTATTTCCTGTTGCATTTTATGTTCCAGGTTAGCCACAAATTTTTCTACATAAGAAATCATGTCCCATGGATTGTTGGGTGCATTCCATACAAACTCAATGTTGCATTTTCTGCAACGGTATTTATTGCTTTTCCAGCCTTCGGGACTTTTATCTGTACCGATCAATTTAAGTTGATTATTTTTAGAACACTTGGGACAAACGGCATGATCACGAATAAGTTCCTGCAATCTTTCTCTGTCCTGCTGCACGATCTCACGGTTCTTCGCATGAAGTTGAATTTGAGCCACCAACTGATCTCCCGTGTTGAGGTGTGGACCATAATCTTCCGTTAGTTTCTGTTCCTGTTCCAATGCCTTCACTTTTTTCTTAAAGGCATTGTGCAGTCTGATCAGTTCGCGTTCTTCTGGCGTAAGGTTCTGGTTCATGATTTTGGATTGTACCTTTAAAGATAAAGAATGAGAACAAAGACTGAAAGAACACTTTTGTCTTTTTTCGGAACAAAACACCCATGAGGTACATACTCGGAAGCATATATTCCCATGTGGTTTCATACATTACCCATACAGTATCTATACAGTATCCATACAGTATCTACCCTCTCCACCAGTTTCACCATGCACAAAAAAAAGCCACTGAGTGTTCAGTGGCTTTTTCATTTTGGATGAAGGGATGCTTATTTCTGCAATATGATTTGTTGCGATTTGGTGGCGGATGGAGTTTGTACTTTCACAATATAAACTCCGTTGCTCACTTCAGGCAAGCTGATGTCTATTCTACCAGATGAGGTGTTGGTATTTTGAGACTCGTATACTTCTTTACCCAAAGCATCAAATATCGCAATATTGGCATTGCCAGGATTTTCATTGGTGAATAACAAGAACACATCGCTCTGAATCGCTCTGATCTCAATACCCGAATTGTTATTGATTGAACTCGTTGTTCCTGTCACATTTTTTTGCGGCTGACTATATTGCAGGAAGAATCGGTTAGCGTAGACGCCTTTGTTCAATTGTATGGAGAACACCGGACTCGTTGTCAAATCCTGAACAGTACCGTACAGTCTATCTTCCAGCGTCACGGACTCGTTGCTGTTAAAGCCCGTAAGATTAGCGGACCATGTACACATCGTATCCACTTCCACATTCAGTTGCAGAGGAATTGTTTTTTGGTCCAAGCTGCTTGGTAAACTGTTGATGGCATAATCTACACCAGGAGAACAAGAGAAGATTGATGGAACACCCGCATCATTAAGTACCTTAGGCGCATCTACAGTACCATCGTAATCTTCTGTGGCATCGTCTCTGAAACGAACAATCATTTCATCAGAGTTACCACTTCCGTTAGCAACAGTCAAACTGATTTTTTTCTCTACTGCACTTTCTGTTCTCCATACGTCAGTCAACGCATTCGTTACACGCGCCCCCTTGGCAATGGCCAATGAACCGGTTCCATTCACCGTAGTTACTCTTACAAAAAAGC
>JAQBNU010000049.1 GCA_028288365.1 Chitinophagaceae bacterium | reverse complement strand
AGGCAATGGGATCTTTGTTCACGGTTATGTGGACAGTGCTTCCATATTCATGCAGCAATACGATTTGATGCTGGTCCCTTTGCTATCAGGTGGTGGCATGCGTTTGAAGATCATAGAAGGCATGGCTTTAGGGAAATGTATCCTAACGTCTACGATAGGAGCAGAGGGGATTGCTTGTCAATCGAATCGTGATATTTTAAAATTTGATACCTCAGAAGAATGGATCAACAGCATCCTGGATTATTTTTCTGATCGAAATAAATACAATGAGATTGGTCGCCAGGCATATCAGGTGATTAAAGAACAATACGACAACGATAAAGTAGTGGATCGATTGCTGGTTTTATATAAACGATTGCTCGATCAAAAAAAATGATACTTCTGCAAATCATATTCTGGTTGTGTTGGTTACTCGTCATACATAGTTATGTCTTGTTTCCATTGATCTTGTCGGTCTTGAAAGGTGACAGGAAAAATAATGCGTTGGTGTATGGTAGAACAGAAGAACTGCCGCATGTTGATATTTTGCTGGCGGTGTACAACGAAGAAATTGTCATCGATAAAAAAATACAATCGACGTTTGATACCAGTTATCCATTGGATAAAATTCATTTTTACATAGGGTCCGACAACTCTACCGATGAGACAAATACTATCATAGAGAGATATAAAACAAAATATCCTCAATTGTCCATCACGGTGTTTGGCGGACGTACAGGAAAACCCAACATCATCAATCAGCTTGTTGAACAATCGTCTTCAGAGATTTTAATTCTCACAGATGCCAATGTGTTCTTTTATCCCGACACCATTTTTGAATTGGTGAAACATTATAAGAATGAAGACATCGCTGTGGTAGGAGGTAATCTGGTCAACAATCGTCACAGTAAAGAAGGCATAGCTGTACAGGAAAATGAATACCTGAAACGAGAAAATACGATCAAATACCAGGAGGGTGTTTTGTGGGGAGCGATGATCGGCGCCTTCGGTGGGTGCTTTGCGATCCGACGCAATCAATATGTACCTGCTCCTAAAAATTACATTGTAGATGATTTCTTTATTTCTATGAATGTATTCCTGAAAGGGAAGAAAGCAATCAACGAATTGGCAGCCGTATACTACGAAGACATCACGAATAAAATAGAAGAAGAATTCAGGAGAAAAGTAAGAATTTCGATTGGTAATTTCCAGAACCTGCAGGCCTTGAAAATGCTGTTGTGGCCATTGACTTCGGGTTTGGCTTTTTGTTTTATCTCTCATAAGATATTACGTTGGATAGCACCCGTTTTTATTATTACGGCTTTACTGGTAAATTTACTCTTGCTTCAAGTGAACGATATTTATATCCTGACGTTTATAGGTCAGTTGGGATTATTATTGGTTCCGTTTTTAGACGGACTATTAAAGAAAATCGGAGTACACATCAGACTGCTCCGTTTCATTTCTCACTTTTATGTCATGAACCTTGCGCTGTTCATGGGATTGATTAATTATACAACAGGCGTAAAAACAAACATTTGGAAACCTACAGAAAGAAATACCTGATATGTTGAATACAATAGAAGAAGCGATAGAAGATATCAAACAAGGCAAAGTAGTCATTGTTGTAGACGATGAGGACCGTGAGAACGAAGGTGATTTCATCTGCGCAGCAGAAAGCATTACTCCTGAGATCATCAACTTCATGGCACGATATGGTCGTGGATTGATTTGTGCACCATTGATAGAAGACCGTTGCGATGAATTGAATTTACCTTTAATGGTAGGGAACAATACCGCTACGCATGAAACACCATTTACTGTTTCCATCGATTTGTTGGGACACGGTTGTACCACCGGTATCTCCGCGTCTGATCGTGCGAAGACGATCAAAGCATTGGTAGATCCCGCAACAAAACCGGAAGAATTAGGAAGACCGGGACATATCTTTCCTTTACGCGCACGCAAAGGCGGTGTATTGCGTAGAGTAGGCCATACAGAAGCAGCAATCGATCTTGCGCGCTTAGCAGGGTTTCAACCGGCAGGTGTGTTGGTGGAGATCATGAGCGAAGACGGTACCATGGCGTTGATGCCTGAGCTCAGAGAGATTGCTGATAAATTTAATTTGAAGTTGATCTCCATTAAAGATTTGATCGAATACCGTTTGAAACATGAAACACTCATCAAACGTGAAATCGGTGTGGACATGCCCACAGAGTTTGGCGATTTTGATCTGATTGCTTTTACACAAATCAATACAGGAGAGATTCATTTGGCTTTGATCAAAGGTGAATGGAAAGAAGATGAAGCGGTCATGGTGCGTGTACACTCTTCTTGCATGACAGGTGATATCTTCGGTTCCTGCCGTTGCGACTGTGGTCCGCAATTGCACAAGTCCATGGAAATGGTACAGAAAGAAGGCAAAGGAGTGATCTTGTATATGAATCAGGAGGGAAGAGGTATTGGTCTGTTGAATAAATTAAAAACATACAAACTGCAGGAGCAAGGTTTAGATACGGTAGAGGCTAATTTACAATTGGGCTTCCGCATGGATGAACGTGACTATGGAGTAGGAGCGCAGATCTTAAGAGATTTGGGAATTAGCAAAATTCGTTTGATTACCAACAATCCTAAGAAGCGCGCAGGCCTTATCGGATATGGTTTAGAGATCGTTGAAAATATCGCATTGGAAATTGCGCCGAACAAGCACAATGAATCTTATCTGTTGACAAAGAGAGATAAGATGGGACATCAAATTTTAAAAAAGAAATAATAGCACATGGCAAAGCCACTGATATTGGTAGTGAATGACGACGGCATCACATCTCATGGCATACGTACTTTGATTGAAGTAGCGAAAGAACTAGGAACGGTGTTGGTTGTAGCTCCGGATAGTCCACAATCCGGTATGGGACATGCCATCACCATCGGTGATACACTGCGTCTTGATCCTAATGATATCTATGAAGGCGTGGAAGCTTATCAATGTTCAGGCACTCCTGTAGATTGTGTAAAGCTGGCCAAGCATTATATTTTAAAAGGCAAACAACCGGATCTGGTGGTGAGTGGTGTCAACCATGGAAGTAATTCTTCTATTAATGTGTTGTACTCAGGCACCATGTCGGCGGCTATTGAAGCGGCGATAGAAGGCATACCTGCTGTTGGTTTTTCTTTATGCGATTATTCTCCGGTGGCAGAAATGAGTCACATCAAAGCATACATCAAACAGATCATGCAAAATGTACTGGAGAATGGATTGCCGGAAGGAATTGCCTTGAATGTGAATTTTCCTGCCTACTCTGCGAAGCGCCCAATCAAAGGCATGAAGGTTTGTAGACAAGCTTTATCCAAATGGCAGGAAACTTTTGAAGAACGCAAAGATCCACACGGCAGACGTTACTTCTGGATGACCGGTTCTTTTGAAAACGAAGACAAAGGCGAAGATACGGATGAACATGCGTTAGCGAATGATTTTATTTCCATTGTGCCTTGTTCGTATGACATGACGGCGCATCATAGCATCAGTCGTTTGAATACGAATTTTTCTGCGAAGTAAAATAAAGAAGAGCGGAGAAACAGAAAGAGAGCGGAAAATCTATTCGCTCTCTTTCTGTTTCTCCGCTCTATATTTTGGGTAAGACAGCTTACTGCTTGTTGGCGTCCCGCTAACAAGTGCTGGCATGGAAACGTGTTAAACAATCAAGTTGTTGGCAAGACGCCAACAACGAGTAGAGTGAGGCTATTTCTTAAACAACTTCCCTGTATCGTTCAACTTCGAAGGAACAGCCAAATCCAATTTAAATTCTTTATTCAATCGCTCGATAAAATACGTTGCGAGTAAAGGAGATTCTTTTTCGATGTTTTGGTGAACAAAAAAATACAAGTCTGTCAATCCTTTCTTTTTCCAACTCTTGATGCGTTCGATCCATTCATCTAATCTACTGTAATCGCTTTCGTGGTTGGCTCCCACATAACGAATGAAAGCTGTTGGCGTTGTCAATCTCATGTGCAGTATGTCTCGTCTTCCCGCCGTGTCTACGATGATATTGGTTTTGCCATGTTCCTCCATCATCGCGTAAACCTGCGTCGCTATTTTTTTATCTTCAAACCATTCTGCGTTTCTGAGTTCGATGGCTAAAGGAACGGCTTTGGGAAATTCTTTGATGAATTGTTCCACACGAGAAATATCTTTAGGCTTGAAGTTGTCATGCAGTTGCAGAAAACTCATACCTAGTTTGTCTTCAAATAAAACGACTGCATCGCAAAACTCTTCTACAGGTTTTTTGACATCAATGAGTCTTTTGAAATGGCTGATGGTATTGGGAATTTTAGGAAAGAATTTAAATCCTTCGGGAGTTTTTGATGCCCATGTTTTTACCTGTTCTTTGGAAGGAGAACTATAAAAAGTAGCGTTGAGTTCTATGCTGTTGAATTGTGTAGAGTAATAAGCCAATTCGTCTTTGGTACCCTTGGGATAAAAATTCTTGAGATCTGTCTTGTTCCATTTGGCGCAACCTACGTAGACCTGAAAGTCTTTTTGGTTTTTATGTTTAGCGAGAATAGCCGCAGTATCTTTATGATCTGGCGGCAATGAAAAATCAATGGTTTCCGGAGCATCCGTTTTTCCAAACTGCATACGACGTATTTAAATGATTTAAACGTGTAATTCTTCTAAATCATAATCAGCGCCTCTTCCAAATTGTATCAGATCATTCAGTTTGTATTCTTCCAAACTGGAAAGATCTTTTAGTTTGAAATCATTATCGTATAATGCTTCTACAACTATAAATTCATACCGTTCGCCATGGTTCAAAAGGTAATATTTTTTTCCGACACGCAGTACGTCTGTAGAAATAGGCATGATTAAATATTAAAAGGTATGAGTTAAAGATACCATTTTTTTTATTTCAAACATTATTTGTACAATTTATTGCCATATCTCGTATTGAAATATTCCTCGTAGTCTTCGTTGCGCTGCTGTTCACGGGAGGAGGATCCGTTTTTTTTATTGTTCAGCTTGTCTTTTTTTAATCCACGTTTAGATTCCATTTTTTCAAAGCCGGCTGCCATTGTCGTATCAAAATTTTTCATCGTGCTGTAGAATGATAAGTAAAGAAAATTTATTTTTTAGTTGAACTGTTGCCAGGTTTGGTAGCTTGATTCTTTTTGGAATTAGGTTTTTCTAATGGATATTCCACTTGCGGAGGAACTGGCGTCTGTACTTTTTGATTGGAGGCAGTAACGGATGTTTTATTTTTTTTAGCACGTTCCATATCATTTTGTTTAGTGTATTTATTAAGGCTGTAAATCCATGCCATTTATAAATAGCTTGAAATCCTTTACAAATAGAAGGATCCCCAATGTAGTGTTTAGTCAATACATTTGAAGGCTGAGGAAATAGTGCGCAATTGAGTAGCAGATTCTACAGTTATATATCAAACGATGCGTTAGGGATTGAGTCCCAAAGCCTCGGGATCTGAGCTCTTTTTTTGAAGTTTAAAAAGATGATTAAAAAATCAAGGATGGATTCTAAAAAAAGTGAGTGGCGAAAGCCCGGCCCGCAGGGAAACGCCCCAATAAACAGGTAAACGAGTTGGAAATAAACAGACTTGAAACCAATGATCAAGTTTAACAACTCAAACAATTATTTTATTGATTAAAGCTCAATCCACTTCACCAATAGAAGACGTCTTCTATTTAGGTAAAGAATTATGTATGCCAAATTGAATCTCCGCATTGCTAAGGTCATTCGTTAACACCACATAGCCTTGAGGTGTTTTCCAATAAGAAGTTGTAGCCGTATAATTATCTTCTTCGACTCTGGGATTCTGGGCTG
The DNA here is from genome assembly GCA_028288365.1 of Chitinophagaceae bacterium. Lineage (GTDB taxonomy): Bacteria > Bacteroidota > Bacteroidia > Cytophagales > Cytophagaceae > JACMQM01. Next base: position 14,151 of record JAQBNU010000049.1, on the reverse strand, counting down.
CGCCGTATTTGTTGATGTAAAAATATTTGATCTCGTTGTATTTTTTTTCCGCCTCTTTCATATCCATAATAGGCACAGCTACATCGTAGCTATAAAGAGAATCATTTTTAAAATGAAATACACATTTTGCTTTTTGTCCGAAGAGTGTTGTTTCAGACATTCCTTCTACATAGCCTTTGCTGGCTAGCTCTGCGCTGCGATTCTCTGCACGTACCCCTTTGAAATCAGGAAGTATAGCTTCAATCGTTTTGTAACTGACACCCATGCTAAGGTTTTCAGGAATGGCAATTACTTTTTCATCGGCTGCGGTGAAGTTCCATTTCTTGACTACACTTACGGGTTGGATGGTGTCTTTGTTCAAGGTATCTGGCTGCACGGATAAAGTATCTACCGGTTGAGATTGAGTAGAGTCGCCGACTTCATCGCTGCACGAAAATAGCACAAGAGAAGTACCAAGTATAAGAAAGTAGGAATGCCATTTCATAATAAAGGGTCTACGTCTAGGACAATGTATATGTTTCGGAATTCTTTTGAACTCGTAATGTCTTTTGCACTCAACGCCACGAGCTGCTTGTTGGAAAGGACATTCCGGTTGTTTCTTTCCAATTTAATTAAAATATCCTGTATATAATAATTCCTAATTTTATCTACGGCCGGCGCTTCAGGCCCCAATACTGTGGCTCCTTGTAGTCGTTTTCTAAGTTCTGACGCCAATATTTTAGCCGCTTTGAGGGTCAGTGATTTATCCTGCCCTTTCACTGCCAGCTTGATCAGGCGGGTAAAAGGCGGGTAATGCAGCAAATGCCTGTCATTTAATTCTTCTTGTGCAAATCCATTGTAATCATTTTGATTCGTCCATTTAAACAATGGATGTTTAACATCGTATGTTTGAATGAACACTTTACCTTGCTGACTTTTACGGCCTGCTCTTCCACTCACTTGTACCAAGGTCTGGAAGCTGCGTTCGACTGATCTGAAATCAGGGAAGTTCCACATGCGGTCTGCATGATAAATGCCCACCAGTTCTACATCTTCAAAGTCCAAACCTTTCGTCACCATTTGTGTGCCCACCATGATGCCCGCTTCTTTGTTTTGAAAACTGGTGATGATGCGTTGAAATCCATTTTTACTTCTCGTGGTATCCTGATCCATACGAATGACGTTGGTTTCAGGAAAGAGTTGTTTTAAGTCTTCTTCTATTTTTTCTGTACCTGTGCCTTGTGTACTCAAATGGGTACTGCCACAGACTTTGCAACCCGGAGGAATACTTTCCGAGTGACCGCAATAGTGACAACGCAATTCATGTTTGTACGAATGCACCGTTAAACTCACCGAACAATGAGGACATTGTGAAACGTGCGCACAATCCTGGCATTCCAGTACTGGTGCGTACCCACGGCGGTTTTGAAAGATAATGACTTGCTTATCTGCTTTTAATGTGTCTTGTATTTGTTTGATCAGTACAGAAGAAAATCCAAGTTGCTCCGTTTTGAATTTTTTCTCCCGCTTCATGTCAATCACCTGCACCTCTGGAAGAGTAGCTTCTCCATAACGTTCAGTTAATTCTACCCATCCGTATTTTTCACCTTGTGCATTGTAATAGGATTCCAGTGAAGGTGTGGCAGAGCCCAGCAAGGTGAATGCGTTGAACATAGATGCTACGTATAGCGCTGAGTCACGGGCATTGTAACGCGGGGCAGGATCTTGTTGTTTATAAGACGATTCGTGTTCCTCGTCAATGATCAATAAGCCCAAATCAGAAAAAGGTAAGAAGATGGAAGAGCGCACGCCCACAATAAATCTCGTTTTACCATTTAATACATTGTTCCAGATTTCTACTCGTTCATTGTCTGAAAATTTAGAATGGTAAATACCCATTTCCTGTCCAAAGAATTTGGCAAGTCTGTTCATGAGCTGCGTGGTCAGAGCGATTTCAGGTACAAGTAACAGTGCCTGTTTTCCTTTCTCTAATTCTTTTTTGATCAGGTGGATGTAAATCTCTGTTTTTCCACTGCCCGTTACACCTTGTAGTAAGACGGTTGGTTTAGTTTCCTGCAAGGCAATGATTTTATCCAGACTCTGTTGTTGTACTGCTGATAAATCGGGTGCTTCCGCTTGTGAAAAATCAAACTGAAGTCTGCTAGTCACAGAATGGTATTCCTCCATCAGGCCTTGCTTGATCAACGTTTTCAGAGAGGATTCGGAAAGTTGTTCCCCCAATAAAGTTTTTTTATCAATGCCGGTTGCATTGAGTTCCGGTTGATTCAATACAGGTATCAACCGCAAATAGGCGAGTAGTAGGTCTAACTGTTTAGGCGTCTTTTCGAGTTTTTCAAACCAGGCTTGCAATGCTTGTTCTGCTACTACACTGCCGACCAAACGAATTCGTTTTTCTGTTTTGTGTTTGTATTTTTCTTTTACCTGTTCGTAAAGGATAATGGCTTTCTTTTCCAATAAAGATTTGACTACAGGATGAGCGCTGCTTCTCTTCAATACTTTCGCTGCTTCTTCGAAAGAAATGGTTTTGTCTTTTAATACGGTGACCAATACCAATTCTTGTGCACTCAATTGTTCGAAGTCCTCAAACACAGGATGCAATTCTAGAAAAGATTCGCTGTTGAGTTTTAATCCCGATGGCAAGGCTGCTTGTAGCACTTCTCCTTCGTTGCATAAGTAGTATTGCGACATCCATTCAAAAAAATGCAATTGCTTTGCGGTAAGTGATGGTGAGTGATCCAGCACATCTATGATTTCTTTTGGCTCGTAATGAGCAGGGGACTGATCGTGTAGTTTTTTTACTACACCTGTGATGAGTTTTCGTTTTCCAAAAGGCACTAATACTCTTACACCTTCCGTAACCTGCTCCTGTAAGAGCATAGGAATGTGGTATGTAAATGTTCCGGGTAAGGGAAGAGGTAAGAGTACTTCAGCAAACAAAGGATATACTATTGAGTAATGACTTTAACGTTAGGAAACATTCTTTTCACTTCTTCCCAAACGGCTTTACCCCACTCGGGATGATCGCGTAAGTCGAGGATTTTAAGGTTGGGCAATTGCTTCAGCACAGCAGGAACTTTAGCCAAGTAGCGTGTACCGGCAAGGTTGAGGTACGTGAGGTGTTGAAGTTTTGCAAAATCTGCAGGCAACGTTGTAAAACGGTTAAATGATAAATCGAGACACTGCAGGTTTTTCAATTCAGTAACTTCTATGGGAAGTGCGGTCAGCTTTTGCATGGAGAGATCCAGTTTTTCTACTTTGTCTTTTTGTTGCAAGGCTTCACTCAAACTGTAAACAGGTTCTGCACTGGTGCACACATCAGAAAATTCTTGTGCAAAAGTATTGCTGAAAGACAACATCAAGATGAAAGAGGCAAACAGCAGTTTGTTAGTTTTTTTCATAATGGCTCTGAATGAGGATTAACGCTTCGGTTACAGTAGCAACAGGGCGCAGGCAGGCAGCGTTGTTACATATATAAATATAAGTGTTTTCATCCGGATTTGTACGATTTTCCAATAAGGGTAAACTACTATCGGCTGATTCAGAGCCGGTAATTAATTTAAAAGGAAGAAAAGAACGATTGATCTCTATGGCGTATGATAAGGCTTTGGGCCCCATGATGACTACTTCCAGGAAAGGCCCTTTGATCCATAAGGCGAGGTCTGCCCAGTTGGTGAGGTAACTGCTTTCCGTTTTGATCATGTGCGTCATGCGCTGGCACATGGCTGTTGCCGCCTGGACCCATTCATCGTATAGGTAGAAATGTCCAAGCAAGAATAAACTTTTGGCAATAGCAGAATTGGAAGAAGGAATCACATTGTCAAAGATTTCTTTTTTACGAGCAATCAAATCTGTTGATACAGCGGATGAATAAAAGAAGTAACCTTCTGCTTCGTCATAAAATTCATTCAACGCAGTATTCATGAGATCTTTTGACAGATGCAACCATTGTGTTTGCAGCGTTGCTTCGTGCAGTGCCACAAAACCGTTGATTACATAGGCATAGTCGTCTAGAAAGCCTGTTTTTTTTTTACCACCTTTTTTATAAGAATGAAACACATGATCTTTTTCGATCAGGTGTTGTTGGATGAAGTGTGCATTTTGAATGGCCAGTTGCAAAGCTTTTTCACTACCTGATGCTTTGTACCAATCCACCAGTCCTTTTAACATCAACCCGTTCCAGGAAGCAATTTGCTTGTCGTCCAGAAATGGCCTTGGACGTGCTGTTCGGAGTGTCAGTAGTTTGTCATAGATCTCACTTCTTCTTTTATAAAAGTAAGCGGTATCTATAGAATGTTCCTGAATAAAAGCTTCATCAAATTGTTGACGGAATAAAATATTATGTTCTTCCCAATTTCCTTCTCCTTCAATGGAAAAATAATCCAGCCATAAATCAGCTTCTGGTGAAAAGACAGGAATTAATTCATTGAACGACCATACATAAAATTTCCCTTCTTCTCCTTCCGAATCAGCGTCCAGAGCGGAATAGAAGCCACCTTCATCTGTAGTCATTTCTCGCGATAGCCATTCCACAGTGCGGTCTGCCACTTCTTTAAAATTTGCATCTTGTGTCAACTGATAGGCGTGACTGTATAAACTCAATAACTGTCCATTGTCGTACAACATTTTTTCAAAATGAGGTGCGAGCCATTCTCCATCTGTGGAGTAGCGTGCGAAGCCTCCTCCAGCCTGATCGTATAAACCACCCATGGCGATGCGGCGCAAAGTAAGCAAGGTATGATCCAATGCCGGCTGATGATGAGAAGAATAATAATAGCCCAATAAAAATTGCCAAATCGATGGCATGGGAAATTTAGGAACTTTATCCAATCCACCCCAGGTCTTGTCAAACTGGCGATCCAGTCTTTCATAGGCTTCCTGTATGATTGATGCATCGATCGGTTTGGGAAGATCAATGCCGTACTTTAATATTTCAGAAGCTTGCAAGGACATTGAAAAACCATCGGCTGATTTTTCAATGTCCTCGCGGTGATTTTTAAACGCAGTAGATACCTGATCGAGAATATGAATCCAATGGTCTTTGGGAAAATAAGTACCACCGTAAAATGGTTTTTTATCCGGTGTTAGAAATACATTCAATGGCCAGCCGCCTCTTATGTTCATGGCTTGCACGGCATCCATATAAATCTGATCCAGATCTGGTCGCTCTTCACGATCTACTTTGATGTTGATGAAGTGTTTATTCATCCATTCTGCTACTTCCGCATCTTCAAAGGATTGCTTCTCCATGACGTGACACCAGTGACAGGATGAATAGCCGATACTGATGATGATGGGTTTGTCTTCCTTGAGCGCGAGCTGTAAGGTTTCTTCGTTCCAGGGTCTCCAGTTGACCGGATTGTAGGCATGCTGCTGTAGGTACGGACTGCTCTCGTGTATCAGTGCATTAGTAGGATGACTCATATTAAGCATGAAGTTGAATGTTCTTTTTTATTTCAAGGATCTCTTCAGTGACATTTAATTCAGTGCTGATTTTTTCCAAGTCAAGCAGTGTTCGTTCCAGAAATTTTTTATACTGAATGCTTTTATCGTAAAAGGGTTTGTGCAAAATATTCTGTCTGATGCTTTGCCATTGATCAATCAAACGATTGGTCGTCGTGTTAAAAAAGCTTTGACGAAATTTATCCCAAATGTATTCTTTGGCAAGCTCGTTGGGATGCACAAGGTCTTTTGCATAAAAACGATAATCACGCAAATCATCTAATACCATTTCATAGGCAGGAAAATAATGCACCTGCTGATAAGAGGAATGGAGTTCATGGCACAAGACACGAAGCAAGGACTTGCTGATCTGATTTTCTTCCAATCCATCTTTGGTATGCCTCACAGGACTGAGCGTGAGGATTACCTGGCAATTGGGAAAAGAAGCAAACAAAAGATCAAAAGCCTTTTTCATGCTCGCAAGCATTTGCTGCGAACTACACAATTCTTTTTGAAACAGTTGAGAATTTTGTTTATGACAATTGGCAACTACAGCGTCTTCCTTGATAAGACGGTATACCCAGGCTGTACCAAGCGTAACTATACATACCGGTTGAACGCCTTGCAATTGATGACGAACAGTTGTTAAGCGCTGCTTGATATGTTGATTCAATTCTTCTTCGCTGTAACCATATAGTGAAGAATGAAAACGATAATCCAACCATACATCTCCCGTATGGACAGGCAAAGCTTGCTTGTCATCCTCACAAATGGCTTCGAGAAGTATAGCGATAGAGATGGGGTTGAAAGTTGTCCCCAACGTATTATTTAGCACATTGAATTTGTTGAGTTGCAACAAACTTCCTATTTCTTCTGCGAAACATGAACCTATTGTTAAGAAACTTGTTGTATGATGCAGATGTAATAATGATTTATTAACAAGAACTTCAGTTCGGAAATGCATGGCTCAGGATTTTATTTTAAGTTACTAATGATTTAAAAATATATCATGTGTTCCCCGATTCTTTTTGTATTTTGTATGTGATAAATCTCGTTTTTAACTCGTTAATGTGGTTTGCTATGAAATCGAAGCAGTTTATTTCCACTTATTTTAAGTCGGAACAGATCGAAAGTTTGTTGTTGCTGGCTATAGGCATGATTGCGTTGACAGAAGCGTTGTATTTTGTATGGGGTGTAAATTTTAGCGCGTTCTATAAAGGTATGTCCTGGCCCTTGCTGTTGATTGCGATTGCTGAAATTGCTTTTGGTGCAAGCATTTATTTTAGAAGTTTATTGGATATCCGTAAAGTTGAAGCGTACTATGGTAATGATCCTTCCAAGTTGCAAACAGAAGAATTACCAAGGATGAAGAAGTTGATGAGGAATTATGTCATCTACCGTTGGGCACAATCTATTTTGTGTATTGTCGGTGTTTTCATGATCATTGGTATGAATTCTACTTCTGATTTCTGGATGGGAGTAGGAACGGGTCTTTGGTTTCAATCGGGTGTCATGCTGGTCTCTGATTTTTTTGCTGAACGCAGAGGGGCCGTTTATATCCAGGGATTAGAGGAAATGAATCAATAGTCTTACAACAAGTCAATATGTCAAAACCCATTGTAACAGGGCTTACTTCTTACGGTATGTCTGGTCAGGTGTTTCATGCACCATTTATAGAAGCACATGAAGGATTTCAATTGAAATATATTTTAGAACGTACGGCTTCTTTATCTAAAGAGCGGTATCCAAATGTTGTGATTGCATGCTCGTTCGAAGAGTTGTTGCAGGATGAAGAAGTAGAGTTGATCGTGGTAAATACTCCCAATCAGTTGCATGCACCCATGGCCAAACAAGCCTTGCTTGCGGGCAAGCACGTCGTAGTAGAAAAACCTTTTTCGATTACGGTAGCGGAAGGAAAAGAAGTAATGGCGATAGCCAAACAACAAGGAAAGACATTGAATGTATTTCATAACAAACGTTTTGAAGGTGAATTCAAAACAGTACGTCAATTGATTCAGGATAAAACACTCGGTGAACTCTCTTTGTTTGAAACACATTTTGATCGCTACCGTCCTGAGATCGGAACTAAAAAATGGAAAGAAGAAGATGTGCCAGGTGCTGGATTGCTCTATGACCTGGGACCTCACATGATCGATCAGGTATTGGTATTGTTTGGATGGCCGAAAGCGATTACCGCAGACTTGCAAAAGCAGAGAGAGGGGAGTCAGGTGATTGATTATTTTCATATCACCTTGCATTACGATCATCACGATGCGATCGTGACAGCCGGCATGTTTGCTCAAGGTCCAGTAGTAAAATACTTGATCAAAGGAGACAAAGGTGTATACACTAAATTTGGCACGGACCCGCAGGAAGCTTTGTTGAAGCAAGGTGTATTACCTACTACTTACGATTGGGGTAAAGAAGCGTCATCACAATGGGGCAAAATTATGAATGCGAAAGGAGAAGAATCTTTTGTTCCTACATTGACCGGTACATACATGGATTATTACGAAGCAGTATACAAAACTATTCGCGAAGGCGCGCCACAAGCCGTGCAAGTAGTAGAAGCATTGAACACAATAGCAGTAATAGAACTGGCCCTTAAAGCCATTGGTTTGCCTGGTAAAACGATTAGCGCAGGGCCGGTGTAGTTTTTATTAAATGACTATCCGCCTACCACACCTAGATCAGGCAATGCTCTATGTTGGCGAGACGCCAACATGAAGTCGTTCATTCAATGGGGGTGTAATAAGCGAATAGTCATTTTTTATTATTTAAAAAAGAGGTAACTTCATCCTGGAATGTTTGGTCATTCCAGTGTTTTTTCGGTATACTTTTATCTCTTATTGCACATGTACAATAAATTGAAAACAACAGTTACATCCAATATCATTTCTCCGATTGAAAAAAATGAAAAAGGACTTCGACTAGCCAGCGGAATTTTGGGCTATGTTTTCTTCGCTGTCTTTTTTGTGATTGCCTGGGTGTATTACAAAGAACGCATGCTACCTTTTGACGGTGCGTTTCAGTGTTTTAAATTAATAGATACACAAGCATTTAATATTGAAGCAGGACGATTCGGGGTCTTATTGACTCAGGTCCTCCCTTTCCTGGCTTTGAAAGTTGGAGCAACCTTGGAAACGGTACTTCGATTGTTTTCGTTGAGCTTTATCGCCATACAATTTATTATATTTTTAATACTGTTCAATAAACTGAAAGATTACAGATCAGTTTTGATTTTATTACTTTCTCTTTGTTTGGCCTATCGATATCAATTTTACTATACAGTATCTGAAATTCATCAAACGATAGCTCCGGTTGTTTTGATTTTTGCTTTGTTCAACTCTCCGCTTTTATTCAGTAGTCAGACAAAAGATAAATTAATATGTTTTATTTCCATCGTTATCCTTTGCTGGTGGATTTCTAATATTCACATCCTATCCATCGTGCTATTGACCTTTGTGGTCGTGTATACAGTTATCTCTAATGTAAAATTGCTCTTTCAAAAATGGTTTTGGTTTTTAATAGCAGGCGGATATTCTTTTTTTATTTACAAAATATTCACGGTTGAAGAAGGAAGTTACGAAGCTTCTAAAATGATCACAGCAGACAAATTGAAAATGACATTGATAGACTTGGCGCAGATTCCAGCCTTCCAGTTTTTCAAAGAAGAGTTTTTTAGAAGCTATTATATATTGGTATTTGCTGCCCTGATTTTATTTGGCATCTACATTTATAAGAAGAAATGGATACCGTTTACCTACATGTGTTTATCGCTTATTGGATTTTTATTTTTGATCATTGCCTATAATATTACACCTGATTCTCCTATTGTCTATCAAAATTACTACGCTTGTTTTGGATTGCTCATTGCTGTTCCGCTGTGTATGGAGTTAGTGGAATTGTTCCAGGTGAAAATCGTATTTGTATTGGTTGGCGTATTGTTGGCATTAAGTACATTTAAAATCATTCAGTGTGCGAGGATCTATGAGTTTCGAATGGAATACTTTTCAAGAGTAGAGCAAAATGTGAAGGGATTACCGGAAAGGAAATTCATGATCAGCGCCGACAATGTGAATTGGCAAATGATATGGACAGACTGGGACATGGGTTTTGAAACGTTGCTGCATTCTGCTATTCAATCTCCGGATTCCGCGATGACCTTTACGATTGTTTCGAAGTATTCTGATTATGATAGCATGATGTATAAACCCAATACGTTTATAGGAGTAGCCTTTTCTCCGTATTGGTTTACCTCGCAAAACATGTCACAAACTTATTTCCGTATTCAAAATACACCTTACCGCATTTTGAATAACATTCCGCTAGACAGCAATGCCAACAGTAAATTCAGTGCAGCAGATGTTAAGCTTGCTTTTCAAAAAAGTGATTTATCCTTACCCTATTTTGGTTATCACATCCTTCCCGTTACGATTCGTAATCAATCGAATGATACCTTGTATTCTAAGACCAGAGAGCAGGACCAACTTATCTTAGGTTATCATTTATACGATGATAAGGGCAATTTGCAGGATAGCGTCAAAGTGGGAAGTCCATTGGAAATGGATGTATATCCTCATACGGAAAAAACAGTTGGAATAGAACTGAAGCATTTGAAACGAGGAAGCTATACATTGGTTGCTGATTTAATATATGGACGCCAAAAGTGGTTGAATCTAAATGCAACATCCAAGGTTGTCATACATTAATTTCAATTCAGCTATATCATTTCAAATCGCCCGGGTAGAAAATATCCAGGTGATGGGTTGAACTTTGTGTCCGCTAAATTCCATTTCCGGTTCTTCTTTTTCCAATACATTGATCACTTCAAATCCTGTGGTGTTAAGCAGGTCCATTAATAATTCTTTGGAATACAATTTGAAACCGAATTGTGTCACCGGAATATTTTCCATGGTATATTTTGATCGCACCGTCAATAAAAATTTTCCGTTGGGTTTTAGTACACGATGAATCTCTGTTAATTCTTCCGATGGATTACTCCAGAAGTAAATGGTATTGATGGTGAAAATTTTATCGAAGCTGTGCGACTCAAAGGGTAAGTGATCGGCAGAAGATAATACAAATTGAACCTGACCTGTGTCTACAAGTTTTTTATTCAGCGCGGTCGCCTCTGTGATCATGAGCTCTGAATAATCGCATCCATAGTAACTTACAGAGGGATCAAGAGCTAAAATAGTGGAGATGAAAAATCCGTTGCCCATTCCTATTTCTAGAATACAATCGTTGTTTTGCAAATGGAGTTCTTCGATGGTCAATGTATTCATGAGTGCATTGCTGGCATTCATGTTTTCTCCTACTTTTTTGCCTAAGTCTCCGTCGGGCTTACGAAGTTGTTGCGCGAGTTGCTGAAGAGATTTTTCGTCCATCTTATTCGTGATTTCGGTTCAATCAAGATAATTATTTTTAAAAGACTTTTAATACATTATACGTTTGTCCATTGAATACAGCAACAGCACCGACTTGTAGGTGTATGAAGGTTGCACCTAAAGGAGACGTAGGAGCGATGGCCATATAGATAGTTTCTTCATGGATAAGTTTGCCTACACTAATAGAAAGATAAAAATTTCCTTTGTCCGTCACCACTAGACTTCCTAATCCAATGCTATCGGAAGATAGATTGGGATTGATCTGGCTCAATTCTTTTTTCAACTTGATCGTTTCTTCCAGCTGCTTGGCATTTTTGTCTTTTTCAATTTGCATCATGGCACGCGTGGTTTCGTATTTATCCCCCGCACTGCTTTTCTCTTCCTGATTAGCGGCTTCCTGAGCGTCTTTCATCGCTTGTTGATACATCTGGATACGTTGCTCTACAAAGTCTGTGCAGAGCTTGTACAGCACTTGTTTAATGTGGGAGGAAGAAGCCATAGAAATAATGAATAGGAGAGATAAAAAAAATCCCATCTCGCGGTAAGCGGATGGGATTTTTTAATGCAGTTGGATTGCTTACGCAGATACCACTTTAAATTTCAATTCTACTTTCACTTCTTTGTGAAGATCAATGCTTGCGATATGATCGCCAGCTTCTTTCACGTCAGATTTGAAAGAGATTTTTTTACGGTCTACAGTCAAACCTTTTGCTGCTAAAGCATCAGAGATTTGAAGTGTAGTAACAGCTCCGAAGATCTTACCTGTTTCACCTACTTTAGCAGGAATGTCAAGAGTGATTTCAGCCAATTTAGCTGCCAATTCATGAGCACCGGTTTTCAACTTTTCAGCTTTGTGTGCCACTTGCTTCAATGTTTCAGCCAATTCCTTCTTTGTAGAAGAAGTAGCAAGGATAGCAAAATTGTTAGGGATCAAATAATTTCTTCCGTAACCAGGTTTTACTTTTACCAGGTCATTTTTATAACCCAGACCTTTTATGTCGTCTTTTAGTATTACTTCCATGGTTCAATTACTATTTAAGTGAATCAGTCACATAAGGCATTAGGCCAAGGTGTCTTGCTCTTTTTACCGCTTGAGATACTTTGCGTTGATATTTCAAACTAGTACCAGTCAATCTTCTTGGAAGAAGCTTGCCTTGTTCGTTTACAAATTTCAACAAGAAATTAGCATCTTTGTAATCGATGTATTTGATGCCCATCTTTTTGAATCGGCAGTATTTCTTTCTTACTTCCGTTCTGTTTACAGATTCATTTACAAGTGTCATACAGATGCCTCCTCTTTTACTACTGATTTTTTGAACTCACCATTTTTTCTCTTTTTGCTGTATGCCAAAGCATATTTGTCTAACGATACAGTTAAGAATCTCATCACGCGTTCATCACGACGGAACTCTACTTCAAACGTTTTGATCACTTGTGGATCCGCTTCGAATTGTAGCAGGTGATAGAAACCAGTGTTTTTGTGATCGATGGTATAAGCTAGTTTTTTCAAACCCCAGCTTTCTTCGTTCACAATTTGTGCTCCCTGATCAAGCAAGATTTGCTTGAATTTTAGTGCGGTATCCTTCATCTGTTGGTCAGATAAAACGGGAGTTAAAATGAATACCGTCTCGTACTGTTTCAGGCTCATAAATTATTGTTTATAAATTTTAAGGGTCACAAAGATAGTTATTTATATAGTAAACACAAAAAAATAAGCCTCTTTGAATTCAAAGAGGCTTATTTTTATTTTAATAAAGGGGACGATTAACGCACCTTAAAGGTCGTTTCGCCAATTAAGGCATCCTCGCAATAGATCTGAACCGTGTATGTACCGACTTTGTAGGCACTGCCTTTTTTGTATTCAAAGGTCAGTTTTTTTGCTGTTTTGTCGTACAATACGTTGGTTTTTAGTGTGTAATAAAGCTGTTTATTGTCGAATGTAAATTCCCCACCGCCTGTAGAGGTCTCATATAATGCCGCTCCGTCTGGTTCGATGAGTCTCATGATGACTTCGCGGTCTTTTACATCGGCCACTTTGTTTTCTTCTAAGACAAAGCCGATTTTTAATTTATCTACTTTCTTCGCTTTTACATCATCACCTGGACGGGCTTTGCCTTTGGCATCCAGGGCCTCAATAGAAAACTTATCGGCTCTCAAGACAGAAGCCAATGTTACTTTTTCCTGCAAGACTACTTTTTCATTGTTAAGAGTAGAGATGGCAATGTCTTTCTGATTGATGGTTTTGTCTTTTTCTTTGTTCAAAGAGTCTGCCTGATTCAGGAACGCCTGCAATTCATCGATTCTCTTCACATACTTGTTCAGCTTGATGTCGAAGTCCCTTTGCAAATCACTGTAAAGCGCTTTGTATTTGCGTGCATCACGTGAAGCCTTTGCCAGATCCGTTCTCAGTTGTCTTATTTCTTCTCCGATACGGGTCGTGTCTCCACCCAGATTAAGGATAGTCGTTTTCATACTATCCAATTGCTGGATTTTCAACTCGAACTCTTTGTTCAAGGAATCTATCTTTACTGTTTGTTCTGTAACTTTGGTAGTTGATTCTTCAAGGTGATGTTGTTGTTTTAAAGTCACAAACCCCCAGATCCCATTGGTACCTATTAGCAGAAGTATCAAAATGATGATCAGCCCCTTTTTATTGTCTTTTTTCTCCTCGGTAGTCATTCTCGAAAAAGTTATATTGAACTATAAATTTATACATATCGCTGTACTTTACAATCATTACCTTGTTTTTTTTAACTAAACAAGATTAAAAATAGCGCAACACAAAGTGTTCCTTCGCTTGTGTTGATTTAAAGAATACCAATCCGAATTGAAACAAATCAACGGTTTGTTTTACTTCTTCTAGTTGTTTGATGGCTTCCCATGCACGCTCCATTTCAGGTGACCAATGGATATCGTCCATTACAATGATGGTCTCTTCATGTACTTTGGTCAGGCAGGTTTTGAAAAATTGAAGCGTGGGTTCATAAGCATGATGCGCATCAATAAAAGCAAAATCAAGAGAGGGTATGCGATCCATGGCGATGCTTAACGTACGATGGATATTGCCTTCTATCAGCACGATGTTGGTGCTTTGATACCGGATAAAAGCTTCTCTAGCATAGACAGCGTAATCGGGATTACCTTCCAGTGTATAGACTGTTGCTTTAGGATTGGCTTTGGCAAGGTACAAGGTAGATACACCGAGACAGGTCCCCAATTCCAGAAGATGTTGAGGTTTAAAATGAAGTACCAGTTTGTAGAGTAGGGACGTATCTTTGACCGAATGGCCTGAGCGTTGGTAGATATCGCTTACTCTTACCAG
>JAQBNU010000043.1 GCA_028288365.1 Chitinophagaceae bacterium | reverse complement strand
CCATGACCAGTCATGTGTACAAATGGATACTGAAAAAGTTCTTTACTGCCTACTTCTACAATTTCTTCTTCCGCAGCGATATTGAAGCGTTGATTTTTATTGCAGAAGCTAATAAGATTTGGTAAGGATGTTTTGTTGGCATACCAATCCCCACCTCCGTTATATTTTAACTTAGCAATACGATAGGCAGGAGGTTGCGCGACTGAAATAGTCGCTGTGAACAATAAGATACTTACTATAATTTTGTAACTCATACCGTAAAATGATTCATCAATTGACATGCTGCAATTGCCGCTGTTTCTGTTCGCAAGCGATATGAACCCAAGGCGATGGGTTGTGTATCTTTTTGCAATGCCAATATAACTTCTTCTTCTGAAAAACCACCTTCTGGGCCAATTAAGATAGAGTTGTTTTTTGTTTTATCTGTTTTTTTTATCCATTGATCAACAGTTAGGGAATCGTGTTGACAGGCTATAAATCGTATGCTTGCAGTGGATCGTTGAATATATTCCGTAAATGGAATCATTGGAAATAAAGCAGGCATGTAAGTTCGCTGAGATTGTTTCATGGCACTTACAGCAATGGCCTCCAGCTTGGCAAGATTAATTTCTTTGCGTTCTGAATAACGGCTTTTTAAAAAAGTAATGCTTCCTATACCGAGTTCGGTGCATTTTTCCACCATCCATTCCATCCTATCAATAGATTTAGTAGGGGATACAGCTAAATGAAAGCCTTTGGCCGAATTATCGACCAAAGGCTTTTGTTCATTAATGTGTATGACGCAACTTTTTTTATTTATTTCCTGAATAGAACCATGAAATAAATTTCCTGCACCATCACTTATTGCGATACTATCGTTGCGTTGAAGACGCAACACGTGTATCGCATGATGACTTTCTTTTTCATCCAACACAGGATTGTTTTGTGAAAAATCCCTGGAGTAAAAGAGATGCATTGTGTTGCTTGTTATTGTTGAACTTCTAAACTTACGCTCTTTCCTTTGATCGTATTGTTTTTCATCCCGTTTAACACGCGATCAATATCTGATTTAGGAATATCTACGTAAGAATGTTTGTCAAAAATATCGATGTGTCCGATATCACTTCCTTTGATACCTGTTTCGCCAGCCAATGCTCCTACAATGTCTCTAGGTTTAACATAGTCACGGTGACCTAGGTTGATCAATACACGAGCCATGTTAGCATCTGGCTGTCTTGATTCAGAACGTTCTGGACGCGGTGCTCTTTCTGTTCTTTCTCCGCTGTCTCTTCTTTCAAAACCTCCGCTTCTTTCTCTTCTTTCGTTGCTTCCTGCTCTGCTTTCAAAACGATCACGTCCACTTCCTGCGCTACGTTCAGAGCTTCTGCGGTCGCCAAAACGATCTCCACCTCTGCTGTCGCGATCACCACTACTTCTGCGGTCACCGAAACGATCACCACCACGTTCTGTGTATGGACTCTCTTTACGAGGTCTTCTTTCAGGTTCAACAGTAGAGATGTCTTTCAATACCATTTGCAATAATCCTGCTGTTAATACTTTTGGATCAATTCCTTTTTCAACGTATTCTTCCAGCAAAGCTTCAAATGGTTTCAATGCATCTGTTTGAGCAAGTGCGTTGATTTTATCTACCAGTTTAGTTTTTTTGAAATCGACTAATTGTTTTTTAGAAGGAGCATCGCCGCGTTTCAAAGGAGATTTAGTGAAACGTTCCAATTCTTTTAATCTGTAACGTTCGCCAGGTAAGAAGAAAGTAAAGCTTTTTCCTAATTTACCAGCTCTACCCGTTCTACCAATACGGTGAACATAATTTTCAAGATCCTGAGGTAAGTCGTAGTTGAATACACCGTCTACATCGTTCACGTCAATACCACGTGCTGCCACGTCTGTAGCTACCAGCATATTGATTTGTCCGTTACGGAATTTCGTCATGACTTCATTACGCGCGCTTTGTTTCAAGTCACCGTGTAAGGCTTCCGCTTTGTAACCGTAAGCTCTTAGTTCTTCAGAAATTTCGTCTGCTTTCTTTTTAGTATTTGTAAATACCAGACACAATTTCAATTCATTTAAATCATACAATTGTGTCATGGCTTCCAATTTATTGGAAGAAGAAATATCGTAGTACCATTGTTCGATGGTATCAACAGTCACTTCTTTTTTAGTGATCTTCACATGCACAGGATCTGTTAAGAAACGTTTCGTGATGTTTAGAATAGGAGCAGACATCGTTGCAGAGAACAAGATGGTTTGTCTTTCCTTAGGTGCCTGAGTCAACACATGTTCGATGTCTTCTCTGAAACCCATGTTCAACATTTCATCTGCTTCATCCAAGATGAACATTTTGATGCCGTCCAATTGTAATGTTTTTCTTTCCAAGTGATCAATGACACGACCAGGAGTACCCACAACAATGTGCATACCTCTTTTAAGGTCTTTGATCTGCATCATGATTGATTCACCGCCATATACTGCAGCGATTGTCAATCCTTTTTTGCCATGAGAAAGTTTTTTTAATTCGTTACAAACCTGTAATGCAAGTTCGCGTGTAGGACACAAGATCAACGCCTGTGTGCTTCTGTCTGTCACATCGATTTTTTCAATGGCAGGAAGACCAAATGCGGCTGTTTTACCAGTACCGGTTTGAGCCTGACCAATGATGTCACGACCGTTTAAAATTTCGGGGATCGCCTGTAATTGTATAGGCGAAGGAATAGTGTAGCCAGCTTTTTCAATAGCTTGCAGGGTAGTTTCAGAAAGACCTAGTCCTTCGAAACCGTTTGTCGAGATAATCTCTTCCATAATATGTTCACACCGGATATTAAATGACCCGGCGTTGAACTAGAAGCAAAATGATCAGCTCAACCTATTAATTGAATTAAAACGATGGCCGGGTAAGGCTAATTCCGCTTTTCTTTGTGCAAAGGTATGAATAATTTCTAAAAATAACTATACTTATGGAAATATAATTGTAATAAGACGCATGAGCTTGGACGAAAGATCGGATAAAATGCCTTCTGGCATCCCTTATATCATTAGTAATGAGATAGCTGAGCGTTTTAGCTATTATGGTATGAGAGCTATATTAACGGTTTTCATGACCGAATACCTCATGGATAATATGGGAAATAAAGCACCTATGGGAGATGCGGAAAGCAAAGTCTGGTACCATACTTTTTCCATGGGTGTTTACTTTTTTCCGATCATTGGAGCTTTTATCGCCGATGCATTTTGGGGAAAATATAAAACGATACTTACACTTTCTATTGTGTATTGTCTCGGACACTTAGCACTTTCTTTGGATGATACAAGAACAGGTTTAGCGATCGGTTTGACATTGATTGCGATTGGTTCAGGTGGGATTAAGCCCTGTGTTTCTGCGAACCTCGGTGATCAATTTTCAGCGAAAAATAATCACCTCATTGAAAAGGTATTCAACTATTTTTACATGGCGGTGAATTTTGGGGCATTGATCTCCACTATTCTGATTCCTCTTGTGCTGGAACATTTTGGTGCTTCTGTTGCCTTTGGCATTCCAGGTGTTTTGATGTTTATCGCTACGATTATTTTTTGGTTGGGTAGAAATAGTTATAAAAAATTGCCAGCAATAGGATGGGCTACTTATAAAAAAGAAGTCTTCACGAGAGAAGGAGCAAAAGCCATTGCCGGGTTATTGTCTATTTTTGGTTGCTGTGTATTCTTCTGGTCCTTGTATGAACAGAATGCTTCGGCTTGGGTATTGCAAGCCAAGAGTCCCTTCATGAACAAGCATGTTGATTTATCGATGGGGATAGATGCGTTGTCGTTTTTGAAATTTGAGTTACTTCCTGATCAGGTACAAGCTGCCAATCCTTTATTTGTTTTAATATTGGTTCCTTTATTTGTGCTATACGTTTATCCGGCTATCAGCAAATTTTTTCCTTTGACGCCTTTGCGTAAAATGTCGATCGGAATGTTTATCACTGTAATTTGTTTTCTTATTGTAGCCTGGATCGAATGGCACCTGACCAATGGCATTACCATCAGTATCTGGTGGCAGGTGTTTGCTTTCTTTGTGTTGATTGTAGCCGAAGTAATGGTGTATGGTACAGGTTTGGAATTCTCCTATACGCAAGCACCAAACGCAATGAAATCCGTTGTGATGGGATTGTTTTTGTTGTCGATCTCTTTAGGGAATTTTGTAACGGCCTTCATCAATGCTATGATTGCAGATGAAAATGGTAAAAGTATTTTTACTGGAGTGGAGTATTATTTGTTCTTTGCAGCCATGATGTTTGTAGTGGCTGTCATTTTTATTTTTGTAGCGTTAGCCTACAAAGAAAAAAGATATATTCAGGAATAATTCGACAGGGGAAAATATATATATATAAATGCGTTATCAGCTTTACGGATAACGCGTTTTTTTATAAAATAAAAACTAGTAATTTACTTTAGGAGTGAAGGGTCTGACGTCTATATAAGGTATTCCGCCAGCTATTGCGGCATCTATTCCTGGTTGTCCATCTTCAAATACGAGGCAATGTTCCGGAGCGATCTTAAGGAATTCCGCGGCTTTTAAAAAAGTTTCTGGATTGGGCTTAGGAAACAATACATCATCCGCAGTGATCATGATATCGAATAAATCATTCATGCCTATTGCTTCCATGATACGGGTCGCAACTTCTCTACCTCCGCCTGTACCTAATGCCATGGGTAGTCTTCCGTAATAACTTTTTGCCAGATCAGCAACGATAGGCATGGGTTGAACTTTGTCGATCAATGTTAAGAAGACGGCTTCTTTTTCGTGTCCAAGCTCCAATCCATCGTATGGTAAATGAAGATCTTTCATTAGCATGACGAATACAGACAGCGTAGGAATACCGGCTTTGGCGTAGAAATAATCTATCGGGAAATCAAAACCTCTTTTATGGCAAACAATTTGACAGGCTTCGTAATGAACAGACATAGTATCTGCCAAAGTCCCATCAATATCGAAGATTAGGGCTTGTGTTGAAGGGTGTATTTTAATCAAAGTGGTTTGTTATTTCAGGTTGTTAATGACTTTACGAATGTAACGAAACATTACATATTCTTCACAGTCATCGTGCTCAGAAGGCACCATCTTGATTAGGTGTTGGATGGCTTTTTTGCGGACAATAGGAGTGCGTAAAAAATGGGCCGCATTGTCGCTTATGAACTTGGTCTTTTCTTCTTCTGAATGAGAAATAAATTCATTGTGTACGTTTTTGTAAAGAGCACTGACACTCTCGGAAGGCCAGTGTTTAAACGCCTCTTCTTTGATCTCCTGAATTTCTTCATCGGAAATAAAACAATCACAATCTGCAATACATAAGAACAGGTAAAACAGATAATGTTCGTATACCCATTCAGAAACTATGTTGGTATGAATCATTTTTTTTGCCTCAGTATGAATAATCTAAGTTAGAGTAAGCTTGAACAATAAGCAAAAAAAAACTCCCGGTTTTGCCGGGAGTTTTTTGGGTTAATGCAGAATATCTTACATCATTCCGCCCATTCCGCCACCCATTGAAGGCATAGCAGATGCATTGTCTTCCGGATTGTCAGCTACCACACATTCTGTAGTAAGCAATAAAGCAGCTACAGAAGCGGCGTTTTCAAGTGCCAGACGAGTTACTTTAGTAGGATCGATAATTCCAGCTGCAAAGAAGTTCTCATATTTGTCTTCTCTTGCATTGTATCCGAAATCGTCTTTTCCTTCTTTTACTTTTTGTACGATCACAGAGCTTTCCAATCCTGAATTGCTTACGATGGTTCTCAAAGGAGATTCGATAGCGATACGGATGATATTAACACCTGTTTTTTCATCTTCGTTAAGTGTTTTTACGCTATCTAATGCCTTAGAAGCACGGATCAACGCAATACCACCACCAGGAACGATGCCTTCTTCTACAGCAGCGCGCGTTGCGTGTAACGCATCATCCACACGGTCTTTCTTTTCTTTCATTTCAACTTCTGTTGCGGCACCGATGTACATGATGGCTACACCACCAGATAACTTCGCTAAACGCTCCTGAAGTTTTTCTTTATCGTAATCAGATGTCGTATTTTCCATCTGAGCTTTGATTTGATTGATACGACCAACGATGTTTTCTTTTTTACCACTACCGTTTACGATGGTCGTATTGTCTTTATCGATGATGATTTTCTCAGCAGTACCAAGGTGTTCTAATTTGGCATTTTCCAATTTATATCCACCTTCTTCGCTAATCACTGTTCCTCCAGTCAATACAGCGATGTCTTCCAACATGGCTTTTCTTCTATCGCCAAACCCAGGAGCTTTAACAGCAGCAATTTTCAGCGCACCTCTGATTTTGTTTACTACTAATGTAGCCAATGCTTCGCCGTCAAGGTCTTCAGAAATGATGACTAATGCTTTTCCAGTTTGTACGACTTGCTCCAACAATGGAAGCAATTCTTTCATGGAAGAAATTTTCTTATCGTAGATTAAAATAAAAGCATGTTCAAATTCAGCTTCCATTTTTTCAGTATTGGTTACGAAGTAAGGAGACAGGTATCCTCTGTCGAATTGCATACCTTCTACAGTTTTTACTTCTGTTTCAGTTCCTTTTGCTTCTTCTACAGTAATGACTCCGTCTTTACCTACTTTTTCCATAGCTGCAGCGATCATTTCACCGATGGTTGCATCGTTGTTAGCAGAAATAGTAGCGATCTGAGCGATCTCTTTGTTGTTGTTGATTTTTTTAGACTGAGCTCTCAAGTCAGCAACGATAGCAGTGACTGCTTTATCGATACCTCTTTTCAAATCCATTGGGTTTGCACCGGCCGCTACGTTTTTCAAACCTGCATTGAAGATGGCTTGAGTCAATACGGTAGCAGTGGTTGTACCGTCACCCGCCTGATCTGCTGTTTTGCTGGCTACTTCTTTCACCAACTGAGCTCCCATGTTTTCAACAGGATCTTTCAATTCGATTTCTTTCGCTACAGATACACCGTCTTTAGTGATGGCGGGAGATCCGAATTTTTTATCCAAAATAACGTTTCTTCCTTTTGGACCTAAGGTCACTTTCACCGCATCTGCCAAAGCATCTACGCCTCTTTTAAGCTTCTCGCGAGCTTCGCTGTTGAATAAAATATTTTTAGACATAACTGATTTTAAAATTTAGATAGTAATAAAATAATGGGTGAGTAGATATTAAAGAACCGCAAAAATATCTGACTCTTTCATGATCAGGTAATCTTTACCTTCTACTGTAATTTCTTGCCCGGCGTATTTGCCATAAAGAACAGTGTCGCCAACTTTTACAGTCAAGGGCTCGTCTTTTTTACCAGTTCCAACAGCCACGACGTTGCCTCTTTGAGGTTTTTCTTTTGCTGTATCAGGGATGATGATTCCGGATGCTGTTTTTTCTTCTGCGGCAGCAGGTTCAATAAGAACTCTATCTGCTAATGGCTTGATGCTTACTTTCGACATAACGTATTGGTTTTATTGATTATTGATAAACGTATCATCCTGTACCATATAAGAATCAAGAAATAGATTTTACATGTATTATAGGATTCGGGGCTTAAATATACTATTTTAAGATAACATTCAAGTATAAATGATAAGGTAACATTGCGATAGAGTAACATTATAGTGGGGTAAATCGTTCTTACATTAGCAGCTAACGAAGGTGATTATGGACAAATTAGATTCAAATTGGCTTGTTAACGGATTGGTGGATTTTGAATACAAGAAATACACCTTATTGGCTTATTTACAGTCAGTGGATAAGCGCTTCAATTCCTATCAACTTTTTCCTTGTTTGTCTGACCTTATTTCCCATTATGAACAACTACAATTGTTCAAGGATCGGAAACAGGCACTGAGCGATCAGTTTCCCCGAGAGATCATCAAAGCCGATCTTGAAAAAATGAACTTCGAATACAATTCATTGTTTGAAGACGATGAGTTGATGAAGATCATAGAGGATGTGGTGTTGTATGCTAAACCCCTCTTCCGACAAGGCATAGAGCAAGGGAAGGTATTGTATGATGAAGTAGAAACACACATGGGTTTTTATCCTGTAGGTGTGACTCCGATCAATAGAAACGAAGGATATTTGATGGTAGTGAATATGTCTTCCTCTATACTCAAAATATACCGCTATACGATGAGTCTGTTTGAGTCTTCAGGTGCTGAATACCGTGCCCTACATATGTTTTTTGTAGAAGAGAGAAAATGGACTCCCTGGAATACGCTGGAAAATGTAAAGCTTACACTTTTGAAGTCTTATCCGGACTTACCCAACCCTGCGGCTTATGCAATAGAGGTCAAAAAAAAGCTACCAGAAGAAGAGACGATCCTTCCGGT
>JAQBNU010000004.1 GCA_028288365.1 Chitinophagaceae bacterium | reverse complement strand
ACTCTTTGTTTTCAAAAAATTGTTGGTAATAAGCCACTTCCTTTTGCCTGTTGGGATGTTTCATATTGCTGAGGATGACTTTTTTCTGACCTCTTTCATCTAAAAAAGGAAAGGTTTGGTTAGCCGCAAACACCATATCTTCCAGGCCCTGCACGCCTGGTAAGATGGAAACTTCCGATAATCCACCTTCCAGTGAAATTTTTTTGTACGCAAAAACCAATCGTTCCCACTGCAAAAGAGCCTTCGTTTTATCAATATTGCCCTTTTGACCTTTCATGTGCACGTTTTTCTCGTCTATCACCTCAAACCACTGAGGATGACAAAGTAAGACTTTGTGAGCATCTGTAGATAAATCTGATGGTTTTGTGAACATATTTTGTATTTTTATAAGACTATTTTGAATTATTTCTAAAAAGAAAATATTCTATGTAACCTTTATCCCCAATTAACGGTAAAGTTCACATGTTGTTAATGAAAATTGATAGTTTATTTTAATGAGGAGATTAAGGAACGGGTTGTTGCTATTGTTATTTGCACTGGTAGTTTTATCTATCATTGGTCTTGCATTGCCTCCAACGTTTAAAGTGACGAGGACGATGCGCATCAATAATAGTGCTACCGGCATCTACCCTTATCTTAATACCATTAACCGCTGGCCCGAATGGACCATCCTTAACAAAAGCAAAGATGCTACCATTTTATACAACTTCAGTGGTCCTGAAAGAGGCATTGGTGGCACGATGACATTTGACGGAGAGAAGCTTGGCAACGGCAAGATTACCATCACAGACAGCGAGCGTGATCATTCACTGAACTTCGAAGTAAAACTGAACGAAGAAAAAGTAACGATACATGGTAACATTTTACTGGAACCCAAATCATCCGGTACAGATGTAAGTATTACGATGGAAGGTGATGTAGGATTTCACTTGGTCAACCGCTATATCATCTTAATGATGGACCAAGTCATTGGACCTATCCTGGAGGAGAACCTTCAAAATCTCCAAAGCCTTACAGAATAATATTCCTTCTCTTTTCTCCTTTTCTTTCCCGGAACTTTTATGACTCGCTTTGCCTTATAACCAAAGCGAAGTATAGATGACTCGTATGAAAGCGTTTTTTTCACAGCGTTTCTCCCCTCTTCGCCTGAAATATATTATCTTTGTAGTCCACATCGATTGAACCCCTACCGCTATGCTTGATAAGCTGGAAGCCATAAAACAAAGATTTGACGAAGTATCAGAAGCACTCGTTTCTCCGAATGTCATTTCTGACATGAAAAAATACACTTCACTGAATAAGGAATACAAAGAACTCAATCGAATTGTATTAAAATATTTAGAGTACAAAAACTTATTGGACAACATTGAAAGTTCCAAAAAAGTATTGGCTACTGAGAAAGATCAGGACTTCCGTGAGATGGCCAAAGAAGAACTGGAATTATTAGGTCCTCAAAAAGAGGTAATGGAAGAGGAGATCAAACAACTCTTGATTCCTAAAGATCCGAATGACAGCAAGAACATCATCATAGAAGTGCGCGCCGGAGCAGGGGGAGACGAAGCCGCCATCTTTGCAGGTGATGTATTCAGGATGTACCAACGTTTTGCGGAAAGACAAAACTGGAAAATGGATATCATTGATTATACAGAAGGATCTTCTGGAGGTTATAAAGAAGTGATCGCCAACGTAGCCGGCGATGATGTATATGGTAAAATGAAATATGAATCGGGAGTACACCGTGTACAGCGTGTACCCAATACAGAAACGCAAGGTCGCGTGCATACTTCTGCAGCCAGTGTAGCGGTACTTCCGGAAATGGATGAAGTAGAGGTTGAAATCAACTTAAACGATGTGCGTAAAGATACCTTCTGCTCTTCAGGGCCCGGCGGACAGTCTGTGAACACCACATACTCAGCGATACGATTAACACACATTCCATCTGGTCTGGTGGTACAATGTCAGGATGAAAAATCACAGATCAAGAACTTTGATAAAGCATTGAAAGTATTGCGCTCCCGTTTGTACGAACTGGAGTTGAAAAAACACAACGAAGTAGTAGGCGCTCAGCGCAGAGAAATGGTAGGTTCTGGCGATCGTTCAGATAAAATCAGAACATACAATTATCCTCAGGGACGTGTAACTGATCATCGTATCGGTTATACTGTACACAATCTACCTGTTGTGATGGATGGAGCTTTGAATGATTTCATTGAAGAACTTCGTTTGGCAGAAAATGCTCAGCGATTGCAAGAAGGTATGAAAGAAGAAGCGTAAGCAAACATAAGATTCAATAAAGAAACCTTTCTGTGATACAGAAAGGTTTCTTTATTGAACAGGTATTGTACAACTCTTCTTTTGCAGTTTTTCTTTTACTATTTTTTTACCTCGTGTTTATTGTCTTTCGTTTCTTCCTTTGCATAACTGAATCCTTCCTTGATTTCGTGTTTGATCTCTCTTACGTCTTCATCAAAGCTTAACTCTTTGTAGTTGGTTGGACTTTCATAGCCTAACTCGACATAATTTGTTTCTGAGTGGTGCGCATAACTATTTTCTTCCTTTTGAGAACAGCTTATCATAAGAGCAATAAAAGCAGCGCATAATGTAGTGATGGCAATCTTTTTCATGGGCAGGACTGTTTAACGTGAAAGGTCTCGACTACACCATCGAAACAACAAGGTTTAAAAGACAAAAACTCTCTATTTTTCCAACTACTACCTATTTTTTAATGTCATTTATACCAATTATTATGCATTATAAATAATACTGGTTAAAAATTAATGTCATTTATTGAAAATAAACTAAAAAATCAAAATATTCAGGTTAAAATCTTAACTAAAATAAGATTTATTCAAATACCCTTTAAAAGGTATTGGATCTCGCCTCTTAAAGCCATACTTTTGTTTAGAATCATTCTAAACAACTAAATAACCAACGTGTCTTCTCCCATCACAAGTGTATTGCTAGCAGATAACCAACTCTTAATCAGGGAGGGTCTGAAATCTATGCTGGCTGCAGACCGAAGTTTTGACATCGTTGGAGAAGCAATGGACAGCCAAGAGCTTGCCAATGAAGTGCAAAAAAAGAAACCAGACCTTGTGATCATAGATTATTCCCTGCCTGGTTTTTTCTGCGCAGAAGATATCAAAGTAATTTATGGTCTATCTGCGACTACCACTATTTTAGTGATCACCACGAATCAAAACAACAATGATATTTTAAAAGTATTAGAATACGGTGTGAGTAATTACATTTTAAAATTGTGCGCCAAAGAAGAATTGATGGGCGCAATCTATGCCACCATCAAAAAAGAAAAATTTGTGTGCAGCAAAGTCATCGATGTTATTCTTAACAAACACTTTCCTCCGGAAGACAGTTGCAGAGGAGTTTCATTGAGTCAGCGGGAGATTGAAATTGTGGAACTCATCTCTAAAGGATATACCAACAGCATGATTGCTGAATCACTTTTTCTCAGCATTCATACCATTAGCACGCATCGCAAAAACATTCTTAAAAAAATCGGTGTCAGAAAATCGTCTGAACTGGTGATGTATGCGATTAAAACAGGCATCATCAA
Organism: Chitinophagaceae bacterium; assembly: GCA_028288365.1. Classification (GTDB taxonomy): domain Bacteria; phylum Bacteroidota; class Bacteroidia; order Cytophagales; family Cytophagaceae; genus JACMQM01. The sequence goes on along the minus strand of JAQBNU010000004.1, from coordinate 98,218 downwards.
ATCTCCCTCCAACTGATGCATCTACCCTATTCACGGTAGTTCTTTTACCCTTTCACCTGTATTGCTAGTTAAACATATAAGCAGGAGTTTTGTGCACATCAATCAAACAATTTAGAGCCTCTCTAAATCATCACTGTTTCAAAACCCTTATACGATATGAAAAAAACAATTACATCTTTCGCACTTCTTGGTGCAATCCTTTCAACAGCAAATGCTCAGATAGCCACTACAGTGAGCATGGGCACAAGTTATGCGAATAACGTTTGGTACAATATGGAAGACGGTGAAACCGGCACTTCTCAATCTGCAAGCAATTGGGACATCGCCTTAGCCGCTACTATTTCTCCTTCATCGGGTTCATTGGCTTCTTCTGTTATCTTCAATCCTAAAGCAGGAACTTTATTTGTTGCTCCTGCTGCCACACCAACAGATGATTTTACAGCTCTTGACACAACAGGTTTGTCAGCAAGCTGGACAAAACTCTACAACAGTGATCAGGCTTGGCTTACAGGCGCCTTCAATCAACCTGCCGGTGCTTTTCCTGATTATGGATGGGGAGCATACGATGCGGTGAATCACACCGGTATTGTAGCCAATAGAATCTTTGTGATTCGTTACGGTTCCACACCTGCAACTTATACTTATAAAAAACTATACATCACCTTGTCATTTGCCAGCAATGGTGTGTATACGGTCACGTACGACAAACTAGATAATTCTGATCCGCATACTGCTACTGTTGGTATTACTTCTTACAGCACTAAAAATTATGTGTACTACTCCCTTAGCAATAATAATATTGTTGACAGAGAGCCTGCATCTTCTGCCTGGGATATTCTATTTACACAATATGTGACCACAAGCGAACTCTACCAAGGTGCATCTAACCAATTGGTAGGTGGAGTACTTTTAAATAAAGGGGTAACTGCTGCGCAGGCAAACGATGTATCCGGTAGAACGACTTACAATGATTATTCTTCACAAACCTTCAGTTCTAACATCAACACGATCGGTTGGGATTGGAAATTTCTAAACGGTTCTTTCCAATGGGAAGTAGTCAATGATACGGTATATTTTATCAAACGTGCCAACGGCGACATTTGGAAACTATACTTCACCAGCTTTGGTGGTAGCAGCAATGGCAATTTCAACTTCACGAAAGAAAAACTCAGCACGACAACTGGATTATTCAACAATGCTTCCACTCCTGCAAGTCTTGCACTCTACCCTAATCCAACGTCTATAGGATATGCTACTGTGATTTATGATTTCAATGGGAACAGCAACACAATGCTTGAGGTACAAGATTTAACCGGTAATGAATTGTACAAAGAAAACATAAGCTCCACCACCGGCTTAAATATCCATAGTTTTTCTACTGCTACCTTACAACCTGGTATTTATGTGGTATCCGTGCATACTGATGGAGCAGTCCTTCAACAAAAATTAGTTGTTCGTTAATTTATTCTAATTTCTCTTATACCTGTTTACGATTACAATGAAAAAGATTTTCCTTTTCACCTTATGCTGCAGGATTGTAACAAATGCATTCGCGCAACAAAAAAACAACGTACAACAAGACCGCGAAGCAATTCTTTCCTTTGCAGGATGTTACAAGGTTGTCTTTGAATTTGCAGAAACATTTGCACCCGATACCGCTTACCAATACCACGATAGAAAATTTGACTGGGGTATAGAACAGGTATCTGTTTTAGAAAACACCAATAAAAAAATTGTATTGCAGCACTTGCTCATTGTCAACGATACCATGATCATCAAACACTGGAGACAGGATTGGGTATACGAGAACACTGAGTTGCTGAGCTACTACAAAGACAATGAATGGATAAAAGTAAAACTTACCGCTACTCAAGCAAAAGGAACATGGACACAAAAAGTATTTCAAGTGGACGACAGTCCGCGTTACGAAGGTTACGGCACATGGATACATGTAGACGGACGTCACTTCTGGGAAAGTACGACTGATGCACCTTTGCCGCGTCGTGAGATCACAAAAAGACAGGATTACAATGTAGTGAAAAGACATAGCCATGTAGAAACCATGGACTACGGTTGGGTATTGGAACAAGACAATGAAAAAATAATTCGTTCCGAAAACGGTGACAAATTATTGTGCTGGGAAAAAGGAATGGAGAAATTTCTCAAAGGCAATTACAATTGCAAACCTGGTCTGGATTGGTGGACGAGAAACTCTAGGTATTGGAACGATGTGCGCACAGTATGGGATGAAGTATTTTCACAACAGACTGTATTAAAATTGGAAAAAAGAATCGAAGACAAATTTCTGTTTGAAAAACTATTTGCTTTAGGTGATGAGTATGCTAAAAAAGAAACATACAACAGCAATGAAGCCAAGGCCAACATTAAAAAAACAATTGCTCTTTACCTTAAAAAATAAATAAGAGAGGGGGAACTCTCTCTTTTATTTTAAACTAATCAAACAATGACTATACAAGTTAAATTGATCGTGTTGTGGACACTGATATTGATCGGTATGATCCTACACTTCAATTACCATGTCAGCGAAATTTTCTATGGCATCGATGTGACAAGGCCTGGTGCTATTGGCAAAGTACCGATAATGGCACATGTGATTAAAAATATTTTCTATCACGTGCCTTTGCTTATTATTCTGTCCCTGCTTTACATCAACAGTCGCTGGTATAAAATGGCGCATTTCATATTGAGTCTTGCTTTTACTCTGGCAAATGCCGAACACCTGTTGGGTGAATTTAAACAAGACAGCTTAGACCTTTCACAGATTCCTTTGCTTTCGATTGTCTTAGTCATCAGTCTGCTCATCAATAAAACCTCCTGGGACTATTACAAAATTTTCTACTCCAAACCAATAAGGGTCAAAGACTCCTATTCAAAGAGTCTCTACAGCAGAATAGCTCATGATCAATTTTAAATTATGCGGTGCAGGAATGGTGTTCCTGTGGTGTGGTTGCTCTTCCGTTTTTTCGCAGACGATTACCATTCTTTCTGCCGAAGAAAAAGAAGCCATCCCGCACGCTCATATTATATATACTGTTCTCTCTACACAACAAAGAGGAACTGTTCTCTGCACCGTTCATGGCAAAGCCTCGTTGGACTCTCTTCCCATTTTCTTTCCGCTGGCCATTGAAATTTCTTCCGTTGGTTATAAAAAGTATCGCGACACACTCTACAGCTCTTCAAATAAAACATATTACACGACAGCTGAAACAACGGTACCTAACGAAGTCGTGGTTACCGCACAGTATGCAGCGAACAGCGTTGAAAAATCTGTTTATAAAGTAAAGATTATTGACCGCAAAAAGATCGACTTACAGGGAGCACAAAATCTGCGTGATATTTTGAGCAACGAAATGAATGTGCGTATCTCACAGGATAATATACTGGGCAGCAGCATGAGCTTACAGGGTGTTTCGGGACAAAACGTAAAGATCATGATAGATGGTGTTCCGATGATCGGACGTCAGAACGGCAACCTGGATCTGTCACAAATCAATCTAAACAATACAGAACGCATTGAAATCGTCGAAGGACCTTTATCGGTAAATTACGGCAGCGATGCGTTGGCGGGCACCATCAACATCATCACCCGTAAAAATCAACGCCAAATCTTTTCTTCTTCTGTCAATACCTATTACGAAAGCATCGGTCAGTACAATGCTTCAGGGCGAATCGGTTATCAAAAAAATAAAAACAGGGTTTCACTTTCCGGAGGAAGAAATTATTTCGACGGTTGGCAGAATGGAGAACCAGCCTTTCATGTAGAAAGAACAGCACTGGCAGACAGCACTCGTTCCAAAAGTTGGAAACCAAAGGAGCAATACTTTACTACCTTAAACATCGGAAGACAAATCAAGGGTGTGCAAGCTGGTTATACAACAGATCTTTTTTATGAGAAAATCACCAATAAAGGCGTTCCACGTACGCCTTATAATGAATCCGGCTTTGATGATTATTACACAACGTATCGGTATAACAATAGCATCAGCCTAAACGGGAAACTAAGCAAAAACTATAACATCAATTTCGTCGCTGCTTACAATTACTACAAGAGGATAAAAAATACCTATTACATTGATCTCACAACACTCAACCAAACGCTTACTACAAATGAGGGAGACCAAGACACCTCTGTATTTAAAACAATGATGAGCAGGGCAAGTATATCAAACACTAACGATTCTTCTGCTGTAAATTATGAGATTGGTTACGATCTTAACCACGACAGCGGATACGGTATTCAAATCGCTTCTTCTCATCAATCCATAGGCGATTACGCCTCATTCGGAAGTTTGGAATATCATCCTATTCGTTCTCTTGTCATCCGACCGGGATTGCGCTATTCTTATAATACCGCTTACACCGCACCAGTGGTTCCGTCCCTAAACATAAAGTGGATGCATAAGTCATTTACTTTCAGACTTGCTTATGCCAAAGGATTCCGGGCACCAGCCATTAAGGAATTGTATTTCTATTTTGTAGATATCAATCATAACATCAAAGGAAATCCTAGTTTGCAGGCAGAGCATTCCAACAATTATAGCGGCTCTTTGGTATGGCAAAAAACATTCGATCAAAAAGCTTACAAAGCAGAGTTCTCCGCATTCTACAACCAGATCAACAACCTCATTACACTTGCACTAATATCTGCGGCAAATACAGAATATTCATACATCAATGTAGGCAACTATCAAACTAAAGGCATCAGTCTCAATACTGAATTAGCCACTCAGCATGTCAAACTGTCGGTTGGCGGTTCGTATACCGGTCGCTACAATATCTTGTCGCAAACTTCGGATGTGCCTGCCTTTAGCTATTCACCAGAGTTACGAAGCAATCTCTTTTACGAATGGAAGAAAGCAAGGCTCACCATCGCTCTATTTTATAAGTACAACGGATCACTGCCCGCCTTCGCTATAGACGATAATAATCAGGTGTATCAAAATACTATACAAGCTTATCATATGGCTGACGCTTCAGTCACCAAATATTTTCTAAACAAACGGATCAGCGTGTCATTGGGAAGTAAAAATTTATTCAATGTAAAAAACATCAATGGTTCTTCCACAGGTGACGTTCATTCTGCCGGCACGAATAGTTTGCCTGTCGCCATGGGAAGAACTTATTTTATAAAACTGGACATTGTATTTAACAAATAAAATGAACCCGACCCGTCTGCTACTTTACTGCCTCTACAGTGCCATCCTACTTAACGCCTGTGCGGTCAAAGAAATTCCGGTGCCCGCACATGACGCAGGTGCAGTGATCACAACTTCAGTCGATATGAGCACGACCTATAAATGGCAAATTTATTATAGCCTGCAAAACAATGCGGTGGTCAATACGGTACTAAAGAGCACGTGGGATCTGGGATTTGAAAGTGGAGACGATGGCTATCGAATCATTTTGAATACTTCAAAATTTATGTACGCTTACAACACACACCATACGGACTTCACAGCCGTTACGGATACTGCCGGTTTTGCAAACGGCAAAACATGGGATCAACCTTCCGGCAACCTGGATTCGACAGCAGTTGGCAATTGGCAGAGTACAGGAAATGTATATATCATCGACAGGGGTTACGATGAAAATGCAGCAGCTCTTGGTTACAGAAAAATTATTTTTCAATCTGTCAGTTCTACCGAATACGTTGTACGATATGCCAAACTCAATGGAACCGGAGAAATTACCTTTCATGTGACAAAAGATAACAATTGTAATTTTAGCTTTCTTTCTCTTACCGGCAGCGGATCACAAGTAACAGTAGAGCCGCCGAAGGATCAATGGGATCTTTGCTTTAGCCAGTACATGCATATCTTTTATAATCCTACCATGCCTTATTTGGTGACCGGTTGTCTGCAGAATCGATACAACACAACAGCCGTAAAAGAAACCGATCAATCTTTTTCGACACTTGTCTACAGCGATACCTATCACTATGCCTTTGTACCTGCCATCAATACCATAGGTTACGATTGGAAAACATTTTCAGGAACCACCTATAGCACCGATCCCACCAAGTGCTACTTGATAAAAAATAGTCTAGGTCACTTTTTCAAACTACATTTCATTGATTTCTACAACAGCAGTGGAGACAAAGGAAATCCGAAGTGGGAATACCAGGCACTGTGATTTATTCAGGCGATTGCTGTTAATTTTAATCCCTTTTTAATATTCGTGTAAGGTTTAAAGCAGACTAAGGCTTGTTAATTAACGGATGGTTAAATAAATTAACCATTATTTATTCGCTAACTTATTCATCCGCTAATGAAAAAATTTCTTCTCCTATGGACGGTTCTTAGCATATCTTATGCAAGCTTCGCCCAATCCAATGTTTCTGTTGGAACTCCCTACACCAGCGTTCGTGCTCCTTTTAAAACCTATTTTCAAAAAGGAACAGATATTCTTGCTTTAAAAGCAGAAGGCAAACAAGTTATCTTGCAAAAGTTAAACGGTACCAACCTAAGTCTCACTTCCAGTAAAGTCTTTGAAGATTTCCCTAAAGGATCTAAGATAGAATATGCTACTGCTTTCAATGGTTCATTTTATCTTTTTTATTCTGTGACAGATAAAAAAAATAAAAGGATACAACTGTTCACTCGTGAAATTAATTTTGAAGAAGGAAGCTTCATCGGTGAGGGGAAACAAATTATTAGCACTTCAGGAAAACCTCACCCTGCCTCTTCTTTTGGATTTCGTGTTTCCTATGATCAATCTAAGTTACTTGTTCATTACAACTTATCATCAGTCGAAAAAAATGAAACGCAAACTGAAATTTATGTTTTCACTGACGCCTTAGCCCTTTCCTGGAAAAATCAATTCAACTCTTCTACTGCAAATTTTTCCAAGGTTTTAGATTATGCGATAGACCATCAAGGAACTGTTTACCAGTTGATAGAATTATGGGACAACAAAAAAGACAAAACAAATTCCCTAATAGAGTTGACTACTATAAAAGCTGGCGCAACTGAAGTAACCGTTGCACCCGTCACTCTTGATAAGCAATCCATTCACAAGATTGGATTATACGAAACACCTGAGAACTATATTCTCTGTGCAGGATTTTACACGAAGAACATCAACACCAGTTCTGCAGGAGGATTGTTTGTGTTAAAGGCCAATGCTACCGCCGAACTTTATGATGCTGTGACTTTAGATATTTCACAAGCCATCATCAATCAGTACACCAACTCTGTAACACCACACAAAGAAAATTATTTAACACTAAAAGAAGTTCTTGTAGAAAAAGATGGAGGATTGACATTGATCGGAGAAAGTGCTCATCTTGAAACAGAGCGATACTACACCCCCAAAGGATTGGCCCGCAACGCTTATTTTATTCATTACGATGACATCCTGATCACCAAAATAGATGGTGCAGGAAATTTGTCATGGATGAAAAAATTACCTAAACACCAGGTTGGAAAATCTGAACAAGGGCAAGGACAAATGTCTTACCGCTACATGTCCAATGATAAAAATTATTACCTGATTTTCTTAGACAATGCCAACAATACCCATTTGTCTCTAGATGATGCACCGGTTAATTACGTCAATGGAGAAGCTGGATCGCTTACGGCTTATGAAGTGAATAAAGAAAAAGGATCTGTACAGCGCATCAATCTGTTGAATACGAAGGACGCCAATAAAATCGAAGTGTATGACTTTGCTACCAACAAAATCATCCCTATTGATGCAGCAAGTTTTGTGGTGGAGCTTTCTGAAAAAAGAAATTCTGATGTATTGATAAAAACTACTTTAACACAATAGTGATATGTTTGTTGACATAAAAAGCCCTGGTCAATCCAATACCAGGGTTTTTTTATGTCAACAAAGACAATCCAAAAGATCCCTACCCCTATACTAATTGCTTGTTTTTTCCTCATACTGAGAAAAATTATTCCTGGTATGTTAAAATTTCCTCGTTTTATTGTGCGTATTCCTATTCGCACTATATTTGCTCACCAACAAAAAACAATTATACAGAGCTATGAAAAAACACCTATTCCTTTTAGCACTTCTTGTGCTTTGCATTTCCACTTCTTACGGACAAAAAAAATCCGTTGGTTCCAATGTCGGTACTAACGCTGAAAAAAACATGGCCATTGGTATACGTCTAGGAGACCCTACCGGTGTTACGTTTAAAAAATACCTTGGAACAAAAGCTGCATTAGAATTTAATGCAGGTATCCCAACATTCCTTTTTGGTGGTTATGATTATGCTTACGACTATGATCATCATTATTACCAAAACGGATATTACGGTTATGGACACGATCGTCCTTTCGGTGTTGCATTCCAGGCACATTATACCAGATTGTTTGACATCAGACCGGTAACCGGATTGCAATGGTATGCAGGTGGTGGTTTGCAACTGAGAACCATTTCTTACAAATATTATTACTACGATGGCTATGGCTATCACAATGACAGAGCTACGTATGTACAATTTGGTATCGATGCATTGGGTGGTGCAGAATATACTTTTAAAGATGCTCCTTTCTCTGTGTTCGCTGACTTGAACTTCTACGTTAACTTTGTTAACAATCCTGGACTCTATGTACAGCCAGGAGTTGGTGGACGTTTTAATTTCTAGAAACACAAACGATATAAAAAAGAAGCCTTGCTTGAGATTCAAGCAGGGCTTCTTTTTTATATATATTAAATCGTCCTACAAATATTTCAACAAATCATCCAGGAACTCCCGTGTATTGGACAAGCGCGGTACTTTATTCTGTCCACCCAACTTCCCTCTTTTTTTCATCCACTGATAAAAGGTGTCTTCAGGAGCCGCGTGAACCTTAGGCAGCAGCAGTGCCATGTCTTTGTAACGTTTGGCATCGTAATCAGAGTTGAGTGCTCGGAGTTGTTCGTCCAATACTTTGGCAAATAATTCCAGATCCTTCGGCTGCTTTGTAAATTCTATGATCCATTCGTGACCACCTTTTTGTTTGTCTGTACCAAAAAAGATAGGACCGGCGGTGAAGTTGCTGATCAATGAATCCGTTTCCAAACAAGCCTTACTCAAAGCCGTCTCTGCATTTTCTATCACCAATTCTTCACCGAACACATTGATGAAATGTTTCGTACGTCCTGTGATGCGAATGCGATAGGGCGCGACAGAAACAAAACGCACTGTGTCACCAATGGAATAACGCCACAAGCCTGAATTGGTGCTAATTACCATGGCATAACTTTTCCCCAATTCAACAGCAGACAAAGGTAAAATGCGTGGTTGTTCTTTTTCCAAATCATCTACCGGAATAAATTCATAGAAGATTCCATAGTCGAGCATGAGCAACATGTCGCCGGTACCCAATTGATCTTGTATACCAAAAAATCCTTCGGAAGCATTGTAGGTCTCTACATAGTTAACCTGATCGGAAGGGAAAAAAGTTTTGAATAATTCGCGGTAGGGTGTAAAGGCAACCGCACCATGAAAGAAGACTTCAAAGTCCGGCCATACTTCCAGCATATTTTGTTTACCCGTAATTTCCAGGATACGCTCCATGAGAATAATCGTCCAAGTAGGAACACCAGAAATACTCGCCACGTTTTCATCCATGGTGAGTCGTGCATGTTTTTCAATTTTCTCTTCCCAATCGCTCATCAATGCCACCTTGAGTGACGGGGTACGCGCAAACTGCGCCCAGAATGGAAGGTTGGCGAGGATCACCGCAGACACATCTCCCATGTAGGAATCCGCGTGCATGTGATTGCGTTTGTAGGTACCGCCGATACCGATGTTCTTCCCTTTGAACATCTGGCTTTTCGGAACATTTTGAAAATAGAGAGAGAGTAAATCTTTACCTCCGTTGTAATGGCAAACGGTTAATGCTTCAGGAGAAACCGGAATGTATTTGCTGCGGTCGTTTGTCGTACCAGAGGATTTGGAAAACCAGCGAATGCGGGAAGGCCACAACACATTCTGGGTGCCCAATAGAATTTTTTCTATATACGGATAGAGTTCTTCGTACGTGCTTACAGGGACGCGTTTAGTATATTCTTCGTAAGAGCGTATGCTTTTGTAATCGTAACGTTTACCCCATTCTGTCTTTTCGGCTTTGTGAATGAGTGAATGGAATACACGATCCTGCACATCGTGCGGATGCAGCATGAATTGCTCGATGCCACTGTACCTTCTTTTTAATAACTCTCTTACAGCAAAATTAAAAATTCCCATTTCCCTGGCTGTAAGTTATAGCAAAATTTTACGTTTGAATTCAAAGTTTTGACCAAGGTACACTTTACGCACTTGTTCGTCTGCTGCCAATACTTCTGAAGTACCTGATTTTAGTATCCTTCCTTCAAACAACAGATACGCTCTATCGGTGATGGATAATGTTTCATTCACGTTGTGATCGGTTATGAGGATACCAATGTTTTTTCTTTTCAATTTGGCAACGATGGTTTGTATCTCTTCTACCGCGATAGGATCTACGCCCGCAAAGGGTTCATCAAGCAATACAAATTTAGGATCGACAGCCAGTGCTCTCGCAATCTCTGTGCGGCGGCGCTCGCCTCCCGATAACACACGACCCAAGTTTTTGCGCACGTGGGTCAAACTAAATTCTTCTAATAGTTCTTCTACCTTTTCTTTTTGTTGTTGTTTGGGGATGTCAGTCATTTCCAAAATAGAAGCGATGTTGTCTTCTACACTTAGTTTTCTGAAGACCGATGCTTCCTGCGCCAGGTAACCAATGCCTTTACGCGCCCGCTGAAACATGGGCAAGTGCGTGATGTCTTCGTCATTCAAAAAAATCTGGCCGCTGTTGGGTTTGATCAATCCGACAAACATGTAGAAAGATGTTGTCTTACCCGCGCCATTCGGGCCCAGCAAACCGACAATTTCGCCTTGGTTCACTTCCACCGTGACGTCGTTCACTACCAAACGACTTTTATACTTTTTAAATAAATGTTCCGATCTTAAAATCATTGCTATAAATCCTCCACAAATTTAATATCCTTCACCAATAATTGCAGTGTTTTTTTTCCAAGATACTCGTTTTCCTGGATTTGGAAACAAAGATCAAAACTTTTACCCTCATCGACGGCTTTATAAAACTCCGCCATTTGAAAACCGATGGCTGCAATGCGCTGTCCGGTGTTGGGACAACATACTTCAAACTTCAGGTGTTGCTCTTTCAATAAACGTACCGCTTTGGCTTTTACGTTTCGTACCACAAATGTAGGTTGCATATTCCCCGGACCAAAAGGAGCCATTTGCTCAACAATCTGAAAAAACTTATCCGTGATGCGGCTCAACGGAATTTCTTCGTCTATTTCGAGAGAGGCCAGCAACATGTTTTCTTCTATACTTGCGGCAACCACCAGTTCAAATTTTTTCTTGAACGCCGGAAGATTTTCCTTCTTTAATGTCAAACCAGCCGCGTACATGTGTCCACCAAACTGTTCCAATAAATCTTCGCATTGAGAAATGGCTTCGTGTAAATCGAAATTTCTCACCGAGCGTGCCGAGCCCGTTACCAAACCATGACTTTCTGTAAGGATGATAGTCGGTCGGTAATATTTTTCTATGCAGCGGGACGCAACAATGCCAATCACCCCTTTGTGCCAGTCTTCTTTGAACAATACTGTCGTTCTTGCATTCGCCTGACCTTCCGCTTCGATCATGGCTAGTGCTTCTTCGGTGATGCGTTGGTCAAAATCTTTGCGGCTGCTATTCAGGTCATCGACTTGGTTGGCTCTGTCAGTCACTAATGTTTCGTCCTGCTCCAGCAATAATTCCAATGCACCAAACGCATGATCTATTCTGCCTGCTGCGTTGATGCGCGGTGCCAGGCCGAAAACTACGTTAGAAATGTTCAGGTCTTTTTTAAATCCAGCCACTTTGATCAATGCACGAATTCCCACGCGTGATGAGGCATTCAGCTGTTTCAATCCGTGATAAGCCAGTACACGATTCTCTCCAGTGATGGGAACAATATCTGCCGCGATGCTGATGACCACTAAATCCATGAACGGAAGCAAGGTATCAAATGGTCTGTTTGTTTTCTGGCAGAGCGCCGTCAATAATTTAAATCCCACACCACAACCGGAAAGTTCTTTGTAAGGATAATTACAATCGCTGCGCTTGGCATCCAGCACCGCATAAGCCGGTGGAAGAGACGATTCATCAGGTTTGTGGTGATCACAAACGATAAAGTCCATACCCAGTTCATTGCACAAGTTAATGGCTGCGAACGATTTGATACCGCAATCTAAACTGATGATTAGATCTACTTCTTTCTCTTTGGCAAAGTGCATGCCTTGCAGCGATACACCATAACCTTCTTTGTAACGATCGGGAATGTAATACAGTAAATTGGAATAGAAGGTAGAAAGAAAGGAATACACCAACGCCACAGAAGTCGTACCGTCCACATCGTAATCACCGTAGATCATGATGCGTTCGTTATTATCCAATGCCCTCATCAAACGCTCTACCGCGCGATCCATGTCTTTCATGAGAAAAGGATCGTGTAAATCACTGAGCGATGGACGAAAGAATTTTTTCGCTTCATCAAACGTGCAGATGCCTCTGCGAAAAAGCAATTGCGCCAACGGCAAAGAAATATTTAATTCTTTGGCCAGGGCTTCTGCTTTTACAAGATCTACCTCCGCAGGTTCTATCCAGCGTGGGAATTTTGAAGGGATATCCATGATTGGATTCATTGGCTATTTCTGCTCCTCATCAGGGGCGTCTAAAAATAAATTACCGGCTTCCAATTGTTGAATCTCCTGTATGGCGCTGCCGGCAATGCCTCGCAGGGAACCATAGATACTCGCAGAATTTTGAATGACTTTGTCCATTTGTTTTTCCCGTTCGCTCCAGATTTTATGGTAAGCTCTTTTCTCTTTCTCTAAAGAGTCCTTCATGGTCACAAACGTTTCCACGATGGAGCGCATTTGTTGCACAAATTCATTTCCGGTCAAGTAACCGTAGAGCAATTGCATTTTATCTCCTTTATTCGTTTCGGCTACTTTAGAATTAAAAACTCCCAAAATGGCTTCTCTCAACAAGGCAGCCACACCTTGTACTTCACGGAAGGTACAGATCCATACACCGTCTTTGAACCCAAAACTATTCATCTCTTTGGGAATGGCTTCCGTCACGATGACCGCAAAGTCAGCGCGTTCGGCACGCATATCTACTTTTAATTTTTCTATCCAACCTTCGCTGAAGGATTTGGTACGTTTGCTTTCGTAAATGATTTTACCACATTCTTTACCGTACTGATTTTTTACCACCTGTACTACGTCTGCACCACGTATACCTTTAGCCACTTCCCGAATTTCATCGAAGCGAAAAAAATTGGCCAGCAATTCTTCCAATACCAATTCCTGTGCCTCGCCCTGCAATTGCATGGAACCTTGTTCCATCTTGCGCTGCATCTCTCTCACTTGTGTGCGAAGCTGTTCCATCTGAACTTCCTTTTCTTTAACGTTCATCTGCACTTGTTCTTCTGCACGTTTCCTTGCTACTTCTTCAATCTCTATTTTTTCCTGGGCCATCTTCTGCTGCATTTCCAGTTTCATATTAAGCTCCTGGTCTTTCAGCTGTCTTTCCTTCTGTTCGAGTTCAAATTGTTTTTCCTTGAACTTAATATTTTCTTGTCTCTTCGCTTCCAGTTCGGCGTTGAGCGAAGTCATTTGCTTTTCGTAGTCCGCCTGCAACTGTTGTTTCATAGCTGCTTCCTGTTTAGTACGATCGGCTTCCAACGTTTTTTTATAGTCTGCTTCCTGTTTGCTTTTTGCTTCCTGTACTTCAAGATCTCTCTTGCGATTGTTTTCATCCGTAAGTACTTTGAAACGCTGATTGAATTCAGCTTTCAATTTCAATTCAATGTCAGTGGCCAAAGCCTGTTCCGCATTGAATTCAAACTTACATTTCGGGCAGGTGATTTTCGTAATGGCGCTCATAAGCTTTTGGTATTAAAACAAGAAAAGCAGTACTAGACTGCTTTTCTGTAAAGACTGATTTTGGTACAAACTAGAATGTTCCTTCCAAAGCATCTTTGATCGGCACTCTGTTGCCGTCTTTGTATGCCACGATCCAGGCATCTTTTACACCCATCTCTCTTAAGTATTTTTTGAAGTTGTCTGCTTCCCAGTATTCCACAAACTCACCCAAGGTATATTTCTTCGCACCGTCTGCATCTACATCTCCGCTGAAGTTTTTGTTGTTGTTGAAATACTTCGTCAGGTCTTTATTACGGAAAGCACCGATTTGTACCTTATAGATCACACCAGGTTTAACAGTACTTGCGGTAGAAGCAGTAGCCGCTGTTTTCTTTCCACCTTTTGTAGTCGTTGCTGCAACAGGCGTTGCTGTTTTCAACGAATCCAATTCAGCTCTCAGCTTTACGATCTCATCGTCTTTAGCAGTTTGTGAACTGGTACACTGACTCAGGTTGGAAGTAGCTTCCTGTGCCTGTTGAGAAAGTGACTCCTTCTCTTCAATGAGGTGCTTATAGTCTAGCGGCTTCAAATTTTTCATTTTTTTAGCCCACTCTTTTTCTTCTGCCTTTTCTTCTTTGGTCATTTTCTGAGCAAAAGAATAGTTTAGACTTAAGAACAACATTAGGAATAGAAATACAACTTTTCTCATGTGCATTTGGTTTATCGTTTATAAAAAAATTAATTTTTCTCTATGCTTCCAATCATTTTTTTCGGATCCACCCACTGCGTGAATTGTTCGTCTGTCAACAATTGAAGATCGATCGCTGCTTTTCTCAAGCTTGATCCTTCCTTGTGTGCCTTCTTCGCGATCTTCGCTGCGTTTTCGTAACCGATATGCGTGTTCAATGCTGTTACCAGCATCAACGAATTCTCCAGGTTATGGTTGATGTTAGCGATGTTAGGTTCAATACCTACCGCGCAATGTTTATTGAATGAATCGCACGCATCACCGATCAAACGACCTGCCATCAACAAATTGAAAATGATGACCGGTTTGAATACGTTTAATTCGAAGTGTCCTTGCATCGCACCCACTGTGATGGCCGCATCGTTACCGATCACTTGTGCGCATGACATGGTCAATGCTTCGCATTGTGTGGGATTTACTTTACCCGGCATGATAGAAGAACCCGGTTCGTTTTCCGGAATGTTGATCTCTCCGATTCCGCAACGAGGACCTGAGGCTAACCAACGCACGTCGTTGGCAATTTTCATCAAGCTTACAGCCAATTGTTTCAAGGCACCAGATGTTTCCACACAAGCATCATGAGAAGCCAATGCTTCAAATTTATTTTCAGCCGAGCGGAAAGGCAAACCTGTGAGTGTAGCAATTTTCTTCGCTACTAAATCTGCATAGCCTTTCGGTGTATTGATTCCTGTTCCTACTGCTGTCCCACCCAAAGCCAATTCGCCCAAGTGATCCAATGTATTATTTAAAGCTTTCAGTCCATGATCCAGTTGAGATACATAACCTGAAAATTCTTGACCCAACGTAAGCGGTGTAGCATCCATCAAATGGGTACGACCGATTTTTACGATGTCTTTGAATTCTTTTGCTTTGGCATCCAATGTGTTTCTTAAAACGGTTACACCTGGAATAGTCGTTTCCTTGATCAGCTTGTAAGCCGCAATGTGCATGGCTGTCGGGAAGGTATCGTTAGACGATTGAGATTGATTGACGTCGTCGTTCGGGTGAATGCTTTTCTTTTCGTCGCTGAGTTTCCCTCCCAACAATACATGTGCACGGTTGGCGACCACTTCGTTCACGTTCATGTTCGATTGTGTACCTGAACCTGTTTGCCATACCACCAAAGGGAATTGATCGCTCAATTGATCCGCCAGGATTTCGTCACATACTTTGCCTATGATGTCTTGTTTGTCTTTTGGAAGTACACCCAGGTCATGGTTGGCCTGAGCCGCTGCTTTCTTCAAAATAGCAAACGCCTTGATCACTTCTTCCGGCATGTGCTGACCGCCGATCGTGAAATTTTCTTTAGAACGCTGGGTCTGAGCGCCCCAGTATTTGTCTGCCGGTACATTCACCGGACCCATTGTGTCTTTTTCGACTCTAAAACTCATAACAATATTCGTAGTAACAATATAGAGAAATATACCAATAACAATATTACAAAATAAATTTATTTAGCGGTAGAGATGGATGGATTATTAATGGAGAGTAAAATGAGAATCTTCTGATGGCAGAATAGAATAGAGCTTGTAGTCAGAAAGTTTTTTCAGTATAAATTTATCGTTTTATAGCTGCTTGATGGTTTGGGCGTTTCCCCGCCAAAGAAGCTTTACATTGAAAATCATACTTCGATGGCGGGGTCGGGCTTTCGCCACTCGTTTCCCGCCATTCATACCCTCTTAATAAAACAACCTCCCGTTGGCGGGAGAACTCAAACAATGGCTCAATCCCTAACGCGGAAGCGGCCTTGTTTAAAAAGATGTCTTACGTTTTACTGATCACTGACAACTGTTCACTGATAACTATTTTTCTTATCTTTGTTCTATGGCAAAAACCAAATCATCTTTCTTCTGTCAAAGCTGCGGCGCACAGTCCGCCAAGTGGATTGGACGCTGTCCTTCTTGTGGAGAATGGAATACCTATGTCGAAGAGTTGATTGAAAAGGAAGATAAAAAAGGCGGCTGGAAAAGTACTTCCCTGCAGATTGCCGCCAAGCCAAAAACATTTAATGAAATTCAGTCGGACCGTGAGGACCGCACCAGTTCGGCCGATCAGGAATTGGATCGTGTACTCGGCGGAGGCATCGTAGCCGGTTCTATCGTATTGATCGGTGGAGAACCAGGCATCGGAAAATCTACCCTGATGCTGCAAGTCGCTTTGAACTTGAAAGAACAAAAAGTATTGTATGTTTCCGGTGAAGAAAGCGAACAACAAATCAAAATGCGTGCGGAGCGCATCGGCATTCAACATCCCAATTGTTATGTGCTCAACGAAACGGGCACACAAAATATTTTCAAACAAATCGAACAACTGCAGCCGGATATCCTGATCATCGATTCTATACAAACGTTGCAATCGGCTTTCATTGAATCGGCTGCTGGCAGTGTCTCGCAGGTGCGCGAGTGTACCGCCGAACTCCTGCGCTACGCCAAGGAATCAGGCACACCGGTGTTCTTGATCGGACACATCACCAAAGAAGGGACACTCGCCGGACCGAAAGTTTTGGAACACATGGTAGACACCGTGCTTCAATTTGAAGGAGACCGCAACAACAGTTATAGAATTTTACGCACGACTAAAAACAGATTCGGTTCTACCTCCGAACTCGGCATCTACGAAATGCGCGGCAGCGGATTGAGAGAAGTGCCGAATCCATCTGAAATATTATTATCCCAACGCGAAGAGAACTTAAGCGGCATCGCTATTGGCGCTACACTAGAAGGCAACAGACCTTTGCTGATCGAATTGCAATCGTTGGTCAGCGTGGCTACGTATGGCACGCCGCAACGTACGTCAACCGGTTTTGATTCCAAACGATTGAGCATGTTGCTGGCCGTGTTAGAAAAAAGAGTCGGCTTCCGCATGGGCAATCAGGATGTATTCCTCAACATCGCGGGTGGATTAAAAATTGAAGATCCGGCAATCGATCTTGCCGTTTGTGTTTCGCTTGTTTCTTCTTTCGAAGATAAAATCATTTCCGCCGATGTCTGCTTCGCTGGTGAAATCGGCCTTGGCGGAGAGATCCGTGCCGTGAACCGCATCGAACAACGCATCTCCGAAGCGGAGAAGTTGGGTTTCAAACATATTTTTATTTCCCGTCTCAATGCCAAAGGCATCGAAAAAGAAAAGTACGGTATACAAGTACATACGGTCGGAAAGCTGGCGGAGGTGTTTGATAATTTATTGTAAAAATTAACAATCAGTGGATCACCATACATACCTCGGGACATTGATCTACCGCTGGTTTTTATGTACAGATCAATTTGTACATCGAGTAGACATTGTCAGTCCCGTAGGGACCCAATCTCTGTAGCCCATAATTACAGCACAAAGCCAGTCCCTTTAGGGACGACATCATTTTCATTTTTAATAAGTCATGATTTTTTTAATTAAACATGCGACATATTTTATTACAATGATTTTTATCAATCTATGCCTATTACATCCCTATGGGACTTGGCTGATTGTTAATGAATTATTTTTCTACTGAGATGATGTCCCTACGGGACGGGTTTTAGTTAAATTCATTTTGTTTGTCTAACAAATGAATTTCTTCTTGATAAAACAGATCATAAGAAATAGTATTCGCTCTCCGCTCTGTTTCTCTTTCTCATTTGCAAAGTCCTCTTCAGGGGATTTGGGGGCAGAATGCACGTTTTACAAAATACTTTTGTATTCACTCTTGCTTTTCAACTTCCTTTGATTTACTATTGCAACAGTGTTGCATATTAAATCCATACAGACTTTACTACGGGTATTCACTTATGTGTGCCTCACTGTCTTCTTATTTCAGAAGACAATAGTTCCTCTATTGCACCAACACCACGATACACAAGCCAGAATCCATGGGCTCAGCAGCCTGGATATAAAAGCCGAAAGTTGTTTTGCCTGCGACATAGAAAAAGCTCTGCTGACAGCAGAGGTTTTCTTCGCAGCTACATTTTCTGTTCTTACCATTTGTTTTGGTGTACTCCAATTATTTTGCGTCCAAAGCGAAGTCGAACATTCCGTTATTTTTTCTTCGTTACGGGCTCCTCCTGCTTTTTCTTTTTTCTCTCTATAAGAATCCCTAGCGGTTCTTAACACTTTCCTGTTCCAGGAGACGTGCGTTCCTTTCTATTTACTATTTATTGTTTATGCCGTGAAGTATTCTCTACGGATCATATTATTTATCTATTGGTATATGCTCTGTCAATCAGGACTGGCACAGGATCCCTGTGACTTTACTTTCAGTGGGACAGTCATCGACGCAGCATCACAACAGGTCATCCCGGAAGCAGATGTATACCTGGCTGAACTGCATCTTGCTGCGGCCACCGACAGTCAGGGTAATTTTGTTTTTACAGATCTCTGCGAAGGCGTTTATACGGTGCGTATTACTTACCTCGGTTATCAAACAGACAGTAGCAAAATAACTCTTAGTAAAAACGTATACCAGTATTTCTACCTGCAAGAAGACATTAGACAAATTCAGGAAATACAAGTCACTGGTCATAAGGACGAGCAAAAAGAAATCCTCACTTTACCTCAAACAGAAATCAAGGGTCTCGCGCTGCAACAGACCAGGGGCAATACTTTGGGAGAAGCGCTGAAAACATTACCCGGTGTATACACGCTGCAATCCGGTCCGTCCATTTTCAAACCCGTCATTCATGGATTGCACAGCAACCGAGTTTTACTTTTGAATAACGGCGTACGACAGGAAGGACAGCAATGGGGTTCTGAACATGCTCCAGAGATAGATCCATTCGTGGCGACTCAACTTTCCGTCATCAAAGGTCCAGCAAGCATACGCTATGGTTCCGATGCGATTGGGGGAGTGATTCTTGTTGATCCGGCTCCATTGCCAACACGCCCAGGTATAGGCGGAGAAGTAAATCTAGTTGCTGCCAGTAACAACCGCATGGGCGTCACCTCAGGTATTGTCCAGGGTGCATTTGAAAAAAAACTATCCGGCCTAAGCTGGAGGGCACAAGGGACGTACCGCAGAGCGGGTAACTCCAAAACTCCCAATTACTATTTGGAGAATACAGGGTTTCAGGAAATGAATTTCTCTGGTGCACTCGCCTATAAAAAAGAAAATTATGGCGCAGAATTGTATTACAGCGAGTTCAACACCAAGCTCGGTATTTTTACCGGTACGCATGCGGAAACATTACCAGATATCAATGCTGCCATCAATCGTTCAGAGCCTATTACGCCTTCTTATTTTAGTTATACGATTGACAGACCTTACCAGCAAGTCAAGCATGATTTGTTCAAAACCCACGTGTATCTAAAATTCAACAATAAAAGTCGAGTCGATGTGATCTTTGCTCGTCAGCAAAATGTAAGATCGGAATACGATTACATTCCCTTGAGCGGGCGATTGAATCCTGAATTGTATTTGAGTCTCGTCACGCATACACTGGATGTGAGCTATAAATATGCACCGATCAAAAATATTTCCGGTAGCATCGGTTTCAATGGCATCACACAAGGCAATGTGCGCGCCTATGAAATGCTGATTCCTAATTTCAGAAATTACGGCGGTGGGATATTTGCTATCGAAAAATGGAGCAAAAATAAATTGACATTGGAAGCCGGTGTACGTTACGATTACCGCTGGTTAAGAGCTTACACGCTAGATAACAATACTGCACAAGTCATTACGCCTACCTTCAACTGGCAGAATGTAACCGGTTCTTTAGGGTCACAATATTACCTTAAAGAAAATTTGTCCTGGCTCATCAACATCGGAACGGCCTGGAGAGCGCCAACCGTAAATGAATTGCTTTCTAACGGTGTGCATCAAAGTGCAGTCGCTTACGAGAGAGGAAACGCCAATTTAACTTCAGAGCGCGCTTACAACTTTAGCACTTCGCTTAAATACGAAGGCGACAGGATGACTGCCGAACTAGACGTTTACAATCATTACATCAATGGATACATTTACCTCAAACCTGCGCTCAGCTACATCCATACATCTCGCGGGGCTTTTCCTTTGTTTGACTATACACAAGTGAATGCTACATTACGCGGCGCCGATGTGGTCTTTACCTATCGTCTCTTTGACTCGCTGAGTTTTATTTCCAAGACGTCGTTACTTTTTGCCTACAACAATACCATTCACGATTACCTTCAGCTTGTGCCCGCCAATCGATTCGAAAATACTTTAAAGTACAACATTGGAAAAATCGGGAAGCTCGACCATTTCTACATCAGCCTTACGGATCTCTACATGGCCAAACAAAACCGTGTACCTGCTAATAGCGATTACACAGCACCTCCAGCGGGTTATATGTTGATCAACGCAGATCTCGGTTTTGCTTTTCCACTTGGGAAACAACGCATGAACATTAGTTTTTCCGCCAACAACATCTTTAACATAGTCTACCGTGATTACATGGATCGCTTCCGCTATTTCAATGATGAACCGGGAAGAAACTTCACCTTACGCGTGCGCTTGCCTTTTGAACTCTTTAATAAAAAGAATACAAACAATTAATTCGAATCGCCATGAAAAAAATCCGAAATCCATTTCTCCTGATCTCAACAGTTGCGCTGTTTATTTCCTGCAACAAAAAAGAAGAAGTCGTTGCACCTACCATTGCCAATGAAGCGCTGACAACAGTATCCATCATTCTGGTGAATACACAAGCTCCGTTTGATAAAGATACCGCCACCTGGGAACAATTGCTCGACAACAATGGCAATCCTTTGCCAGTCGATGTGAGCAAGGTAAATGTAATATTGAAAGCCAATGCTACTTACACAGCAGAATTGTTGATGTTAGACAAAACACAAAATCCTTTTTTTGATGTTTCCAATGAAATTAAAAACAGGTCCAATTACCATTTGTTTTTTTATCAACCTTTGCCAACAACCAATGCCTTTGTCATCCCTTATGCAACAGGCGATGTATTGCCTGACCCTATTCCTGACAATGCACAAACCACCGCACCTGTAAGTTCAAATCCTCTTCAACTAACCGTGAATATAACCGATCACGACAGCAATCCACAAACTTATCCGGTGGGTTTGCAATCTCAATTTGTGACCGGTGCAACCAGTTCGGGTTGGTTAAGATTGGTATTGAGGCATCAACCCAATGTGAAAAACGGAACGTATGCTCCAGGTTCCACCGATCTTGACATCGGATTTACAGTAGACATCCAATAAGTAAAAAATTAAACATATCCATTTATGAAAATCCATTTTCTAACATTCGTATTTACATTACTCCTTCTGGACTCCCCGTCTTTATTGGCACAAAGCAATACGTCTTTCATCGGTATATCCGCGGGCATATCCGCTCCTACAGGAAGTTTTTCAAAAACAGATTTGGGAGAGTATGGCAACTGGAACAACACAGCCGGATTTGCCAAAACCGGATTTAATCTAGGAGTCGAAGGCGCTTATTATGTGCTACCGAAAATAGGCATAGGTGGTGCCGTTAATTTTTCTGATCACGGGAAACTCAGTTATGCAGATGCCCGTCAATTAGGAGACAGTTATACCGACGCATTTGCTGTAGACTACACCACGGTGAAGACCAGTAAAAGGTATCAAACATTGAATCTATTGGTCGGTCCATATTTCTCTTTCCCTTATCATAAACTCACACTAGACATTCGACTATTAGGAGGATGGACAAAAAGTATTTCTACTCCTGAAATTTCTGTGCAGCTGGAAGACGATGAAAGTAATGTGTTCACGCAAAAAAGTTCTGGCTCTTCTGCCTTCGGCTGGCAGGGCGGTGTAGGCTTACGCTATGCCTTGACAGAAAAAATTTCTCTTTCCATCCGAGGAGATTATTTTTACAGCAGCGGAATCAAAATCGACAATGAAAATCGAAATAACAATGCCGGCAGGTTAGTGACCAATCAAACGCTGAGCTGGATCAATGGTTCGGCAGGATTGGCTTATGTCTTTGGAAAATAATCGTGTGAGGTGAAAAGCACAAGTCCCATAGGGACCACACATCGGTAACCTAAAAGGATTGACTATCACTTAGCCCCTTTAGAGGTGACATAAGTAATCACTTGAGCACTCAGGAATATGCCGTCCCTAAAGGGACTTGACCTTAGTAGGACCTTATGACCTACAGGTATGATGCCCCTAGGGGACTTTGCCTCATCCATGGCCTGTCGGGGGACAGGCCGAGGAAGGAGATACGAACGACTGTCTAGAATATCTTTTGCTCACTGCTCACAATAAAACTAGTACAACCGCTCATTGATCTCCAACGGAATTCTTTTACCAAAAATAAATGAACCCGCTTTTACTGTACCTTGTATCTTTATTTCTGGTTGTGTCAGTAACTGTGGAAGCAGCATGATGGCTTGCGTTCCCGAGACTTCGATGTAAAAAGGATAAGACAGTTTAGATTTTCTTCTCAACTTAATTTTTGGAGACACACTCCAGTCTTTCAATTCCACGTCACCAATAAATACTTTGAGACGAGGTTTGGATAAACGGATCGGATAGGCATTGGGATTGTCAATCTCAACATCAAAGGTGGCCCGCATCTTTCCATTGTCCATATTGAAATCGCGGAACGCCACATTGGTCAAGTGTACCTCGCTATAAGAAACGCAGGAAGTCAGCGCAATGGAGAGTAACAATACGGTAATAAAAATCTTCTTCATAGGGTATGTGCTAAGCGATGAAGACATCCGGCATAACATGTATCGCCTTTATGTCTCTGAACATCCTGTTTTTTGCGTTCATACGCAAGGTAATGTAACAATCTTCTCCTACAAAAGTAAAAAATAATTACTTTTGCAATCACACCATGAACAAGATTTGAGTCGTTAAGTATAGAATGAATATTCACTTTTTACAACATGTTCCTTTTGAGGATTTAGGTGCCCTGGAAAAATGGGTTTCGATGCCGGGCAACAGAGTAACCTCTACTCGTTTTTACGAAGACATCAGACTTCCTTTCGTTGATCTATTTGATGTACTCATCGTACTCGGCGGACCAATGGGCGTGCACGACGAAGACCGTTACCGCTGGCTCCTGGCGGAGAAAGAGTTGATCCGCAAAGCCATCGACAAAGGGAAAAAAGTAATCGGCATTTGTTTGGGGGCACAATTGGTGGCTGAAGTGTTAGGAGCATCCGTCTCTTTAAATCCTGTTGCCGAAATTGGTTGGTTCAATGTAGAACTAAGTAAAGAAGCCTTACAACACCCTGTCTTTGCAGGATTCAATGCCTCTATTCCTGCTTTCCACTGGCACGGAGACACCTTCGAAATTCCTGCGCAGGCTATCGCTATTGGACATTCAGCTGCATGTAAACATCAGGGCTTTTTGTGGAACAATCAGGTGCTGGCTTTACAGTTTCACCTGGAAGCTACAGCTGACAGCATCATAAGTTTGCTGCATCATTGCCGAGAAGATTTGAAAGAAGGTCCTTATGTACAAGTGGCGGAAAGTCTCATGCGACCTGATCTCATCGCAGAGACCAATCAACTGGCCTTGCAGCTGATGACTAATTTTATCGAGTCTTAAATAATTCCCAGAGATTTTGTCCCAATTGTAAAAAACCCAATCCTAAAAAAATATAACCGATCAATCGTTTACCAGATAAGTTGCCTTTCAGTATACGCGACAAAACCTTCGCTGCATATTCTACAAAAAGATACAGCAATAAATAAGTTCCGCTTATCGCTCCGATAACAAAAGTTAGTGTAGACAGCAGATCATAAGGCAACCAGCCGTTGCTATAAAAATACGTTCCGTATGCCAACCAAAAAGGAACCTGCATGGGATTGATGCCGCACACAAACATCCCATAAGTAAAGTTGGTTTTCCACCAGTGATTTTTTTTGATCTCTTTTACTTCCACTTCTGCAGCAGGCGCTGAAGTAGGCCATAGAGAAGCGATACCCATGATTAGGAAAACAGGCACAGCAATCCACTTGATCCAAAAATCTATTTCCTGGTGGGAGGCAATAAAAGAAGCAAAACGCAGTGCGCCGAAACACAAAATCCCTTCTACGATGATCGCCCCTAAAGAAAACCAAAGTGCCTGAGTTTTGTTCTGCTCCATCGAGATGCGGATAGCCGTGAGGTTAACACCGGCAGGCGGAATGGACCCAACAAAACTAACGACGAAACCCAAAAAGAAAACAAATACTAAATCCATCTATGCGCTGTACTTAACGCGCAACTGTTTGCTTTTGCGAAGATAAGCCCTCGCTTCTTTCAATGTCATGTAAGGAACTCCTCTTTCGTGATTTTCTACACTGATCTCAAACAATATGCGCCACTGTCGCAATATAGTTTTTAACGCGGTAAAAAAAGAAAATCCCGGATGATATATATGGCCCTGTTCGGAACCGGCACCGTTCAGCTCCATGATGCTGATGCCTTCGCCTTTCATCAAATCTTCGATGGAACTACACTTCATATCGAAGCGACCGAAATAAAAACCGTCAATCTCTTTGGAGATTGCATCGAAGACGGATACCAATTGCTCGTCAATAATACCATTAGCATTTTTAAAAGACGTTCCTCTGCAATGATTGCCAATGGGTTCCAGCAATAGTTCTTCTTGATCGACAAGTACCTGATGCCACTGTGCCGGATATTTTTTTTGTAAACGTTCGGATTGAAACACTGCTCTTGGATTGGCATGAATCAATTGTTCGAGTGTCTGTTTTCCATCGCCTTTTACTTTCAAAAAATCTTTCGCTACCACAGAAATAACATGCCCCTTTTCCTGCGAAGGATAACGGTAATAGAATACTCCTAATTCGATTGGATAGGTAATGAACGGTTGTGCCAATACATCGTATTCACAAGTGGCCAAATACTGTATGGCTTGTTCTTTGTTTTCTATTTTCTCCACGCGGTTGCCACGCTCTCCTACGTCAGGCTTGAAGATTAAAGGGTAGTTCCAGTTGTTCGCAGAAATACGGTTCAGCACATCCTCTGCCAAAAAAGGATAGGCAAAAAATAAAGTAGGTGTGCGGTATGCAGCAGGAATTTTTTCAAGGACATCAAATTTTACTTCTCCCAACATACCACCTGTTTCAATCATGGGATTGGACGCACTGAAGAAAAAAAACGATCGTGCTCTTATCCCAAGATAAATCCAATAAAAGAATACCGGGAAATAAACAATCTCCATGGGCCAGTATTCCCAGTGCCTAAGCTTATGCAAGAACAGTTGAAAGGAAGAAGGTTTGCTCATGCTACAATCTCTCGTCCGCCAGTTGTGTACTCCAGGAGTCTTCAAACAGCGTGGATGTAAATGCGTTTTGTATAATGGATGCTTCGTGATCTTGTAGTTGAATAGAAGTGATGCTCAATGTTTCCAATCCATTCGCACGCGTGATCTTCATGCCGTTTACGGGATCCGGTATGCCACCGTGTTCGTGAAAGTATACCATTTGTTCTTGTGTCACTTCAGGATGGCTGGTCAGGAAATCTGATAACCATTTTCTTTTGGTCGCAACCACTTCATTACTATACAAAGTTGCTGAAGCCCATAGATGAGGTTGATGAGGCAAAGAAATAAAATGTTTTCTGCTGCCGTCCCATTTGAATTCGTACAACAATCCAAACCAAACCATCACCAACGTAAACGGTTCTACACCTTCCAGATTTATTTGCTGGTAAAATTGAAATGGACTGTCGTATTGAAAAGCCTCTAGTACAATCAATCCACGGCTTCTGTTATAAGGCGGTTGATGTACATGTTGGTGGAAGGCACCATTTAATAAACATACGACACGCTCGTCTTCTGCGGCTGCGATCCATGAACCGTTGCCTTGCGGGTCTTTGGGATAATACAAAGAGAGTCCCTCTTCACCGGTATAGAAATCCGGTGGCAGAGCATGCGGACGGCCCGACCATTCATCGCGATTGGAGGTGAGGATGAAACCGTTGTTGATGGGCACATAACTAACTGTACACATATTGCGAACGATATTTAAGCGTGGAAGAAGCTACACCAAAATCTGCCGGCAATTCATACGCGTATAAATTTACCGCTGCAATTTTGACGATGGCCATGTGGTGAATGGTGTGTTCAATGTTGTATACGAGTTCCCTTTCCATGTGTGACAAGATCGAGAATATTTCTTTTTCATCTGCTTCGTAAGATCCTTCTAGCATCAATGATATTGGCTTTGCCTTGTCAATCCATTTGATCAGGTCGATGATCAAGGAGAGTGCTACCATTTTATCTTGTTCAATCGTAAGATCACGCTTACGTAAATCATAATTTACTTTTTGTATGGCATAGCCTTCTTTGAGGCAACTATAAAATTCGAGGATGTGTCTTACATGCTGACCAATACTTGAACCCAATAATAATTCCGAAGTAGCAGTATAATGCTGGTTGTCCATGGTCGTGATAAAATCCGCCAGTTGACTCAAGGTGCCTGATGCTACAGATTTGATATTGATACTCATCTCCTACTTATTTTAAGTTGAATCCTTACTTCTTATTTCACTATGCGCCTTTCGTTGGAACCACTTTGCTGATCAATACTCTTAACTCTTCTCTGTGCAAAATCAATAATGTAGCACTTGAACAAAGAGTCACTGATGCCAATATGAACAGCTCACCATGATCACCCATGATTTCAATTCCCAGCACAGCTATATGACTTGCCACCGCGCCGAACATCATTCCTAAAATCAATACCATCGCATAAAGCATCGTCGCAGGAATCCAAAGCAAAACAATGGATAGCAACTCCAATGCACCCAGTGCAATCCTTCCCCAGGGTTCTATACCTAATGTGCTGAATATATATACGGACTCCGAAGCTCCTGAGAATTTAAAGAACAGTGTTTGTCCTACGATAACCGTGATCAATAGCTTGAGGATCAGAATAACGATTTTCATATTTTTTATGATGATGATACTAAATTAGAAGAACAGCTTTTATTAAAAAGTCGGCAAGGCGACAAAAAAGAAAAAAGGGGACGAGGGATGAGAAAATAGAGACAAAAACATCTTATTCGTTCCTCGTCCCTGCTTCCTCGTCCCTTATTTATTCCGCTGCCGCCTGCAATTTTTTAATGCTGCCAATGCGAATCTGCTGACGTGAAAATTCTAATAGTCCTTCTTCTTCCAGTTTATTGATAAAAGTTGTTGCGGTTTGTCTCGTGCAACCCACCAGCGAAGCAACTTCTGCGTGTGTCAGGTAATTTTTAAATGCCAGTTCGTCTTCCGTACCTTTTCGTTCTTTCTGTGCCAGGTAAATAAAAAAATCTACGATCCTGGATTTAACATCTTTATAAATGATACTGGTGATGCGGGATTGCAACGCTTTTATTTTCAACCCCACTAACTTGGTATAAGAGATGGCCAAATCGGGACGTTTCAATAATATGCGTTCAAAATCTTCTACTGTAAAACTACAAATCTGTGCTTCGGATTTAATGACCTGCGCAAACTCCTGTTCGCCCGTATCACCCTCCAATGAAAGCTGTCCGAAGATATCCCCTTGATTGAGCACTTCTTTTATTTTCTCGTTTCCTTCTTTGTCGTATACGCCAATTTTGATGTAGCCTTTTTTCAAAAAATACAAACGGTCGTTGCGCAAACTGTTGAGGTAGATGAACTCATTCTTTTTCTTTTTCATAAAGCCCGACACGATGTTCAGTTCGCTGCACTCTTTGTAAGTAAGCTGTCTGAACAAACGATGTTGCCTAAGTAAAATAAAAGTTGAATCTTCTATGTTCATTAGTGGCTCTTTTATAAATGACTATGAATTTAGTCTTTAAAGGATGTTTGGGAGGAGGGCGTTTCCCCGCTTATCAGCGAGGCCGGGCTTTCGCTCCAAGTCCGGCCGACACACAAGCCCACGCGCTTCGGGCTTTCCACTCAATCCCTAACGCAAAATCTGTACAGCTTATAATTATCTTCGCAACATATTTCATCTAGTAGAAACCTTCTAATCTGACTCTACCAACTACCTCCCGCACCGCCGCCGCCAAAGCCGCCGCCGCCGAATCCACCAAAACTGCTGCCGCCGCCACTGTATCCTCCGCGGGAAGAGAAGCCTCCCGAACCCAATAATGCTCCCGCTAACAAGCCACCGCCAAATCCGCCACCACCTGAATTTCTTCCACCTCCTCCTTTAGAAATGAAAGAGAAAAGGGCAATCAATGCCATAATAGCTAGAAAAATAAAAACAGCCGAGTTACCGGATGCTTTGCCTTTTGCGTCGGCTTTGTAAGTGCCCGCCATGATCTGGATGATGGCATCCGTCACCTGATCCAGACCTCCGTAATAATTCCCCTGTTTGAAATTAGGTTTCACTATCCCTTCAATCAAACGTTTCACAATGGCATCCGGCAAGTCGCCTTCCATGCCGTAACCCGTGGCGATAAATATTTTGTGAGTTTCCACTACAACCAGAATAAGCAAGCCATTGTTTTTGCCTTTTTGTCCGATGCCCCATTTCTCGGCCAGTTGAGGCGCATAGTCTGAGGCTTCGTAGTTGCCGATATCTTTTAAAATCACAATGGCAATCTGCGTAGACGTACTGTCGTCATAAGCCACCAGCTTTTGTTCCAACGCTTCCCGTTCAGCAGGTTGGAGCAATGAGGCGTAATCATTGACCAACCGCGCAGGTGAAGGTCTTTCCGGAAAATCGTCTGCATGTGCCATGGTTCCTGCGAAGCAGCAAAACATCAGCACAAGAAGGCAGAGTCTGCTAACTATCGAAGGAGATGTCATTGGACAATTCGTTATGGTCATCTTTTTGATAAGGGAAAAAGGAAGATAATTGTTGCCCAGCCTTGGCAATGCCCACAGCCAAGCCTTCGGCGAGTTTGCCTTGTTTGAATAATTGCACGAGCTCTTCGAGTATGGCATGCCAGAAATCGGCAGGGACATTCTCGTTAATGCCTTTGTCTCCGATAATGGCCAGCTTACGATCCTCTATAGATAAATAAAACAGCACCCCGTTGCGTTGTGCTGTTTTATGCATATCCAGACGTTCAAAAACTTTGATGGCTCTTGCATACGGATCACCGGAACATGTTTTGTCCAGGTGAACCCTGATCTCACCTGATGTGTTCTTTTCCGCATCCCTTATGGCATGCACGATGTGCAGTTGCTCTTCTTCGGAAAAGACTTTTTTTACACTCATGTGGAGGAAACTAAAATTCTATTTTAGGAGCAACGTTTGCGCCTGACTGTGCTTCGAAGTAAGCTTTTTTCTCAAAGCCAAACATACCGGCGGTCAGGTTATTCGGGAACTTACGGATGTAAGCGTTATAATCTTTTACTGCTTCATTGAATTTCTGACGTTCTACGGAAATTCTGTTTTCCGTTCCTTCCAATTGTGCCTGCAATTCCAGGAAGTTTTGGTTGGCTTTCAGATCCGGATAGTTTTCTGTGATCATCAATAATTTCCCCAATGCCGTACTCAAGCCGTCTTGTGCCTGTTGAAATTTTTGTATGTTCTCCGGTGTCAGTTTATCGGGATCCAATGTAACCTGCGTCGCTCTTGAGCGAGCAGCGATGACATTCTCCAACGTTTGACTTTCATGTTTAGCATATCCTTTTACAACAGAAACAAGATTGGGAATTAAATCCGCTCTGCGTTGGTATACGTTCTGCACTTGTGACCACTTCTCGTCTACTGTTTCCTGTTTTTCAATCATAGAATTGTAACCGCAAGAACTAAGAGCCGCTGCTACGAAAGCAAATGCGATGACATTGAAAATAATTTTCTTCATTGATGTATCTGGTTTGTTTAAGTAAATATAATAATATTAAAAGACAGGTATACAACCCGATAGGATTTTATTTCGTTCCCATAACGGTCACGGTAAGCTTTCTGTTGTCTCCATGGTCACGGTGTTCGCACAGGTAAATACCCTGCCATGTTCCCAACAAGAAGCGACCATTTTTCACCGGTACCGTCAGAGAAGCCCCGAGCAGACTGGTCTTCACGTGTGCAGGCATATCGTCCGGACCTTCGTCATCGTGTGTGTAGCGTTTGTCTCCGTCAGGTACTAGCGCATCTAAAAATAGCTCCAGGTCATGACGCACAGAAGGATCTGCATTTTCATTCAATGTCAGTGAAGCAGACGTATGGTGAATGAACAGGTGAGCAATTCCTTTTTCTATGCCGCGAAGTGCGGAAACGTTTGCTTCCAGTATATTGGTCACCAAGTGATAACCTCGTTTAAACCTGCCCAGGTTTATGGTTTGTTGTTCAACGATCATCAGGGTTTGTATTCGTAACATCCCAAGTCCGGCAAAGCATCGCGCAGCACACCTTTCAGGTCGTCAATGACAACTGAAGGGACGCCTTTATCGATAGCAGGAGAAGTGGATTTCAATTGAAAATCTCTGGTCACCGGTAAATTAAAACGAGGATCCTGGTTCAACAATGTTCCCGTACCCAGGAGAGCGGATGTCCTTTTGATGATGCAGGTATCGGCTGAGACAATAGCCGCGGGATCAATCGAGATTTCAGAAAACATATCACCCCATACGATGGAATGCTTCAACGATAAAGAAAGCACTCCTGACACATCGCTAACTTCTATGCTAGGTCCTTGCCTGTAGTAATCGTAGGAATAGCCGGCCCAACTGCAATACCTGAAATCAGCAGAACCACTCTGGGATAATTTTGTTGCTGCATCAGAAGATGCATGGAACAAGCAATTGGTAGCAGTAAGCGTGGTGTAAGAAACATCTACTGCCGATTGAGTGAAATCATGAAACGTACCATGATCCATTGTTATGTCCACCAATGTGACAGGAGTAGTCGTGTAGTCAAATGATAATCCTGTTACCGCATTTTCTATATTGAACCAGGACAGTGTATTGCCTGAGCTTCCCTCATAAAATCGCAGACCCAACCACTGTCCCGGATTTTTTCCGGAAGACAACCCTCCAAAGAAAACACTGTCGTTCTTTTCTCCCGTTACGATCAATGTTCCTTTGATATCTAACGAACTTCCTCTGGAAGCGAAGACCTGCGTGCCTTTCTGAATGGTCAGTGAACAACCTGGTGCAATCACCGTTTGACCCAACAACACAATGGGTTTGGTATTGTCCCATACCGTAGAGCAATTGAGATTACCTGCTGGAATTAATTTTGCATCTCTGCCCACTGCTTTCAACAGCACATGTTGCTCTTGTCCGTTGAACACAAAACGAATGGAGTCTTCAATGAGGTATGGCGCATTCGTAGAAGTAGAATCAAAAAAGACACCGATCACAATCAGCATGCTATCGCCGCCAATGAGCTCTAAGTCTCGCACCACAGGACCTTGCTGGCCATTCACTAAAATGGTAAAGTGAGAAGAAGATCCTCCAAACAAGGAAACCTCGCTGATGGCAAGTGCGCCTTCGTTGGGATTATAGACTTTGATGCGGTGCGAAGGATACGTAAGATCGGCAAACAGTGTATCGTATACCACGACCCGTTCGGAAAAAGACAATCGTGCCGAAGGATCTGTCGTCAGTACTTCATCCTTCCTCTTGCATTGCAATAAGAGTGGCAATAGCAGCAACAGTATGGCGATCCTTCTTTCCACTTATTGTTTGGTTAATTTATTTTACAAATTTCAATTCGCTGATCCAGGAAGATTCCTTTGATACCCAATCGTTTTTATACGCTTCAGGTTTTATTCCAGCTTCCAGTGTTTTTAATAGGTTGGCCACGTCTCCATAATTTTTTGCTTCAGCAGCCAGCGATCTCAGATTGGTTAAGTTAAAACCTTCGTTGTATGCTGTAGGCTTGATGAATTCTGTCAGGTCTGCGATGTCTTTTGCCAGAATAGCTGCATCTGTTGTCTTCATCAATCCCCTGTACCAGTTTGATTGCGCATAAGGTGTCCAGCTGTCTAGGTAAGAAGCAACATCCAAACCACCAGCCAATTGTTGCAGTAAATCTCTCCCTTTCAACAAAGGATCAACAGGTGGTGAACCTGCCGTTGTTTGAGCTTGCACAGTCAGTGAAGACCATATCATCAGAAATAATATAAAGAGCTGTTTTTTCATCGAAGTAGTTTTTTAATGTGTAAAATTCAATTCCTTTTTGTTTCGTGTTCTTAGCCCAATAATGCGATACCGTGTTCTTCCAGGCGAATGAGCTTTTGTTTGTACAAAGTACCCACCGCTCTTTTGAACGTCTTCTTGCTCATTTGCAAGGCATCCATGATGTCTTCCGGACTGCTGTTATCGGTGAGTGCGAGATAGCCTTTGTTTTTTTTCAATTTATCCAACAGTACTTGTGCATTGGTCTCTATGTTTGCAAAACCTTGCGGTTGCAGCGTGACATCGATCTTTTGGTCTTCACGGATGAGTTTAATGTAGCCGATTACTTCATCTCCAGGTTCTACTATTTTGAAGATTTGATTTTTATACAACAACCCCTTGTAGGCCTGATTGATTACGACATTGTATCCCAAATCTGTTTCTGTCCACACAAGCAAGTCTACTTCCTGTCCTACTTCCAGATCTGTTGGCGAAGGATTAAGAAAACGATCCAATTTATTGGAAGCCGCCAGGCGGCCCGTCTCTTCGTCTAAATACAAATACACGATGTGGTATTCTCCCACGCGCATGCGTGCAGACTGTTCGCGGTAAGGCACCATCAAATCTTTTTCCAATCCCCAATCCAAAAAGGCGCCAAAGTCGTTGACATCTTTGACACGGAGTGAAGCAAAACCGTTCAGTTTAATTCTTGGTTCGAGTGTCGTGGCAATGAGACGGTCTTCCGAATCGCGGTACACAAACACCTCGATCTCATCGTTGATGTCAATGCCTTCCGGAATGTATTTGATGGGTAATAAAATATCTTCACCATCCTGATCGCCCAGGTATAATCCTACACTGGTATTTCGAAGTACAATCAACCGGTTTTGTTTTCCTATCTCAATCATGCAGAATCATTCGTTGTGGAAGGTGTGGCCAAAGATGGCAATAAATACAGGGGAAGGGAAATATGCTCTTACCTTATTTCCACCAGTTGGTATTTGTGAGCGCTCTTGAAATAATAACCCATTAGAATAGTCTGATCCGGCAGTGGAGTCACGGTAATCAAATCGGGCATGCTTTTTTTAAATTTCTGATCTTCGTAGTCATTCAGTTTTTCTCTTACTGTTTTTGGTGGAGCAAGATCCACATGTTGCAGATTGGCGGCGTCTATGAGCGAATAGAAATAAGTGGACTCGACATAACTATATCCGCTGTTGGAATAATAACCTGAGTAGCCGCCATAATAGCCTGGCATACCATAGCCTCCGCCGTATCCTCCATAACCCATGTTACCCATGCCCATGTTTCCCATACCCATGCCCATGCCTCCCATTCCCATGCCCATACCGATCCCTACGCTAAACCTCGAACCTCCTCCGCCCATTCCGTTGCCATAAGGATTATAAGATTGTTTGAGTTCATAGGAGCCGATTTGCATCAAATATTGATGGTTGATTTCGTTCACCGCAATCGCAACTCTGCTGTTTTGAACTTTAGTTAAATACTGCGATGTTTTTCCTACCACTTTCGGTGCGCCACTGCTTCCGCTCTCTGTAACGATAGGTCCGTTTTTAAACAGGATTGGTTGTTCGCGGAATACCTTTTCGTTCCATTCCATTCGTATCGAGTCTAAACTGATCATCACCACATTCAACATTTCATCGTTGGCGGTGACACGAAATAATTTATCGTTGTACAAAAATGAATTGCCCTGTTTACTGGTTTTTTTATCTTCATCCGCTATTTCCAATTTGAAAGCCAGTTTTTTCTCATCGATTGTTTTTGTATTCGGATCGATGGTGTAGAGCCAGATTTGATCGGGCTCATCCAGCGTGATGATGATCTTTCCATTGATCAGGTAAAGCTTGTTCAAAGCATGAGCAGATTTTAGATTGTTTTCCAGCTCGTAATTGACTTTATCAATTCCAATATCGGAGTATTTTCTTTCGTTCAAATCCTGATCATTGACGCGCAATGTCGCGTACAGATTAGGATGCTTGACAGTAAAAGATGTCTTCACCAAAGGATTGCCCTGTACTGATTCCCATAAATGAAGATTTGAACTTCCTTTGGTAACTGTCAGCAGATAAAACTTTTGATTGAGTTGAAAGGCATTCAAGAAATCTTCCTCTTTCGGAATGACTCCACAATCCAGCGTTTGCGTGGTACCCATAGAAAGGTCAATACGAAACGTTTTTATAATTTTCCCGCGTTCATTATAAAAAAAGGCAGTCTGGTATTTTCCATCTCTTACCGAAAGCAAGTAATCCGAGTGATGCAATGATTTATCCATTTCAAAAGAAGCACTGACAAAGGAATAATTGGTGCTTACCGTTGTGAGCTGCATTTGTCTGCTGTTGAAAAAACAATAGATATGTCTCCCATCTTCTGTTGTTAATACATCTACCTGATTCGGTTTTTTGATTTTAAAATCAATCAATGCCAGTTCACCTTGTGCATGCAAAAAATAAGGGCACAGTGTGCATACAACAAATAAAAATAACTTCGTTGTTCTTTTTAAAGCCTTGGAAAAATATATACTGTCCATCTTTGTTTCTCCTTTACGTTCTATTCGCTAATTTCGCTTAGTTTTATTCTATAATGAAAAAACTCTTAGAAATATTTTTTATTGTGTTGCTCTTGCTTCTGGCAAATGCATTCCTCTTTCTTTTTTGGTGGATACTGACAGACCCTAGCAATTATATCTGGGAACCGGTCTCCACAGAACGGGAACAACAGGTATTAAACGCATGCTCCAAAATTTTCTGGACCAAATACTATACATGGACATTGGTCATTAACCTGCTCACTTTATCTTTTCTCTTTTATATCCAAAATCGTGTCGTGAGCCTTAGCCTCTGTGCTTTGGCATTGATCGTATATGCTGCTTCCTGGTTTTTCTTTGATCCCTATACCGCCAGGAGCTATGTCACCCTTTTTGAAACGCAAGAAGTATCTCCTGCCTTCCTCACAGAACCGATCAAACAGGGCGGACAATTGACAGGAGAAATTTTGGTGGAGCGCATCGCTGACATCAACTATCCGCGCAGATATTATGCCATTAAGGCTTTGGGCGAAATTCGATATGCACCGGCAGCAGAGCGTTTGGGTAAGATTTTATTGAATGGTAAAGAAACCCGCCGCATTCGTGGTGCTGCTTATCTTTCACTGAAATCCATCAGAAGCAGCCTTTCCGCTAAATACCTGTTGCTCTATTCTCAACTGGTCCTGCGCAATGAAAAGGAACGAAAAATCATGCAGCAGTTTGAAAAGGAAAACGGTTATTGAGAAATCTGAGATCAGAAATGAGACATCAGATTAATTTTTTTTGATCTCTGATTTCTCTACTATTCAACCCAAAGCACAAGTCCTTTCAAATACTCTCCTTCCGGATGATAAATGTTTACCGGGTGATCTGCCGGTTGATGCAATTGATGGATGATGCGAACATTTCTACGCGCATCGGCTGCTGCACCAAAAACTATTTTTTGAAAGAGGTCCTTGGAAATATTTTGCGAACAGGAAAATGTAAATAAAATTCCACCCGGTTTGATTTTGCGAAATGCTTTGAGATTGATTTGTTTGTACCCCTGACTGGCATTGGCCACTGCCCGCGCATGCTTGGCGAACGCAGGAGGATCCAATACAATCAAATCGTAATAATGCTCCGGCATTTCTCCCAAGAAATCAAAACAGTCTTGCACGGTAGATTGGTGTTTACCAGAAAACGTATTTTTATTTAAGTCCACATTGCGATCTCCCTGCTCGATGGCAGAAGCCGAGATGTCTACGGAATGTACTTCCTTCGCACCACCAGCCAGTGCATACACACTGAAACCTCCGGAATAAGAAAAAGTATTGAGTACTGTTTTATCTTTGCTCAGGTCCTGCAATAATTTTCTATTGTCACGCTGATCGATAAAGAACCCCGTTTTTTGTCCTTCTTCTACATCGACAAAAAATTTCACGCCATTCTCTATGACTTCCACGGATGTGCTGGTCTCATTCGTGAGCCAGCCACTTTTCAATTGCACGCCTTCGATATTGGAAGAACTTTGTTTGTGTTTTAAATAGATGTATTGAAAACCATGTGTCGTAAAGGCTTCTGTTAACAAGGGAAGCAGCGCTTTGGTACCGGCTGTCAAAATTTGCAGCACCACTACTTCTCCGTACACATCGGCAATGATGCCCGGAAGAAAGTCTCCCTCTGCATGTAGCAGACGATAAGTGGTCGTATTTTTTTTATCGATGATCTCCGCTCTCAGTGCAAGCGCTTGTTCTATTTTTTTATTCCAATACGCCTGATCAAAGGTTTGTTCTTCGTTGCTCCAATCAAACATTCTGCAAACGATCTGGCTTTTTGTAGAAAAAAAACCATAGCCCAGAATGTATTTATCCGCATCTCTCACCTGAACGATTTCTCCATCTGTCTTAGCCGTGGCGTGTGCAACAGCACCTGAGAACAACCATGGATGTCTGTTGATCACAGAGCGTTCTCTTTTCTTATGGAGGGTTATTTGCTGATAATTCATTGTGTTGTAAATAAGTATCTCTATTTTTGATTTAAATCCCCTTCATCATGAGAACTATAACGTTGACGTTTTTATTCATCACTCTTTTATCCGCTTCAAATATACAAGCTCAAAAGATATATAGCTCTAATCAATTCAAACTAATATTTTCTACTGCACCCAATCTTTCACGTGGTGGTCAGTCTATCGCCTCGCCAATACGCTTTACGGCTTTCTTCAATTACTCTACCTTCCTCAATCTAGATTTGACAAAAAACCTGGGACTTTCTATTGGACTGGAAGTAAAGAACATCGGACTCATCACTAAAGACAGTATCTTCCGAACCAAGCACCGTGCTTATGCCATTGGTGTTCCAATTTATCTGCGTATAGGAAACATGGATAAAAGATGGTACTTCCTTGCCGGTGCGCAGTACGATTACCTTTTTGCCTACAAAGAAAAAGTTTTTGTGAACGATGCTAAAATCAAACGACACGGTTATAACAATGTCACTCCTTTCATTCCATCTGTCTTCCTTGGTTTTCGATCTAAATCAGGAACGTCAATCAGTGTGCATTACATGTTACGAAATTTTTTCTCAACCGATTACCGTTTCAAAGATCCGACTCAAGATAATGCTCCGTTTAGTCAGGGTTATAACAACTCACAATTGCTCTATTTCACCATTGGTTTCATGGGAGATTTAGATAAAAAGAAAGCGAAGAAAGCGGCTCCAGATCCAGAGAGTCAAGAAGTATATAGCCGCAACCACTAGCAGGGACGAGGGACGCAATAAAAAAAGCTTCTTGCTGCAATGCAGTAAGAAGCTTTTTTATTAATGGGTTATTATACGTCCCTCGTCCCTTAATTGGCTTTCACAATACGCGTTCCGAAACTTCCCTGTGTGGTTTTGATCATCAGCAAATAAATGCCTTGTGGTTTTCCCGACAGGTTTATTTCCAAGTCAGCTGTTCCTGTTTTTGTTTGCTCTGCAATAACGGTGTTAGACAATACATCCAATACTTGTGCGGAAACATATTGTGAATTGGCAGCACTGATGTATACAATGTCTTTGGTAGGATTAGGATACACCTTGATACCTGCGCTCTCCAGCGATTGAGGAGAAATAATAGAAGTAGCCACAGTGACAAAATCTGTCTTGATGACGGTGTTTGTTCCATTAGGTCCGGACACCGTCAAGGTAATCGTCTTCGAACCGTTAGAACTATAACTCACATCAATCGGTCCTGCTGTATTGGCACTAGCTGGAGAAGCATCTGCCCCAAAATCCCATGAATAAGTTGTGATACTTCCTGTAGATGTATTCGTAAAGGTAATCACCTGATTGGTCGCAACACCTATTGTTTCAGAAGATACAAAATTAGCTACCGGAGTTCCTGATACGCCTACAATGTTGATGTTATCGAGGTATAGGTTATCTCCGTATCCATTTATGGCTCTGAAAACCAATTGCACATTTTGCCCGGCAAACGAGCTAAGATCAACCGTTTCCTGTCTCCAGTCTGCTGTTGATGCCGGTATAAAATCGTCTGTTGTTGAAGTGGTGGTCTGCAGATTCAATCCTCCTTTTCTATAGAGGGTAGTATAAGATGCTCCGCAATTCGTAGTTGCCAATACCAGGAGTGAATCTGTATTACTCACGCCATAATATTTATACGCCACATTAAACGTAAGACTTGGATTGGTGATGCCTTGTAAGTTCAGGATAGGTGCAACAAGATCATCCTGCTCACCACCGTTTGATTGGTAGCTAAAGAAATTCATCGCTGCGGCAGCTGATCCCGCTCCACTTCCTACTACAGGGCGTTGTTGCCATGCCTTTGATCCGTTAATACCCCAGTCTGTCGAATCGTCATCGGACACGATGGACCAGTTAACAGGAGGAAAGCTACTTTCAAAACTTTCACTGAAAGGCAGGTTCACAGAAGCGTCAGGACTGATGTATGTGGTTTTAGTTAATGTATTGTTTTGTCCTCCGCTTGAACTTACTTTCAATGTCACCGCAAAATGCCCTCCATAAGCATAAGTCACTGTTGGATTTTGGCTTGCAGATGTTTGTGGTGTACCGCCTGGAAACGTCCAGCTATAGGTAGCAGGAGCATTGATACTTTCATCGTAAAACTGTACGGTACCGCCTGGACAAGGTGTATAATCAGAAGCGTAGAAGCGAGGGATGGGAGCCGTATTGCTATTGCATCCACAAGCCGTCAGATTGGCTGTAGTAACAAGGCTTGCACGACTTCCTGAAGAGAGTGTAGCTCTCGCTCTCGTGGATTGGTCTGTAGAGAACATATTCTGACAATCGTCAGAAGAATAATCCATGTAGTTGTGTTTGTACAAATCTTTTGAGGTGGCTGGAGAAGTACACGTGTTATTACCCGTTGGACAATTGCTAGGACTTCTTACGCAAGCAGGAATGTCTGTGCAACAATCACCTGCATCACTACCACAACCGTTTACTGCTGTTGGGCATGTCGTGACGCCGTCTCCATTCGGATCATCTCCTTCAAAGACATGGTACAAATTAAACGCGTGGCCCAATTCGTGGATGCACGTGATGTTTTTATTGGCATATGATTTCAGCGTATAATTTCTTGTTCCTTCCGGATCATAACCAAAACCATTGTACAACATGATTGCTCCATCCAGGTATGATGGCGCTCCAGGGAAATATGCAAAACCCTGTACACCGTATCCACCATCGTTATCATCGATTTCGGATACCACCCAAATGTTATAATATTTTGTATTGTCCCATTTGCTCAATGCCTTTATAGCAATTTGATTGGTGTCAATCGTCAATCCGTATTTTCCATAATTGCCGGTAGCGGAAGCATTGATTCTGTTGATCCCTTTGGTTGCATTTCCACTAGGATCTTTTTGCGCG
This sequence comes from Chitinophagaceae bacterium, assembly GCA_028288365.1. Lineage (GTDB taxonomy): Bacteria > Bacteroidota > Bacteroidia > Cytophagales > Cytophagaceae > JACMQM01. The sequence continues at coordinate 58,170 of JAQBNU010000004.1, read as the reverse complement.
AGGCAGAATTCCATTCCCATGTCTGCGCCGGTACCGTCATAAATAGAACCTGCTTTCTTTCTGTAGGCCTCGTTCAAAGAAGTAATGGCGCTGTAGATTTGCTCATCAGAAATGTTTGTACCAACGCCTACTGCTTCTCCAAGGTGCATGACGTGTATAACTACGGGTATTTTATAGATGGTCAACACATCCGTACTTGCGTCACGGTTGGCAGACTTAGCGGTTAACGATTGTTCGTATTGTGTCCTGTATTCAGGATTTGTTCTCATTAATTTTTTATGAGCGTTCATCGTTGCGCATTCTTCTTGCGCATAAGAATTCAGCATGGTCAGAAAAAAAAGTCCGAACGTGGCGGCCATGTGTTGCCATTTTTGCATAACGAAAGATTAAAATATGTGGAGTGATGTGATATACTTGTAACAAAGACGATAGATACATGTGACGTTCTACCTATTTATTATTTTTTCTTTTAGAAATTGACCCGTGTAACCCTGTTTACAAGCTGCCAATCCTTCCGGAGTACCTTCGTATACGATGGTTCCTCCCTGCTCACCTCCATCGGGACCAATATCTATGACCCAATCTGCCGATTTGATGACGTCCAGGTTATGCTCAATCAAAATCACGGAATGTCCATGATTAATTAACGATTGAATAGAGTCGATCAGTTTTTTGATGTCATGAAAATGTAATCCGGTTGTTGGTTCGTCAAATACAAACAAAATGTGATCCTCAGGAGAAGCTCCCTCCGAACTAATAAAATAAGCCAATTTAACCCGCTGCGCTTCTCCTCCTGACAAGGTATTGGAAGATTGACCCAGCTTGATATAACCCAACCCTACATCCAATAGCGGCTTTAAGCGATCGGCAATTTTAGGTTTGTCAACAAAAAAGTTTACGGCTTCTTCTACGGTTAGGTTGAGTACATCTGCTATATTTTTCTCATTATACAAAACTTCTAATACTTCCTGTTTGTAGCGCTGTCCTTTGCATTCTTCACAGGTAAGATGAATATCTGCCATGAATTGCATTTCTACTGTGATCTGCCCTTCTCCCTGGCAGGTTTCACACCTTCCACCTTCTACGTTAAATGAAAAATAACCGGGTTTATAACCACGCGATTTAGCCAGTGCCTGATCAGAATACAATTGACGGATGTGATCAAATGCTTTGATGTAAGTAACCGGATTGGAACGCGAAGATTTTCCAATCGGATTTTGATCCACAAATTCTACGCGCGTTATTTTTCTATAAGCACCGCTGAGCTTGTCGTACCGGCCTTGTGTATCGCTGCCCATGCCCAGGTTTCTCAGTACAGCAGGTACCAATACTTTTTTTACCAATGTAGATTTACCTGAGCCACTTACGCCTGTCACAGCGGTGAGTGTGCGCAAAGGAAATTTCACTGTTACATTTTTTAAATTATTTTCTCTCGCTCCGGAAATTTCAATGTAATCAGACCACTGCCTGTATTTTTTCGGAGCCACGATGGCTTCTTTGCCATTTAAATAATCGGCTGTGAAAGATCTTTCTGCATGCTTGATCAATTCGGCCAATGTGCCCTGGTAGGTCAGCTCACCACCGCCAGAGCCCGCCAATGGACCAATGTCAATGATTTGATCTGCGGCACGCATTACTTCTTCGTCATGTTCTACAACAATCACTGTGTTGCCTAATGCCTTCAGGTTAAGCAATACTTCAATGAGTTTTTTCGTGTCTCTGGAATGGAGGCCAATACTGGGTTCGTCGAGTATATACATAGAACCTACCAACGCACTTCCCAAAGAGGTAGCCAACTTGATGCGCTGAAACTCTCCACCGGAAAGAGACGCTGTAAGTCGGTTCAAATTCAAATAACCCAATCCAACTTTATTCAGGTAGTCCAGGCGATTGATGATTTCCACCAACAAACGATCTGCGACCTTTGTTTCAAACTCAGAAAGTTTGATGTTTCTAAAATGCTCTACTGCCTTTGATACCGGCATGAGTACAACATCCTGTATAGCTGTTTTTCCTACCAATACATAGCCCGCGTCTTTACGAATACGCGTACCTTTGCAATCAGGGCAAGTGGTCTTGCCTCTGTAGCGGGAGAGCATGACGCGGTATTGAATTTTATGTGTTTGCGATTCGAGGTAATTGAAAAATTTGGTCAGCCCACCGAAATAGGAATTGCCGCTCCACAACAATTGTTTTTCTGCTTCACTTAATTCATCGTAAGGACGGTGTACTGGAAAATTAAAATGAATCCCGTTCTTCAACAACGGTTTCAACCATTGTTCTTCCATCTTCTCTCCTTTCCACGGAGCGATGGCGCCTTCAAAGACGGATAAACTTTTATCCGGAATGATCAAATCGGGATCCAACCCCAATACACTACCAAAGCCTTCACAAGTGGTACAAGCTCCGAAAGGATTATTGAAACTGAAAAAGTTAGCGGTAGGTTCTTCGAACGTGATGCCGTCTTTTTCAAATTTATCGGAAAACCTTTTCTCTTCTTTACCAGGTTCTAAAATCAAACAAGTCCCATGACCCTCGTAGAATGCGGATTGTACGGAGTCTGATACCCGTTGACGTAATTCTTCGTCGTTGGCAACAACCGCTACACGATCGATAACGATACTGAAGTCTTTAAACTTTTTCTTTTTAAATGCCTTGTCATTGACGGCTTCTTCCAGCATCAATGTTTCGCCGTCGGCATAGATTCTGGAATATCCTTTTTGCAATAAGAGGTTACACTCTTCTTCCAACGTTCTTTGTTTGTCTAGTGCCACCGGTGCCAACACCAGTATACGTGCGCCTTCTCCTTTGTCCAGGATATAATCGACAACATCCGTTACGTTATCTTTCTTCACTTCTTCTCCGGACACAGGAGAATATGTTTTGCCCACACGGGCGTATAATAATTTCAGGTAATCGTAAATCTCCGTTGTGGTACCGACAGTAGAGCGGGAGTTGCGCGTATTGACTTTTTGCTCGATCGCAATAGCAGGAGAAATTCCTTTGATGTATTCGACATCCGGTTTTTCCATGCGACCCAAAAATTGCCTGGCGTAAGAACTTAAGCTTTCCACGTACATGCGCTGTCCCTCGGCAAACAAGGTATCAAAAGCTAAAGAGGATTTTCCTGATCCGGAGACACCTGTAATGACCACCAATTGATTGCGGGGTATAGCAACATCAATATTTTTGAGATTATGTACTTTGGCACCCTTCACGATAATGAAACTTCTCGGGTCCAAATCTTCTATTTCTGCTGGAATAAACGCCATTCTGTATTTTTTGTAACCTTTTGTGGTAAGATTAAGTTTAAAGATTGGAAGGTGATCTTGACTTATTCAAGGATTTCACATACCTTAACATCACAAGTATCAACTTAGTTTTTAATATTTCAACAAACCCTCGTACAATATGGCATAAACCTCTACGTTAACCAAACAGAATACGACCATGAAAGTTAACAAAAATATGGAAGATAGCGTTCTGCTGTCCCTATATAAGAATGGTAACGAAGAGGCTTTTGCAGAACTACTCCGAAGACACAAATCCAAAGTGTACACGACAATTTATATGATCGTGAAGGACAAGTACGTAGCGGAAGATTTATTCCAGGAGTCCTGGATAAAAGCAGTCAACAAAATCAATGCAGGAGCGTACAACGAAGAAGGTAAATTTCTTCCTTGGATCGCACGGATCGCGCACAACATGGCGATTGATCATGTGAGAAAAGAAAAACGCTACCCAACAATCGTGCTGGAAGATGGCATGAACGTGTTCAACTCCCTGAGTTTCTCAGAAGACTCTATTGAGTCGGTGAGAATCAAGGACGAGAATCAAACGCTGATCAGAGATCTCATTCAAAGTTTGCCTGAAGTGCAACGTGAAGTGCTGATCATGCGTCACTACTCAGACATGAGTTTTCAGGAGATCGCAGAAGCCACTGGAGTGAGCATCAATACTGCTCTGGGCCGCATGCGATATGCCTTACTCAATCTGCGTAAGAAGCTGGCAACCCAATCTTATGCCTATGACCATAAACTTTACCAAAAATGACCTTACTCGTTATGTGTACAACGATTTAAACGAACAAGACACCAACCAACTCCAACTTGCCACGCTGATTGACGAGGGCGTGCATCAGTTTTGTGACAACCTCCAAGAGGTCGCTCAGAAAATTGATCAAAGCTTGATGGAACCGTCTCAAAAAAGTATAGATGCTATCCTGCTCTATGCGAAAAAGGCTAAATTAGGAGCTTAATTCCTAAGCCTTTTCTTGTGACTAAAAAAGAACGCTACCAACACATCATTGACTACTTCTCAGAACATGCTCCGGAAGCAGAAACTGAACTGGTTTATTCCAATACCTATGAGTTGTTGGTAGCGGTAATCCTCAGTGCGCAATGCACCGATAAGCGGGTCAACCTCACGACTCCTGCTTTATTCAAACGTTTCCCCACCGTTTATGATTTAGCGAAAGTTTCTTCCGATGAAGTCTTTTCCTATATCCGAAGTATCTCCTATCCCAACAACAAAGCCAAGCACTTGGTCGGCATGGCTCAACGTGTGGTGGATGTTTTCAACGGAGAAATCCCCTCTACAGTAAAAGACTTACAAACACTGCAAGGTGTTGGCCGCAAGACGGCTAACGTCATTGCTTCTGTTGTCTTCCATCAACCCACTATGGCTGTTGATACGCACGTATATCGTGTGTCCAAACGCATCGGACTGGTGACACAAACGGCAAAGACACCGCTGGAAGTGGAGAAACAACTGGTCAAATACATTCCCGAAGAACTCGTACACATCGCGCATCACTGGTTAATCCTGCATGGACGCTACGTTTGCATTGCACGCAATCCTAAATGTGATATCTGCGGACTCAAACCTTTTTGTGCGTATTATAAAAAGACTTACCAATTGGCTTAAATCTATATTCATGGGAGACTAAATTTTTAAGATTCTATTCGTATGTTTATTTTCCGCTAAGGTCGTTTTTGCATGAAAATCATTTACATCCATCAATATTATCTCACACAAGAGCAAGGAGGAGCCATCCGATCTTATTACATCAGCCAGGCTCTGAAGGATAAAGGACACGATGTACACATCATTACGGCTCATAACAAACCTCACCGCGAAACGAAACTTATCGACGGCACTACAGTTCACTATCTTCCTGTGGATTACGATAACTCCTTCGGATTTTTAAAACGCATCGTCTCTTTTCTTCGATTTATTTTCAGTGCTTATAGAACCGCCGCACAAATAAAAAATGCAGATCTTGTTTATGCCACGTCTACTCCGCTTACTGTTGGGTTGATTGCTTTATGGCTGCGTCGTTTCAAACGTTTGCCTTATGTATTTGAAGTAAGAGATCTATGGCCGGAAGCACCGATACAATTGGGTTATTTGAATAATCCTTTGTTGCGTTTCATGGCCAAGCGTCTGGAAAAAATGATTTACAAAAAAGCTGAACTCATCGTCACGCTATCTCCTGGTATGGAAGCCGGAGTAAAACAAATCAGTAATACTCCTACTGCTGTTGTGCCGAACATGAGTGATTGTGATTTTTTTATTCCTTCACCGGCACCTCCATTGCCTGTAACCATCACGTATTTGGGAGCCATTGGAAAAGTGAATCGTGTAGAATCGCTGATCGAATTGGCGGCTTACGCACAAGAATATTTTCCCAGAGATTATCAATTCATCATTGCCGGTAAAGGCAGTGAGACAGAACGCATGAAACAACTTGCCCGTTCTTTGAAAAACGTTGAGTTCAAAGGTCAGCTCAACAAAACAGACATCCGATCGTTGCTGGCACAATCGCATGTGACGTACACTTCTTTTGGTCCGCAGCCTGTGCTGGAGACAAACAGTCCCAATAAATTTTTTGATTCCATCGCGATGGGAAAAGTTTGCGTCATCACCACCAAAGGATGGATCTGTGAATTGATTCAACAATACGAAATCGGATTTTATTATGCTGCCAATAATCCGGCAGCCTTTTTTAGAAAGCTTGTGACACTCGCTCCTGACATGTCTTCTTACGACGAGATTGCCAAACGCTCACGTGCATTGGCGAAGACACAGTTCGAAAAAAAAATATTAACGGCAGAAGTCGTTGCACTGTTAGAAAAAGTGGTTCGTTCGAAAAAAAAATAGCAGTGAGTATCTCTTAAACACTCACTGCTTACCTGCCTTATTTTTTCTTCTCTGGTCTAAATCCTGATGCTTTAAAAATTTTCTGTGCGTCGGATTCTTCCATCAATTGTTGCAAAGTGATTTCGGGATGCTTGGTCATGTATTCTCTCACGATGAGCCAGCCCAGCCAACGGCCAATGCGGCCCGGTGCTTCTTTACTGATTTCGTTGGTAGCAGGAGATTCTCCTACATAATTTTCCAATGCCTTGTGACTGGTTTCATACAACAATTTCTTCTCTACAAAATGAGCCCATATCGTTGGTAAGTTTTCTTCGGCTGTTTTTAATTCTTTGGTGCTGTACATGATGTTGAGCGAGTCTTCCAAAGCAGGCATAGTTTTCTCCAGAAAGTAATGCGCCTTACCGTAATAAATCATACTTGCCAACATGGTCTTATCTGTATCGTTACTCTTATTGTATTTTGTTGACAAGGCCAGACCAATCATCGGTACCATGTAAGGCTTGTCGTAGCGCTTTAAGAAGTACTCGTAATGGTTAGGTCTGAACGGTGCTTTAGATCCCAGGAAATAATCGATACTGATTACAACCGCCGAATCACTGATGGCAATGTCTTTATCAAAACGAAAACCGGTCACCACGGTATAAACAACCGGTGGTTGAAATGCCGGGAAATTTTCTTTCACACGACCAAACAAATCGGCAAACCCTGCCTTCAAAGCAACGGTATCATTGAAGGAAGAATCTGTATAACGGTAAAAATCTTTCAGCGCAGGATTGCTATAAAACTCGTAAATAAAATCTGTCACCTGATCGTCGATGATGGAATCCTCATCACCCAAATACAACCTTGTAAAGGCCGGTGTGCGGGCTAAAAAATGACGCGTCTCTTCTTTGCTTTTCAAGGCGAACAACTGGTTTTCAAGTCGTACCCATTTTAACTGAATGGGATTTTTAACAGGGGGCGCCTCTTTCTTCGCACTTTCATTACAGCCGAACAACAATAAAAAAATGCATATTGTGAGCAATAATTTTGTATAATCAAATTTCATATTGTTAATTAGTTGGATGTGATGGGCATATAACCTAACCCAAAGTTATAAATTACGTATGATTCTTCACTATTAAATTTTGTAACGAGAATAATTCATTTTAATGTTTCTACCTAACCAACTCTACTATGAAAAAAACAGGTTTACTTTTCATCTTTTGTCTTTTGACATTCAATGCTTTTTCTCAGGTAAATTTCAATCTCAGGGTTTCTCCTGCTTTAGCGCTTAGCCGTTTATCAGATAAAGATGGTAACGATGGCGTAAGTGTTTCAGGTAATGGAGCAGGAGGTGCTTTTGTAGGAGGTATGGCACTTGATTTCTTCTTTACTGATAACCTTGCGTTGAACGTAGGATTGAACTATGTATCCACTCAATTGAACTCAAAGTTCCAAACTGCTGGATTAGATTATACGTCCAAACGTACCGTGCAATACATACAGACTCCGATCACGCTGAAAGCTTTCACAAATGAAATCGCAACAGACATGCAACTTTATTTTCAGGTTGGACCTTCTTTCAATTTCAAAGTTTCTGAGAAGTTAAAGAGCTCTAGCTATCCAGGTGGTGATCCTGACAAAGATGCACACAACATCGTATCTCCTGTTGATGCAGGTATTTACTTAGGTGCAGGTTTATTGTATAAGTTGAGTGAGTCTAATGCATTGTTTGCTGGATTGTATTACAACAGAGGTTTGACCAACGTATACCAGACCAATGGTAATCTTCACTACGCAGATCTGGCCAGAGCGCGTATGGATCTTTTAGGCCTTGAGTTGGGTATTCGCTTCTAAGAATCGAAACCCATATATATAAAAGTCTCGTCAGATCTGACGAGACTTTTTTTATGTCTTGCTATTTATTGTGCAAGCGTAGAAACCAATCATTGTATTCTTTTATGACTTTTATCAAATCTATTTTAGAGTAAATCAACCTTGTAATTTTTGGTATGAATTCGGGATTGTCTTCTGTATAGGCCAGCAAATATTTTTTATAATCAAACATACTGATCTCTTGTAACAGCTTTCCTTCCTTTTTTAAAAAGTAAACATCCGACGCTTCTCCTCCTGTTTTGATGTAGCGATCCTGTGCGTAAAGCCGTAGATGTCCATTCGTCAGAAGCCTGTAGGCATATACCTGTCCTTTGTATAATCCTTTGTCTATGCTTAAGCATTCAAACGTATCTTTAGGAGTAACGATCCACAACACATCTTTGGAGTTGATGTACAACTCTTTTTTATCTTCCAACGATAGTTTATACATAAACTCCGTCTTGTTGGTGATAAACTTGATATGCTTCAACTGGCAACGAATGGTATCCCCATAGATAGAAATAATGAAAGCCGGTTCATAGACTTGTGCTGCCAGAGGTTTGGTCAATAGCAGGCAAAGCACAAAAAAAAGTTTTATACTCCATTGCATGTTCTTCTTCTTTCTTTGTTCACTAGTCATCGTTTGACTTTTGAATAGCATGCATCGATCAACCATTGCCATAGAAACCAGGATATAAAGTCATTCCTCCATCTACAAAAATAGTTGTGCCATGAATATAATCAGACTCATCCGAAGCCAGCCAGGCCGCTACAGCTCCGATGTCTGTGGCTTCACCCACACGGTTGTAAGGAATTAATTTAAGCAATTCTGTTTCCGCTGCCGGTGTGTCCCAGGCATGTGTGTTGATGGGTGTTTTGATCGCACCCGGTGCAATGCTGTTGATCCTGATTTTTTTTGAACCCAATTCTTGCGCCATCGATTTCATCAACATCATCACTCCTCCTTTGGAAGCCGCATAGTTCACATGTCCTCCCCAGGGAATGACTTCGTGAACCGAACTCATACAAATGATTTTACCTGTAGCCACCGATACTTCTGGTCTCGGACCTCTTTTTAAAAATTCTCTGATCGCTTCGCGCGCACAAAGAAACTGACCGGTAAGATTGATATCGATCACCATTTGCCAATCGGCAAGACTCATGTCCTGCACCGCGAAATCCCGTTGCAGACCCGCGTTGTTGACTAAAATGTCTATCGTGCCAAAATGTTCGATGCTTTTTTTAAACATTTCCTGTACCTGATCTTCTTTGCTTACATCGGCATGCAAGGCAATAGCAGTACCCGCTAAGTCATCACTGTTGATCGCATCTACAATTTTATTGGCACCTGCTTCGTCTCTGGAATAATTAATCACCAGGTTGGCTCCTTCTTTTGCTAATGCCAGAGCTACGGCACTCCCAATTCCCGAACTTGATCCGGTAACAATAGCGGTTTGCCCAGCTAATCTATTATTGAATTTTTGATACATAGACTATGATGTTTTGCTGTAAGATATGCTATTTTTTATTAATGTATAATTAGGAGATCAATCATTTATAGGTTTACACTTTTTAATGGGCGTGTCCCTGCGGGTCGGACAGAACGGCGTTCGCAACCTTCGCACTCTCGTGCTCGATTGTACTACAAGTACTCGCTCGGGTCAGACATTAAAACATTACCGAACATCAGGCCTCGCTGTGGGCTTTTCGCTTCTATCCCTCACGCAAATTTCATACGAAAATAAACTTTTGTATTTCATACAAATAAAAACCCCGTCCCATCAAATGACGGAACGGGGCAACATTACAAAACAACACTTGGGTATTTAATTACCTTTTAATGACTGTAAATGATTTGCTTTCTCCATTTACAAAAACTTTGCACAGGTACAATCCAGAAGACAAGGTTGACGTATTCAATGAAACTACTCCGTTACCGTCTGCCTCTGTCACTTTTGTGCCAATTAAATTATACAATTCAACATGTGCCTGTTCGTCTTTGATGTTGATGAACAATTCACTGTCAAACGGCACCGGTGCAATAGATACAGCATTTAGAGATTCGACTTCACTAGAACGAGCGTTGCAAGGACCGATCACTTTCCATGAATCATATGTACCGGAATGTGTGACAGGATCTTCATTCTGTGTCCACCATTTGGCTTCGTACGTTGTTCCATTTTTAGAAGCACGTTGACCTACTGTATAAGCAGTAGTAGCATTCCATGCTGCCACCGTGCAACTTGCTGCCACCACATTGACAGTCACTATACCTGACGTTGCAGTCGAACCTAAATCATCTGTTGCTTTGGCTGTGATGCTGTAAGTGCCTGCTACCGCATTGTTAATAGCAAACGAGAAAGGAGATATTGTTGATTCACCCAACTTAGTTGTGCCGTTGAAGAATTCAACTTTAGCCACCGCACCGTCTACATCAGACGCAAGAGTAGTCACGTTGATCGTTGAACCAGGAGTAACTGTTGTATTAGAAGCCGGCGCTGTAATCGCGATAAGTGGTACACGGTTTTTGTACGCCACAATCAATGCAGTAGTCACTGCTCCATTATTATCCGTTGCTTTTACATTGAAGTAAATCGAACCGTCTGGTGCAGGAGCTGGAAGGTTAGTAAATGTAGCGCTGTAAGGAGCTGCAGTCAATACTACCGGAGCATTTGCACCTTGTGAAATTTCTACTTTAGCAATTGATCCGTCTGAGTCTGTCGCTGTCGCTGAGACGGTGATTGTACTTCCTACTAAATAAACGATGTTGTTGTTATTGTATTTAGGAAGTGGAGCGGTAACCGTTACAACCGGCGCTTTGTTTTCTGTTACATTGATGGATGCAGTAGTCACCGCACCTTTATTGTCTGTTGCTCTCACTACAAATGTTATGTAACCTGTAGTGCCTGAAGAAGGCAAGCTAGTGAATGTAGCGGTATAAGGAGAAGCTGTCAACGTCACCGTGCTGTTCGCAATTTGTGGAGAGAAGATTTCTACTTTCACCACACCACCGTCTACGTCTGTTGCTGTAGCACTTACTGTTACAGAACCACCAGCGTTGTACTTCACATTTGTAGCAGGCGCTGTGATAGTGACAGTCGGAGCGTAATTGTAAACGACTTGAACAGATTGTGTGGTAGAGAATTTACCTGCACTTCCATAGGCAACGGCTGTTACTGTTGTGAATGTTTCATTCGGAACAACAGGAAACGTCAAATCATACGGAGCACTCGTTACTACAAATTTACGTGTAGTGGTATATCCACCCATACCTGTCGTTTGTGTATCATTGATCGTATATACTACGGAGTCAATTGGAAGCTTATCTGTATTAACATTTACGTCTACAAAGATAGAGGTAGCCGTTGGAGAAACAGAACTGTTGTTTAAAGGAGATACAATGGTCAACTCAGGAAGCGGACGTACAGACAATGTAACCGTCGATTGATTAGATGCCACGGTGCCTGCAAAGGCGATGGCACTGATTTGTGTGAAACCATTGTTGTTCAACGCCGACAGATAACTCAATGTAAACGGAGCTACTTTTTGCGTGAATCTTCTTACCGTATTACAACCAGGGCCGTTGCAAGTTGTTTCCACTACAATAAACAATACAGAGTCGATGTGTACTGTGGCGTTGTTTGTATTGACCGTCACATTAATCGGCGTTGCCGTAGAGGGGTATTGGAAAATTTGTTGTCCATCTGTCGGTGAAGTAATCACAATCGTCGGTGTGCCTGAAGGATTGGTGATGCTGAACGATACGGTAGCCGTGTTAGACGCTGCACTTAAGTTATCGTAAGCAATCGCTTTATACGTATATGTACCAACCGCTAAGCCAGTAGCCACATATTCAAAAGGCGCTGCATTGTCAGACAATACTACTTGATTATTTACATCTAAGAAATCTACTCTTGCTACACTGCCATCTGAGTCTGTGGCTGTAGCATCAATAGCTACAGAAGTACCTTGAGTAAATGACGCATTATTTGCAGGAGAAGTAATGCTTATAACCGGAGCCACGTTAGTTGTTCCTCCGCATGGACCTTCTGCTGTCCACGGTTGTCCGTCGCCTGTACTGATGTCCGGACGATTATTTTGTGTCCACCATTTTGCAACGTACTTGATGCCATTGTATGAAACTTCCTGGCCAACAGTGTAAGCGGTCGTTGAAACCCAGGCTGGAGTAGTACATGTGCCACCAGTTGGAGCTGTATAGTTAAATGTAATCGTACTGCCTGCGGCCGATACGTTGCTGATGCCGAAACTTGCTAAACCGCAAGGTGTACCATCACTCTTGAAGCAATATGGATTGGTTTGATCATTGAAAGTAGTCAGGCTATTGTCTGCACTGAATGCTGCAGTATATACACTGCCACCGCCAGTAAACGTACCGTCCTTTCTGAAGATGTAAATTTCATTGACAGGACCTGATGCATTGTTTCCACTTTCATTGATTAAAGAAACAATTAAACCAGAACCAGGAAGCTGACTTTCGTATTTACCTTCTTTTTTACGGTACTCTAACACGATGTAATCTGTACTGTTTGCCAATTTAATTTTGTAAGAAGACAATGAATTGGTAGAAACAGGTTGCAAAGAATAAGTACCCGTAGCCGTAATTTCTGGAATAGAAGTTACCCATGTACCATAACGTTGCTTCATGTATGCACCCATGTGTTGAGGCGTGTTCCAATCTTCGCTCGCCATCAAATCCCAAGCACCTACTGCATCACTCACATTGTTCCAGGCAGAGTATTCATACAAATCAGGTGCGCCGAAAGAGTGAAACAATTCATGACTGATCACGCCCGCGCCCAATGAAGATCCGAATACAATGTTGTAATCGTATACTTGTTTGGTACCGATCATAGCTGTCTGAGAAAATAATTGCCAACGGTGAGGCCATAGCAATTCGCTCCAACCATCGGTAGATCCTTTGATTACAAAGGTTACGTTATCTACAAAACCATCGTTGTTTCCGTCGATATTCAAAGAACTTGGTATTTGACTGCTTACATAGTCGATGGCATTTTTCAATAACAAATGTTCTCTTGGTGCAGAGCCACCCGGATCAGAACCATAACCATCTGGTGTACTCAATTCATAATATGTTCTCGGATGAGAATCAGTATAAGAAATAGGATACGTACCTGTTGTCTGAGGATAGAACGTAGCGTTTACATTCAACTTGCCGGCAGATACTTCATTGTAAAAATCTTTTACCGATACCACACCTGTTCCGTTGAAGACAGCTTCACCACTTGTTCTTGGTAAAGTCCATTGATCAGCTGTCTGATCATTGAATTGAATATATACCACCACGTTGTTGTACACTCCGGTACCTGGACGTACCGCCTGTTGTGGTGTTGCCACTGATGCGTTGATACGGGAAAGACTTTTCGTTTTTCTGCTCGCTACAGATTTCGCTACTTTGTCTTTGATCACAGAAGCATCATCCAACAACCCCGGAGTCAATCCAACTTGTGCAGGATTTACTTTACCCACTACATAATCTGTAGCTTCCAGTAATCCATTGACTTTGGTGGCGTAGACATAATAGCCGGTCGCTGTGTTTTTCACAATCGTGAAATTCTCCTTGTCATGCAACCAGTTGTAATGTTCATCTCCTGAAGCGAACTCGTGTAAAGTCACTCCATCCGGTTGTTTAATGTCCGCAGGGATATTGCGCACAAAGGCTGCATGAGCCGTCATTGTCAAGGCAATGAGCACCGCAGTCATAATAGCTTTGGTTCGTTTATAAAAATGTTTCATAGAAGGGTTAAGTTTTACACGAAGTTAAGTGTACAGCCGATGCTGGCAACAGGGACTGAGGGAACGGCAAAGAATAATGATTTAACGGAAAAATAATTTCGCAGAATACCTGACTACAAGTCTTTTGCTTAAACCGATATCATTTAATCTTAGATTTGTCCTTTCTTAAAATTTCATCGCCATGGTAATTAAAAAACTACGGCCAGGTCCCGGCACACCAGATGACGGAAGAGGCAATGTCGTATTTGAAACATTGCGTACCTGAAATTCCGCACTGAGATTGGAGACCAGAGGAAACAGCATATTTATGTCTCCAATAAAAATAGGAGCGTAAGGCGTGCCGTCACTTTTATCGGAAAAGTCAGACATGTACTTTCCTACGAGCGTAATAGAATAAGGATGCTGCGGTGAATAGGTGAATGTCATTCCAACATTATTTTTGAAACCAGGAATGGATGGCAATTGACTACCGGCCTGATCTTTTGATTGAGAGAAGGCGCTGTTGTAAAAAATGATCCATTGTTTTCCGATTTGTGTTTTCAAATCGAATTCAAATCCCTGTGCTTTGATCACACCCGGACGATTGGTAAACCAGGAACCCTTGATGGTACTGGTATCTTTGGTATAATAAAAATCTGCACTGATGATTTCATCTGTGGTTTCATTGTGAAATACGGCGAGTGACAAGTATACATTTTTATAGGTCTGCACCAATGCAGCTTCGTACGTTTGTATCGACTCTGCTTTCAGAGAGAAAAATCCTCTGTCTACAAATCCATTCTGACCAATCTCGTTGATGTATTGTGAATTTTGCCCGGTCTCCTTTATACCCGGCGCCCTCAGCGCTCTTCCGGTCATCAATTTTAAATTCAAATGGTTGTTGATGCGTTGTACCAAAGCCACTCTCGGTGACAAGTGCGAATAGGTATACAATTTATTGATCCCCATGTCTTGCCGCAAACCGGTTGTGATGATAAGTCCCTTTAAAAAATTAATTTCTGTTTTGTACTGCAAATAACCCGATACGGTATTGAAGCCCACAGAAGGGGAAGTAAAATCCGTAGACAACGGATACACATAGGCATTGGTCAATGCTCCGGTGGCTTTGATGTTGTAAGCGTAGGAATGCGGACTTCCTTGCTCTTGTCTCCAATCGTAATTGATACCGGTAATCACAGACGAACGTTCTGAAATTTTGTAACGCAACTCGCCCAAAAATTCTGCATCGATGACATTGCTCTTGTACACCGACAAGCCCGATGGATTGGGTAATGTATTCTGACTGTTGTCGGGAATGTAGGCGCCTTCTTCAGAAGAATTGTTAAACTTGAGGTAAGAGAACAATTCCAGTCTTCTCGATAAACTTCTTTTGTATTGCAGGTAAGGCGTAAGGTTGTTCCATTCGAGACGATCTACCTGCGAACTATAAGGTCCCAAAAACATTTCTCCCCATCCACCTTTACGGTACATGTAGATAATGCCTTGCTTCAATCCTTTCAATATTCCTTTTCTTACCGTCACTGACCAATAAGCAAAAATCGATTGGTTGCGATCCCAATAACGATAGTCTTCGCGGTGCGGATTACTTAAGTATGTACCCGATGCATCTTTTTCATAATAGCCTGTACTCAATTGTATGTCTACCCACTTGTTGCGCAGCATGGCATTGGACATCCAACGCTTGTTGTTGTCGCGATTGCCCATGGAGATTTTATTTTCAAAATGGTCGCTGGTAGATTCGATGGTTTTAGGAACCACATTCACCACTCCGCTAAAGGCTGACACGCCATACAACGCTGAAGCCGGGCCTTTCAGGAACTCTACTCGTTGTGCAAACAACAAAGGCAGTTCTTCCTGGATTTGTGCTTTGTAACTTCTTGTAAAATTGACAGGGATTCCATCGATGAGCAACAAATGTTTGTTGTTGTTAAATCCTCCCGCTGCCTGACCACGCGTTTCAAAACCTGCTTCACCGTATTGATACGTGGTGCTGTATCCGGAAGTTATAGAAGCCAGATCTTCCAGAGAGTAATAACCGAGACGATTGATGTCACGGGAATTGTAAACGGTAATAGAGTTTGGCGCTTCTGTATTTTTCTCTTCTGCTTTGGAAGCTACGGATACTTTTGCATTGATCGCTTCTGTAACGGGCACAGCCAGTAGGTCAAAGGAGCTGACCGCTTCATTGTCCTTGATCTTCTCAAAGGTAAGCGAATCGGTGTTCTGTGTCCTCGCAACAGTAGAAACCAAACAAAAGAGAAAAAGAAATCTGTAATTCATGATTGACTTCGCAACAACGAAGCTTTGTTATTTCCCCAAAAACTAGCTGGAAGTATTTAAAAAGAAACAGTACGTACATTTATTGCTTTTACTGTCTCTGTTTATTAAACTTACCTATTCAACCTGCAAGTTTAGTAAAAAACACCACGAGATTCCTAATCTGAAGATACATTCTGATTAATATTATATAAAATATAAACTCCTTTATTCTATTTTCTTTATGCAAGCCATTATCATCGACGACGAAATATCCAGCAGGAATGCATTGCGTTCGTCGTTGAAAATGTTTTGTACACACCTGGAAGTGGTAGCAGAAGCAGAGGGTGTAGCGGAGGGACTGGCGCTGTTGAAAGAAAAACCGGTCGATGTCATTTTTCTCGACATCCGCATGAAAGACGGAACTGGTTTTGATTTGCTCGAACAATTGGGTGAAACCTCCATGAAAATTATTTTCACCACCGCTTACGATGAATATGCGGTAAAAGCATTTCGCTTCAGTGCTGTCGATTATTTATTGAAGCCCATCGATCCGGATCAATTGATAGAGTTGGAAATAAAATTATTAAAACTCAACCGTGAAGATCATAGTAAACAACAACAAGCGGCATTGGCCAATCGCAGCAGTTTGCAAATGATCGGGCTTCAGTTGCACGATGGTTTGCAATATTTTCGTTTGGAAGAATTGATTCGCTGCGAAGCAAAAAGCAATTACACTTCTTTTCTTTTTAAGAACACACATGTGCTTGCTTCTAAACCGTTGAAAGAATACGAAGAGATTTTACCTTCCAGCCAATTTTTTCGCATCCACAAATCGCACCTCATTCATTTGAAATACGTAAAGGGTTTCAACGTCAAAACAAGTTGCGTAGAGATGACCGATGGATCGGTGTTGGAAGTTGCTCGACGACGCAAAGAAACTTTTTTAGAATTGATGTCCCTTTCCAAACATGCATAAAGCACGCCAATGGAAGAAGTGTACGCTTCTTTTTTTTTATTTTATTTTTTTTACTGCAGCTCATGGCCAGCATACGGTGAACGACAGTCTGACGAATAAAGTACAGCAAATCAAAGCGCTTCGTTTTCAAGCCGATCAATACAAAACACAAAAACATTATCCCCAATACATCAATACGTTATTTCAACTCAAACGTCAATACGAGGAACACGAAGATTTTTCAAGTCTTGCTTATGTATTGTCCGAAATTGGTGATGTATACTTTCAATGGGGTGTGTATGAAAAAGCTGTCGACTACTACGGACGTGCTTCTGATCCTTTGTATGCGCAATACCTGAGCGCAAAAGACCAACGAACGATTGCGTTAAAAAATGCAGATGCCAATCGCTTGTTAGGAAGTTACAGCAAAGCACAAAGCATTTACGAAGCCATTTATAAAAAGTGGGACGAGGTATTGAGTGAAAAGGAAAAACTCACGATCGCCAATCACCTCGCAGAGATTTTAAAAAAAACAGGACAATACAACGAAGCCATTACCTACGAAAAGAAAGTGTTGGAATTTCAGTTGGCACTAAAAGATTCCGCAGACATCGCAAACGCTTACAATAACCTGGGAGCAACGTTGAAAAAACTGAATCGCAATGCTGAAGCGCTCGTTTATTTTCTCCGGGCTTACACTTGCTATCCTGCTTCTTCTTCCAAAAATAATTTGGCCATCATACTCATCAACCTCGGCATCGCATACCAGGCAGAAGGCGATTATCTCAAGGCCAATGATTTTTTTACCAAAGCGCTTGTTGTTAATCAAAAGCAAAACAACCCCGAAGAAATTGCGCGTACCTACAATTACATCGCGTCCAATTATTTATTCCTCAAAGAATACAACGAGGCGATTGCCTTTGCAGAAATGGCAGAACAGATTGCATCGAATAAAAAACTATTCGATTTGATGGAAATCAGTTACCGCATTTTATGGCAGGCGTATGATTTGCAAAAAGACAATGAAAGCGCACTGCAATCTTACCGCAAGTACGTGGCGGTCAAAGACACCATCCTACAACGCAATAAACTGGAAGAACAGGAATTGGTCAGCCGTTTAAGAGAAGCAGAAAAATTGGAGAATCGTATACAAACACTTTTATCCGAAAATGAATTGCAACAGGCCGAACTGACACAAGTACAGCTGGAGAGCCGCAACAAAGCAGCTGAAATTGAATTGATTCAGCGGCACAACGAACTGAATGAAATACGCGCGAAACAACTGCAACTGCAACAAGAAAAAGAAATTGACCGTTTGCATTTGGTTGAACAAACACTGATCAGAAAATCACGCGACCAGGAATTGTTGTCGCTAAAAGAAAACATCGCCATCGAAAACCGGGAGAAGCAAACGAAGATGGCAGCTCTGCACCAACAAAATCTGATCAAGCAATTAGAGATCAATCAAAAAGAAATTTCCCTGCGCAACCAACGACTCGTGCAGTACCTCTTGTTCCTTGCATTGATCGCGGGAGCTGTACTTACCTTCTTATTGTTTAACCGTTACAAACTTTCACAAAAAGCGGTGAAAGAAAAACTACGCCGTAAGAATACAGAGATCGAACAGCGCTTCTTGCGTGCGCAGATGAATCCGCATTTCATTTTCAATGCGCTGAATTCTATACAATACTACATCACTTCGCATGACAATAGCTCGGCGGCGCGTTACCTCGCCAAATTTTCAAAATTGATCCGACACATTTTGGAAAGTTCCCGCCACCAGTTCATTCCCATTCAGGAAGAAATTAAAATTCTACATGTGTACCTCGAACTTGAACAACTGCGTTTCTCTAATAAATTCGATTACGACATCCAAGTGGACGAATCACTCGAAGATGATTTCATCACTATTCCTCCGATGATCACACAACCTTATATTGAAAATGCTATTTTGCATGGTGTGGTACATCTACAAGAAAAAGGGCATGTCTCTATTTCCTTCACCAAAAGCGATCAATGCATTGAATGTACAATAAGAGACAATGGCATAGGAAGAGAAGCCTCTGCTATGAACCGCCAAAAGCTCAACACCACGCACCGTTCGCTGGCTATGGAGTTGACCAAAGACCGACTAGAACTCATGAAGCATACGCTGAAAGGAGAATATAAAATTGTGATTACTGATTTGAAAGATGAAAAGGGGAAAGCGATGGGTACGGAAGTGAAGTTGTGGATTCCTTATTTGGGGGAATGAGTTATCTTAACAAATGATTATTTTTAATTCGTTTTATTTAACTTTTACAAAACTACTATTTTTATGAAACCCTACAGAATACTAAGCATCGACGGTGGCGGCCTACGCGGTATCCTTCCGTTGCGCATGTTACAGGAAATTGAAAAATACACCGGCAAGCGTGTGCATGAATTGTTTGACATGATGGCCGGCACTTCTACCGGAGGCTTGATCGCTTCTTGCTTGACGCTGCGCAGCAAAGAAGATCCAACGAAGCCTCGTTATACAACAGATGATCTCATAGACATGTACACGGGCAAAGCAGACACTATCTTCCCTATTCGTTCCGGGTTTCACAAGTTTTTAAGAACAGCTACTACACTTTGGAATCCTGAATTTGACGGCAAAGGATTAGAAAAAGTATTGAAAGAATACATCACCGAAGAACGCATCAAAGATTCTCTGTTGCCTTTAGTCATTGCTTCTTATGATTTGCAGGCGAACAAACCTCTCTTCTTCAAAACCAGCGAAGCCTCAGAAGATGAAACAGCCAACGCGCGTATCTACGATGTTTGCAGAGCAACCTCTGCTGCACCAACTTTCTTACCTGCTTATTCTTTTGTACACAAAAAAGCATCCGTCACCGCCATTGACGGTGGTGTGTATATCAACGATCCGGCCATGGCTGCTACCGCAGAGATCCTGCGCTATGCCGATTGTCCTTTTTACAATCGCTCGGGTCTTTCACAAAAAGACATAGTCATCTTATCATTAGGTACAGGATCTTATACCGGTTCCATCACAGAAAAAGAAGCCGCCAGCTGGGGTCAGTTGCAATGGATCACACGCATCACCGACATCATGATGAAAGGCGTAAGCCAGTCTACCGATTATGAAATTTCAGAATTGCTGGAAGACGGTCAGTACCTGCGATTGAACGTCAATATCGAAGAAGAAAAATATTCCAACATGACTGACGCCAGTGCAGATACACGCAATTACCTGCTCGATGAACTGAACAAACAATTGATCAGTACCGGATTTTGCGAAGCGAATAAAAGTTTTCTAAACAAACTTGTCCTAAACAATCTTACTTAAATGAAACCGTAATAAGATTGCATCATTCGATTCATCTGCATAAAGCGTAAACATCTCGACTAAACCCTTTGTATAACTCTGCAAAGGGTTTAGTTTTGTAGAGTCGTACCTCAACCAATGCACAGCATACAAGTCCACACATCGAAGAAGTTTTTTGGTACACCCGTCTTCGGTTTACTCTTGTACATTTTTATTCTTTTTGCTTCACAGCTTGCCCTCGCGCAACCGGAACTCGATTCAACGGCCTTGAATCAATTGCCTGGCGAACATAAAAAAACAAAATTGTTGCCTTTGCCTTATGCCGGCTACCTTCCTGAAACTCATTTTCTGGCGGGCGGAGCGCTATTAATGACAACACGACTGAGTAAAGATACGTCGCTTGCTTTTTCTTATACCGAAACAGATTTTACCTATACACAAAACCATCAAACTATTATAGAGAACGACATGTTTCTATACCTTGGTCATCATTATATTTTGAAAGGATTGGTTGGTTATGAAAGTTACCCAGATAAGTATTGGGGCATCGGAAACAAAAGCAGCAGCGATTCTTTAAATGGCTACAACAGCAAACGTATTTTTGCAGATCTTACTTTTGTAAGAAAAATCAATCGACATTTATATGCGGGTCTTAAGTACCGTCTGTTCAGCATGTACAACATAGAGTATTTAGACGGAACCAACAATTTGGGAAATACAAAAGTGACAGGGTATAACGGAAGTTTCTCTAACGGTCTGGGACTAGCATTGATATGGGATTCCCGGGACAATGTACTGACCACGTCTACCGGGACGTACATTGGTTTTTTTAATCCAAAATTTGGTCCGTTCACCTTAAGCGATCATACATTTACGCGCTACGAACTGGATGCCCGACACTTCATCAAATTGGACAGTAAAAATATTTTAGCGTTTCAATTGGTTGGAAATTTTGTAACCGGTGATGCACCCTTCAACATGTTGGCCATTACAGGGAGCGACGCCGACATGAGAGGTTATTACAAAGGACGTTACAGAGATAAAGATTATTTGTCGATACAAGCAGAATACCGAAGGCATTTGTTTTGGCGCATCGGTATGACGGCTTTTGTTTCTGCCGGTGATGTCAATAATAACTTAGCAAATTTATTCGGAGAACTACCCAAATATTCTTACGGCGGAGGAATTCGATTGAAAGTCAATCGCAAAGAAAACATCAACATCCGTCTTGACTATGCCTGGGGTACGCCGGGTAACCAAGGATTGTATATTTATTTGGCGGAAGCATTTTGATATAGTGATCAGTGTCCACTACTATACACCTGATGTATCATATCCGCTACTACTCCCGTCCAGCCGGTCTGGTGACTCGCTCCAATGCCTCTCCCATTTTCTCCGTGAAAATATTCATAGAATAAAATGAGATCCTTGAAATGTTCGTCAGTAGCATACACAGCATATTCTCCGTGTACTTTGCGAATTCCTTTTTCGTCTTTTTGAAAAATACCAATCAAACGTTTGGAAAGTTCTTCCGCTACTTGTTTTAAATTTAAAAAGGCACCCGATCCTGTGGGGTATTCTACTTTAAAATTATCCTGGTAATAATCGTAATACTTGTACAGCGACTCTATCAATAAATAATTAACCGGCATCCATACCGGTCCACGCCAGTTGGAGTTACCGCCAAACATGGTCGTTGTCGATTCCCCTGGTTCATAAGACATAGGAAATTTCTGACCGTCAATATCCAATTCATAATTGTTGTCTTTGTGATAACGTGAAACGGAACGAATGCCAGAACCCGACAAGAACTCACTTTCTGACAACATCAGTTTCAACATGCGTGCAAAACGTTCCTGATTGACAATCGACAACAACACATGATGATTTTCCTTGTGTTCTTCGTAAGGCAAATATTTATGGTTGTCTTTCCTGAAATTGTAAAACCATTCGATATTTCTTCGGAAATTTTTAAACTTATCCATTTTGTCAAATGGAATATAAGAAGTAGCAAACAAGGAAGTCAGACCTACCAATGATTTTACTTTTACTTCAAACGATTTACCATCACTACGCGTGAGCTTGTCGTAAAAAATTCCGTCCTGTTCGTTCCACAATCCTGCCTTGTCTACACCGTACTGATTCAAGGACTCTGCAATGTAAACGAAGTGTTCGAAAAACTTCGTGCATACATCTTCGTATGAAGGATCTTCTTCTGTAATCACCATGGCAATCTCCAGCATGTTCAAGGCGAACATGCCCATCCAGCATGTGCCGTCCACTTGCGACAAAATACCGTCCTTTGTCAGTTGCTTGCTGCGGTCAAAGACTCCTATGTTATCCAATCCCAAAAAACCTCCTTCGAAAAGATTGTTCCCTTCTTCGTCTTTGCGATTCACCCACCAGGTAAAATTCAACAACAGCTTGTGAAACATTTTTTTCAAAAACGTGATATCGCCTTTACCTGTATGCAACTTATCGATCGCATAGACTTTCAATGCTGCCCAGGCATGAACGGGAGGATTGACATCACTGAACGCCCATTCATAAGCAGGGATCTGTCCGTTGGGATTCATGTACCACTCTCTGAAAATCATGATGAGTTGGTTCTTGGCAAACTCTGCATCCAATCTGGCAAACGTTACACAGTGAAAAGCCAGGTCCCATGAGGCATACCAGGGATACTCCCATTTGTCTGGCATGCTGATGATGTCGGCATTGTTCAGGTATTGCCAACTGTGGTTCCGTCCTGTCTTTCTGCTTTCCGGTGGTGGAGGCAAACCAGGATCTCCATTGAGCCAGCGTTCCACATCCAGGTTGTAGTATTGTTTGTTCCATAACATGCCCGCAAAGGCTTGTCGCTGTATATTTTTCAGATCGTCCGATAACACTTGCCCATGAAGCGCTGCATAAAACTGATCGGCTTCTTTCACTCTGTTTTCGAATACCGAGTGAAACTCCTCTCCCAATGGATCATCCAGCTTGTGATTGGTAAAGCGTAAAATAATTTCTTTACTTGCTCCGCCTTCAATGGTCATTTGATAGAGTGGTGAACATTTTGTTCCTTCCTTTTTTCCGCTGAACAAACTGTAATTGTTTTTCACTACGGCATCATGAAAAGAATCTTTTACAAAAACAGATTTGTTAGGAGAGTTGAATAATTTTTCTTTGTTGGTTTCATTTTCCGTAAACAACAATTGATCGGCCGTTTGAAAATATAAATAATATTCCCCCAATCGCTGATGCGCAGCATGTATAGACTGACAAGTGGAATTTTCTTCTACCAAAGAAATAGACGGTTTACTATCTACCAACCCAAAATCCCATCGGTTTCTAAACCACAGCGTGGGCAATACATCCAGAGCTGCCGCTTGCGAAGCTCTATTATGTACTGTCAGTTTAATGAGAAAATCTTCTTCTGAGGCTTTCGCATATTCTATAAAAATGTCGAAGTATTTATTTTCTTTAAAAATGCCGGTGTCCAGCAATTCATATTCAGGTTCTTCTTTTGACCGCGCAGCATTGGTAGCTACTAAGTCATCGTAAGGGAATGCACCGTGCGGATACTTATACAACATTTTCATGTACGAATGCGTCGGTGTATTGTCCAGGTAATAGTATAATTCTTTAACGTCTTCGCCATGATTGCCTTCCTTGCCGTTGAGACCAAACAATCGTTCTTTTAAAATCGGGTCGTTACCGTTCCAAAAAGCCCAGGCAAAACACAACTCCTGATGGTTGTTGCTGATGCCGGCAATACCGTCTTCTCCCCAGCGGTAACTGCGGCTTCTGGCATGATCGTGCACAAAATAATCCCAGACCGATCCATCCGCACTGTAATCTTCACGCACGGTTCCCCACTGACGTTCGGATACATATGGCCCCCACTTCAACCAATTTTTCTGACCAGTATAATGTTCCGTTAAACGAGCTCTTTCGGTTGGGGTCTGCTTTTCTTCCATCGTGTTTTATCTTGTCTCGTACCAGTGGTGTATTAGTTAGTCAGATTTTTCCAATAAGAAAATCTTTACAATTAAAATATCCTGAAAGTCTGAAGCAAATCTGTTGGGGCAATTATAAAAAAAGCGAAACCGTTTTGGGTTTCGCTTTCTATCAAGTGCATAAAATCACTATACCTATCGCATGATCTTTTTCGAGTAAAAATGTTGATCGTCGGAGATCAATAACAAACCCATGCCCGATCCTTCCTGTATGTACACGCGCTCACCCGGATTTGTTTTTCCTGTGTTCAATAATCTTCCTGCCGTATCCAACACTTTATAGGTCAATATGCCCGACCATACGACATCGCCCTGGTCTTTTGTTATGAAGCTATGACTGTTCATATCCCAGATGATCATATTGCTGGCGACATCTGTTACCATATTCTGTATAGCCGTTACAACTAAAGGTCTGATGATATTATTGTCACTGGTCGTACATTCTGCTTTGGAATTACCCAGAGTGGAAATGACATAAGAATACGAAGTGATCGACGCACAATAGGCTCCATAGCTTGATTGATATTTTTCATTCGCTACTAAATAATATTTGCCACCATAAGTCAGTACTGCGCCTCCGGCAGCAGGATCTCCACCATCAAGGACATTATCTGTAGAAACATAACTTTGAAGGACCAATGACGACAAGAACAATGTATCTCCACCTGTATTCTGGATTTCAAAATTAAAATCGGCTTCACTACTTGAGATGATACCCGTAATGTTAAGACTATTAAATACGGCATTTGGACGCGTACACACTACTATCTGATTGTTCGTCACATCACATTCCGCATCTTGGTATGAAAGCTGTAGGATGAGATAAGGAAGGGATTTTATATCTCCTGAATAGTTTGAATAAAACGAAGTCTCTAATTCCTGACCAGCTAGTAATGTTGTACCCGTCGGAGTCGAGGCTCCCCCATCCGCATCCCCGGCATCGTAGGTGTCGTCGGTGGATACATAATTTTGAAGTGTGATTTTACTCAGGTCAAGGGTTTGCGTTCCACTATTTTTTATCGTCACATTGTACGTGATCTGCGAATTGCCCACACCTGTAAGTCTAACACTGGTAAATGAAATGTCGAATCCGCTGCAATTAGAAGTGGCAAAGGAATGACCAACATTCAAAAAGAGACAAGCGCATAATAAATTAAATCCTGGTATAAGTTTTTTAAACATAATCTATAGGAGTTTGATGATGATTAAAAATACGGATATCATCTTAACATTCCGAAGCCTGATTGATTTTATACGAGTTTTTTCACATGGGCTTAATTGTTTCAACACCCTTTTCCCTGCTACTTCTGGCTGTATTACTTGCTATAAATGCTGTCCATGATTCTCTTTCCAATAGATGGAAGGTAATGAGAGGTTTCGTAATAATTAAATTTATCTTTTGTGATGTCATTGACCCCTGAAAAATCATAGACGTGCTCTCTACCAAAAATAGTCACGAGCGTTTTCAAATCTTGTGGGTTCAGTTTTTTCTGGTCGTACAAAGGGCTAATCACAATTTGATAGTTTGTGCCTTTCTTGTCAAATATATTTTTAATATCGGTTAACATCACTTTCTTAGACTCATCTATCTGCACTCCAAGATAAGTTAAGGCAGTACTTCGCTCATACAACACAGAATCCTTTTCTCTATAATAACCAGCAGGATTAGTCATTAATTGCCTGTCACTATCTGTGCGGTAAAGGTCATTGCTGATAGAGTCTACCTGTACATTAATAAACTCCATGTTTTTGTACATGTAATCTCTTTTTTTTCTGAAAAATTTATAATCGAGATAGCGAATAAAAAAATAATTGCGGAGATACGCTGAAAAAAATGTGTATTGAAAAGCTAAAAAAAACTCTTCTTCTGCTGCTAAAGGATGTCTAACAAATAGATGCCCTCCGGTATGTTGATTTTTAGAAAATGTAGGAGTGCCACATACAATAATAAGTGCGTTTTTTATCTCT
Organism: Chitinophagaceae bacterium; assembly: GCA_028288365.1. Classification (GTDB taxonomy): domain Bacteria; phylum Bacteroidota; class Bacteroidia; order Cytophagales; family Cytophagaceae; genus JACMQM01. The sequence goes on along the minus strand of JAQBNU010000004.1, from coordinate 31,883 downwards.
ATGTTTTTTTTGTCCAGAAATTTAATTTTAGACCAGATACCAGTTAATCTTTCTGAAGAGGCATCGAATACAAAAGGATGTGCCGATGTATCCAGATGCTTTGTCCAGTCTACAGTTCGGAATGCCATTGTCCTGGAAGAGCCGAAGATAAATGAATTGTAATGCTGTCTTTCATAATTTTGAAGAAAGAGTTGAGAAGAAGCATAATCTCTATTGATGCTCACAAAATAATCTTTGTAAAGATTATCATAACAGTACAATACCTTAAATGGATCAAATACGAAATAAGATAATACAACAAACAAAAATGGCGAGCTGAACAAGATGAATTTTAGGATAAATCTTTTCATCACACCTTATAGTTGAATACAAATAAAAAATAACAGCTATTGGCCAAGGTCATAAGAAATAGTCTACACCCACTACAAATATAAAACTAAATCAACAATTATCGGCTTGGTTTAATAATAACAAAAGCAGAAGTTGCTTTCGCTGCTCCTGCCCATTTCATTCCTCTTTTATAGAGGCTCGTATTTTATTCATTTATCAATTATATCTAATGTCCCACTACTACTCTTTTGTAAATCACTTCTTCTTTCACCACCATACTTAATAAATATTCTCCCGACGGTAATTCTGTTGTGGATATAGACAGACTGTTTTCGTTCAACGGTAAAGCATAAGTCTGTATCGTCCTGCCGGTAAGATCACTTAGTGTTACTGGTATTTCCAGTACTTCATCGTTACCTGCATAAGCCACGTGAATCATATCATGAGCAGGATTAGGATAAAGAGAAATTTCATTTTCTGCTTTTAACTCAACCCATTCAATGTTAGAATAAGAAAATGTTTTTTGATCGACATCTGTTTGCAATAATCTGTAATAATTTCCCCCTGTCTGCGGAAACGCATCTGTATAAGAATAAGTATTTACATTCGTACTGTTTGGAGAAAGACTTCGTACTTCTCCAAGATTTATCCAGTCTCTACCGTTTGAAGACCGTTGAATTGTAAAACCGTAGTTATTGTTTTCCGATGCAGTGCCCCATGATAAATAGACCAGTTTATTCTCTCCTTGCGCATCAAAAGAAATCATACTCACCGGTAAGGGAGCGATGTCATATGAAACACTAATGCTTATGGCATTAACTCTTGCAGTAGGTAAAAGAAGCCCGGCAAGATGTGCCGATATAGCTATGCCAAAGCCTGGATCATTGATGTCTGCTACAGTCCAGGTAGTACCCCATTTTGATGTTGAACTACCATAAGTAACCGTTTGATCGGTTCCAGCCCATGTGGTGGGAGAAGCTAAATTTGTTCCGGTGACTACTCCTGCTTTTACAATTCTCACTTGATTGTCTGTAACATTATAAGAAATACCGTTTGTTGCACTTTTTACGATGTCAACCTCTATCCCTGAAATGACCATACCGGTAGGTACACTAAAATTAAAGCCTGTTGCTATCAGGTATTCTGTATCATTGCCTAGAGCTAAAGCGGTAGAAGTTGTTTTACTCGCATCATTAAGCAAGGCGTTCAAAGGATTGCTCCACGCCACCGATCCTATAATATTACTTGATAGGATAGTCGATGCATTTTGAATACTTGTAGTAGTTTGAGCCCAACTTTGAAAAGAAACTAACAGTAAAAAGGTAAAAGTAAAAAGAGAAAACATTCGATTCATGGTATTCTTGTTTTGCATTTGAAATCACACAGTCCTTTATTTTGCAATAGGGATTCAAACGGTTCAAAAATGATTTCGTTGTAGCCTATGTACTTTTAACCGACAAATAGTGCTATTTCATACCATATTTTTAATGGAATCAGTGTATGTCAAAGTATCTGCACTTCACTTTTGTGATTGGTACTTGCTAAAAATTACAAAAATCAAGAAAAGCTTCCGTCCATTAAAAATACATTTCTTATAACATGTCATGACAGTAAAATAAGATGTCACAAAAAAAGCGGAACCGTTTTCAGTTCCGCTTTCACTATTTATCCAATAGAAATATTATGCTTCTTCTTCCTCTTCTACTTCCACTTCTTCTTGCTTTGAATCGAAGATGAATTCTTTTTTCGATTTATTTTCCAAATCGATGTCGTCGTTCATCGCATTGAGGAATTTGTATTCAGTTACTCCGAAAGAAGAATCTTTCATGAGCTTGATCCACTTGCCGTATTTGAAGAACCATTTCAAACGTTTGGAAGGGAAACCAATGGTGAAGAAACTATACACAAACGGATGAACGATGATCGTTACTTTCTTCTCGTTTTGTTTCGTTAAAATAACATCCAGGTGATTTTCTATTTGATCGGTCACCGCAATGCTGGCGTTGATCTTGCCTGTACCACCGCAGGTAGGACAAACTTCCAATGTTGTAATGTTCGTCTGAGGACGTACACGCTCTCTGGTAATTTGAATCAAACCAAAACGAGAAATTGGCAATACGACAAACTTCGAGCGATCGTCTTTCATCTCCAGCTTCATGCGCTCATAGATCACTTTGCGGTTTTCCGCTTTCTTCATGTCTATGAAATCCACTACGATGATACCACCCATGTCTCGCAGTCTCAGTTGACGGGCAACTTCCTTCACTGCTTCAATATTGGTATAGAGAGCCGTCTCTTCCTGGTTAGATTCAGAAATAGATTTATTTCCGCTGTTGACATCGATCACGTGCAACGCTTCCGTATGCTCAATGATCAGGTAACCGCCACCAGGAAGGCTTACAGACTTACCAAACAAAGTTTTGATTTGTTTTTCGATATCTGCTGCTTCAAACAGTTTTATTTTACCTTGATGAAGTTTCAGGATCTTTTCTTTATCAGGAGCGATCTTCTTCAGGTATACTTTGATGTCATCGTAAATTTCTTTTTTATCTACTGTGATCGCATCAAACGAACCGTTCAATGTATCTCTAAGGATGGAAGACGTTTTGTCTTGTTCACCGATGATAAGGTCCCTTGGCTTAGATACTTTCAAAGCAGCATAGCCATCTTCCCATGTCTTTACCAAAGAGCGTAAGTCTTGGTCCAGCTCAGCCACTTCTTTGCCTTCCGCTACGGTACGAATAATGATACCAAAGTTTTCTGGTTTTATAGACGTGAGCAAACGCACCAGACGTTGCCTTTCCGTTTTGTCGGTTACACGTTTGGAAACTGTAACTCCATTGGAAAAAGGGACCAGTACGATGTAACGTCCGGCCAATGATATTTCGCAGGAAAGTCTCGGTCCTTTACTGGAAATAGGTTCTTTTACAACCTGTACTAAAATAGGTTGATTTCTTGTTAATACTTGAGAGATTTTCCCGTCTTTGGGAATCTCTGGTTCTTGCCTAAACTTAGCGAGTCTAGGCGACACTGAGGATGGTGAATGGAGAACCTGGTCAGTATATTTTTGTAAGGACTTTAGTTTAGGTCCTAAATCGAAATAGTGTAGGAAAGCATCTTTCTCAAACCCAATATCAATGAAAGCGGCATTCAACCCAGGTACAATCTTGCGAACTGTTCCGAGGTATACATCGCCTACATTAAATTTATTGGAGTTATTCTGAACCTGATACTCGACTAGACGTCTTTCACTGACTAAGGCGATACGATCTCCCTCCTGAGCAGAACTGATGAATAATTCTTTACTCAATGTAGTAGAAAGTTAGAGGTATGTATATGATGAAGCCATTCCGTCATGTTGACGGAATGGTTAAAAATCATTTTCAGAACAAAGCTGAAGTAAAAACTACTTCTTCTTATGTCTGTTTTTTCTCAAACGTTTCTTTCTCTTGTGAGTGGAGATCTTATGTCTCTTTCTTTTTTTACCGCAAGGCATACTTGTAATTGTTTATAATGTTAAAACTTAATTTCCTGCCTCGGCTTGATGAATGTAGTCATCAACGATGGCATTAAATTCTTTATCCTTCTCGAGTGATTTGGCTTTTTTAAAACTGGCCAATGCCTGTTCTTTATTTCCAAGACTCAAATAAGAAACTCCTCTGTAGAAGTGAGCCGGCGCATAGTTCGGATTAATCTTAATCAATGCATCAAATCGCTCCAGCGCTTTTTCAAACTGCCTGGATTGAACAGATAATATTCCAAGATTAAAGATCGCCGTTTGATTATCGGGATCATCTTTCAATACCTCACGCAACAATCCTACTCCCTTCATGGGTTGTTCCCCGCTAACATAAGTCATCGCTAATTTCGATTTGACTTCTAAATTTTTAGGGTCCTGCTTCAATACTTTATCGTAATACGATTGCGCTTTTTCTAAATAAACTTTGCGCGTTTCTCCTTCTGCAAAATTGAAGGCCTCTTCGTATCCGTCGCCCGTAGCAGCCCATCTGGCTTCACTCGGAGCAATTTCTGCAGCATATTCCTTGTAACGAGCAGCGCTGTCGTACTGCTGCAACTTACGGTAATAGGCTGATAAAGAGTCGGCAAAAATAAGCTTTTTTTCAGTATTACCCGCTTTTGCCAGTTGTTTTTTTAAATCCACCAATACATTCAGGTCTGACTCTTTAGCTTTAGACGCGTGCATATGCGCCAAATCAGAAGTCAATTCATTGTCTCTTACTGATTTCGAAGTTAAATTTTTATCGGCAGGTCCTTCCTTTTCATTTTCCACGACTACCTTAGGCAACATGAAAAAGGAAATGACTCCCGCCAGCGATAAAATGACAATACTGATTTGTAAGGGCTTCATGATGAAACGTAAAATTAATCTACGTCTTCAGCCTCAAGCATAGCCTTCTCAGCATTTGCTTTTACTTTGCTGCTTCCTTTGATCTTGTCAACGAAAACTTTGGCTGGTTTGAATGAAGGGATATAGTGCTCGTCAATGATAATAGCAGTGTTTTTAGAAATGTTACGCGCTACTTTCTTTGCTCTTTTTTTATTGATAAAGCTTCCAAAACCCCTCACATAAATGTTGTTTCCCTCAGACATAGAGTTCTTTACAACACTGAAAAACGCCTCAACCGTAGCTGTTACATCAGCCTTGTCAATCCCTGTCTTCTCCGCGATCTCGTTAATTACTTCTGCTTTTGTCATTGTTTTAATTTATTTTATTTCAACTAATTCGTTCCTTTGCACTAACATCTATTCTGGTATAGAGCTTGCAAATTTAAGTAAAATTTACAGAATTTTAATGTTTCTATTTAAAATCAAATCTTACAAGTGGCTGAAATTTCAAGTTTTAATCCTTTTTTCGCTCAAACCTTAATCCATTGGTACGAACGAAATAAGCGCGAATTGCCCTGGAGAGAAACCAAAGATCCGTATAAAATTTGGATTTCGGAAATAATTTTGCAACAAACTCGTGTAGATCAAGGACTTCCATATTACCACCGTTTCATCCAAACCTTTCCTAACGTAAAGGCACTTGCTCTGGCCGAAGAGAAAAATGTACTTTCCGTATGGCAGGGGTTGGGTTATTATTCCAGGGCCAGAAATCTTCAGCAGGGGGCAAAACAGGTGGTATATGACTATAAAGGCAAATTTCCTACTTCCTTTGAAGGGTGGCTAAACATTAAAGGAGTCGGGTCTTACACCGCCGCCGCTGTCGCTTCCTTCTGTTTTTTAGAAAAAGTACCGGTACTGGATGGTAATGTGTTCAGAGTTTTGTCTCGTTTGTTTGGCATCACAGAAGATATTGCTCAGGCAAAAAACCGAAAAATATTCTGGGATAAAGCGATGGAGCTTATTCCTGCGGATCAGCCCGATCTTTTCAACCAGGCCATGATGGAGTTTGGAGCACTTCAATGTGTTCCTAAATCGCCTGATTGTGAACGTTGTATTTTTAAAACACATTGCTTTGCCTATCAAAAAAGATTGGTTGCTGAATTGCCCGTCAAAATAAAAAAACTGGTTCGCAGAAGCAGATTCTTTCAATATCACGTCTACGTATACAAAGAGCAAGTGCTCATGCGCAGGCGTTCGAAAGGTGACATCTGGGAAGGTCTCCTAGAGTTCCCTTTAGCAGAAAAAGAAAAACTGGAGGCCTTGGAAAGAAAACCAAAGCCTGTCACTGCTTCTTCTTTCTTGTTTCAATCCGATGTGTTAAAACATGTGTTGAGTCATCAGGATTTGTACAGTCGCTTCTATGTCTTTCAGGTGAAGACAAAATCAGACTGGAATACACTAATACAAAAACACGATGCGGAAGTGGTAAGCTTAGCGGATTTGGATGAAACTCCCAAACCAGTACTGCTGACAAAATTTTTAAATGCGTATTTTTATCCGTACTTTAGTATCCACAAATAAATTTTTTTTCTAACCTAAAACCCCTCAACCTATGGCAGGTGTAAACAAAGTCATCTTACTGGGAAACCTGGGCAAAGACCCAGAAGTAAGAGCCATTGACAATGGCAGAAAGGTAGCTCGCTTTACCTTAGCAACCACTGAATCGTATCGCAATCAACAAGGCGAACGTGTAGACCAAACCGAGTGGCATAATGTCGTTTTTTGGGGTCCAGTGACAGATGTCATCGAGAAGTACTTGAAGAAGGGAAATCAAGTGTACATCGAAGGCAAAATCAGCAACCGTTCTTACGATGATAAGGACGGTGTAAAAAAGTACATCACCGAAATCGTGGGACAAAATCTTACGTTAGTCGGCGGTAAACCCTCTGGAAGCGGAGAGAGCGGAAGCAATGGAAGTTCAGGCAGCAACAGCTACGCCTCTGCTCCTACTATGTCTTCAGCTGAAGATGCTTCAGACGATTTACCATTCTAATTCTTTTAACTCATGAAAACCGAACCTGACCCGAAACGTAGATTTTTTTCTCTAAAGCAATTCCTTTTGCTTTCAGGTTCACCTAGTATTGCCGTCCCACGCCAAAAGCGTGAGGCGGCATTTTGTTTTACCAAACGTTCAGTACATGGACAGCAGTAGTAGGAGTCCTCTCCTCAAGAAAATATCTTCTCTCTTTACCTCCAAAAAGGCTCAGCCTTCTGAGGATTCAGCACACCGTGTTCAGGAAGAACTGGAAGCTGCATCCGGCAAACCAAGTTCCGCTGATGAAGTATGGCTGGTTAAAAAACTATTGAACTTCTCGCGCGCTACAGCCCGCCAGGTCATGCGTTCACGTATGGAGATGGTAGCACTCGACCTTGACAGTTCTTTCACTGAAGTAAAAGAAATCATTACCACAACTAATTTTTCACGCTACCCCGTATACCGCGAGTCTATTGATAAAGTAGAAGGGATATTAAATATTAAGGACTTATTGATTCATTTCAGTAAAGGCAATGAATTCGTATGGCAGCAATTGGTGCGCCCTTGCGAATACATTCCTGAAAATAAAAAAATCGACGAACTGTTAAAAGACTTTCAACTGAAACGAAATCACATTGCCATTGTAGTAGACGAATATGGTGGAACAGCAGGCCTGGTCACATTAGAAGATATCATTGAAGAAATTGTTGGAGAAATCCGAGACGAGTACGACGAAGAAGAACAAGCCTTCATTCGTACAGGACAAAATACTTATTTGTTTGAAGCCAAAACATCCATCACCGATTTTTGTAATGCAGTAGGTGTTGATCCTTCTACGTTTGATGAAGTAAAAGGTGACAGTGAATCTCTGGGAGGCCTTGTCATGTCTATTAACCAGGACCTTCCTGAAAAAGGTGCGCTGATTCCTTACAAAGGCTTTATATTTAAAATTGAAGAAGCCAACGACAAGCGCATTGAACGCATCACAGTTGAACTCAAAGAAACTGCTTCACACGATGAAGAATAAATCATTGCTTGTTTTACTTTGCGTAATTGCAATGGGTCTTTTCAGTTCCTGCGAAGAAGAGGCATTTGTACCTAAACCCAAAGGTTACAATAAAATTGATTTACCCGCTCATGCCTACCAACAGCTGAAGGAAGATCATCCCTATACATTTGAATATTCTAAATACGCAGAGATACGTCCCGATAAATCTAAACTGGCTGAACCGCATTGGATAGATGTCTATTACCCGGAACAACAATGTTTTGTTCAGATTACTTATAAGGATATCAAAAACAATAAACAGCATTTCAACGAACACATCGACGACTCACACAAGCTAGCCATCAAGCATAATGTCAAAGCCTATTCTATTGATGAGTCCATCAACAGGACGCCTAAAGGTTATACCGCTACCTATTTCGAGTTGGAAGGAGAAGTGCCTTCACAGTTTCAGTTTTACGTCACCGACTCTACGGAGCATTTTTTACGTGGTGCCTTATACTTTAAAACCGCTACCCGCAACGATTCACTAGCACCGGTGATCCGCTACATGAAGAAAGACATTTTACATTTGATCAATACGTTAGAGTTTAAATAGTCGTTGGTCTTCAATTTCAAATCTGAGAGCGATTTTCTCCTAACGAATGGTTTAAGATTCAACATAAATTTAGACTTACCCTAAGATCTTTATTGCTTTTCAACTCTGATAAACACACCCAGCATTTTTTATTATCTTTACTATGCCGACAACTGATCACTGTCCACTACATAATGCCTGAATTTCTCGACACCCGCATCGAATACCTCAAAGGCATCGGCCCGCAGAAAGCGGCGTTGCTGAATACGGAATTGGGTATCTTTACCTATGCGGACCTACTGGAGTATTATCCTTTCCGTCACGAAGACCGCAGTCGCATTTATAAAATTTCAGAGATCCGTGAAGACATGGCTTACGTACAGGTCTCCGGAAGATTGTCTACGTTTAAAGTCATCGGTACTGGTTTCAAAAAAAGACTTGTTGCACACATTGAAGATGGCACGGGACGTTTGGAACTGGTATGGTTTCAGGGCATCAACTGGGTGGTGAAAAAATTAGTGCCCGGAGCAGAATACATTGCATTTGGAAAACCTGCCGCGTACGGACATCAACTCAACATCGCACATCCTGAAATGGATATTCTCAGCGAAGCTTCTGCACAACGCGGGTTGGTTCCTGTCTATCCGCTCACAGAAAAAATAAAAACAAAAAGCATAGATAGCAAGGCCATTTCAAAAGCCATTCAATTGCTGTTGCCACAGGCTGCATCGTACATCCGAGAGACCTTGTCCGATGATGTACTCGAAAAATATAAATTGCTCCGCAGAAAAGACGCTATACAGTTTATTCATTTTCCTCCACGACTGCAGGAGTTAGATAAAGCCATTGCGCGACTAAAGTTTGAAGAGTTGTTTTTTATTCAATTGAAATTGCTCAAGCAAATGGGCAATCGAAAAGAGGCAGCACGCGGACAAATATTTAAAGGCTCTGATCGGCTGACAGAATTTTATAAAAGTCATTTGCCTTTTGACTTAACCAACGCACAAAAAAAAGTCATCAAAGAAATTTATCAGGATCTTTGTTCGGGCAAACAAATGAATCGTTTGCTTCAAGGTGATGTAGGCAGCGGAAAAACCATCGTTGCTTTTCTTTGCATGCTTATTGGTACGGATCATCAGGCGCAGTCCTGTATCATGGCGCCTACAGAAATTCTAGCGCAACAACATTTTGTCACCATCTCCGCCTGGGCAGAATTGGCGGGCATCAAAGCGGTACTGCTTACTGGTTCTACAAAAAAAGCAGCGCGTAAACCTATTCTGGAAGACCTTGCCGCAGGCAACATTGATATCATCATAGGCACACATGCTCTGTTGGAAGATCCCGTGGTGTTTAAAAATTTAGGCTTGTGTGTGATCGATGAACAACATCGCTTCGGTGTGGCGCAACGCGCCAAGCTTTGGACAAAAAACTCTAATTATGTACCACATATACTGGTCATGACGGCTACTCCTATTCCACGCACACTCGCCATGACGTTATACGGCGACCTGGATGTTTCTGTCATTGATGAATTGCCGGTTGGAAGAAAACCTATACAAACCGTACATCAATACGACAAAGATATTTTGAAAGTATATGGTTTCATGCGCAAGCAAATCCAGGAGGGTAAACAAGTCTATGTGGTCTTCCCCTTGATTGAAGAATCGGAGAAGATGGATTTGAAAAACCTGAGCGATGGATTTGACAGCATTGAGAACGCATTCAAAGAATACAACGTCAGCATGGTTCATGGTCGCTTGAAAAACGAAAATAAAGACTATGAAATGCAGCGCTTCATTAAAAACGAAACGCAGATCATGGTAGCAACAACCGTCATAGAAGTAGGAGTGAACGTGCCTAATGCAAGTGTCATGGTGATCTTCAATGCAGAACGTTTTGGATTGTCACAATTGCATCAATTGAGGGGACGTGTGGGACGAGGTGCAGATCAATCGTATTGCATTTTAATGACAGACTTTAAACTCAGTGCAGACGCACGCAAGCGCATCGACACCATGTGCAGTACCAACAACGGTTTTGAAATTGCTGATGTAGATTTGAGTTTGCGAGGTCCCGGTGACATGGCAGGTACGATGCAAAGCGGCTTACCCGATTTAAAACTCGCTAACCTCGCACAGGATTCTGTGATCCTCACACACGCGCGCCAAACAGCTCAGGACGTATTGACAGAAGATCCTGATTTATCGTTACCCAAAAACAAACCGATGAAAGAGGTCTTGTTAAAAAAGCACGTAGAAGGATTTACTTGGAGTAAGATCAGTTAGATGAAAATTAATCCATATTATAAAATAATAACTCTTAGTATGTCTGTAACCTCTGTTCTCAACGCGCTCAAAAAACTTCGCAATGCTGATAAAGCGACTTTCTTTCCACGCTTCTTTAAAACAGGTAAAGATCAATATGGAGAAGGCGATAAGTTTTGGGGAATCACGGTACCCAATAACCGTAGCGTTGCAAAAAAATATTACGCGGCGGTTTCTTTGGAAGATCTGAGTGAGTTGCTGCAGAATCACGTACATGAAGTGAGACAATGTACTTTGTTCATGATGGTCTATCGGTTCGAAGACAAAAAACTACCCGACATTCGCAAAGCGCTTTATAATTTATACATCACACATACCGCATACATAAATAACTGGGATCTGGTAGATTGTTCGGCAGCACAGATTGTTGGCGGATGGCTGGAAGATAAAAAACGTGACATCTTATACCGCTGGGCAAAGAAAGGTCATTTGTGGGAACAGCGCATTGCCATTGTTGCTACCTATCATTACATCCGCAAAGGAGAATATGATGACACGGTAGCCATTTGTAAATTATTGTTGGCTCATGAACACGACCTCATTCATAAAGCTACCGGCTGGATGTTGCGTGAAGCTGGCAAACGCAACCTTGATACATTGATTTATTTTTTAGCGGAACATCACGCAGAGATGCCACGTACGATGTTGCGTTATGCGATTGAAAAATTAGATGCAGATGCGAGGAAACGAATTTTACTGAATCAGTATTTTTAGGAACGAGGACGAGCGAGGAGGTACGGATTAAAAAATTGTGTTCTCCTGGCTCGTCCCTATTTTTCTTTTATATTTAATATCTTCTCCTATACGTTTTTAAAAATCGACTGGCTAATTATGAAACACATTTTCATATTTCTTTTCTTCACTACCCTCTCCTTCTCGCAAACAATAGAACGTAAGCCTATCAAAGTAGAAGTAAAAGTAATCAACGGACAATTTAAACTGTACCGAGATGGGAAACCATATTTTATCAAAGGCGCAGCAGGTCACACACACCTCGAACAACTGGCGAAGTACGGCGGTAACTCCATTCGCACCTGGGGTTTGGAAGGCACAGAAGAATTACTCAACGAAGCACATCGGCTAGGCCTAACGGTGACTTTTGGATTGTGGGTGCAACACGAACGTCATGGATTTAATTACAACAACGAAGAGAAAGTAGCCGTACAACTGGAACGTTTTACAGAAACGGTCAAACAATTCAAGGACCACCCGGCGCTACTGGCCTGGGGCATTGGCAATGAAGTAGATCTTCAGTATACCAACACCAACGTCTGGGATGCAATCAATGACATTGCAAAAATGATTCATCGCGAAGATCCCAATCATCCTACGCTTACCGTAACCGCGGGAATTGATGAAGCAGAGATCAAGTTGATCAAAACAAAATGCCCCGAGATTGATATCTATGCTGTCAATGCGTATGGTGACTTACCCAACATTCCAACCAAGATCAGAACCTTTGGATGGACAGGACCATACATCGTTACCGAATGGGGCTTTACCGGACATTGGGAAATTGCGAAAACGAATTGGGATGTGGCCATTGAAGAAACCAGTACAGAGAAAGCACGTGTGTACCAATCACGTTATGAAAAAACGATAGCAATAGATACGGCACGTTGTTTGGGTTCGTATGTTTTTTTATGGGGCAATAAAATAGAATACACTCCCACCTGGTGCGGATTGTTTTTAGCGAGCGGAGAAGAAACCGAAACAGTCGGAGTAATGGATTATTTATGGTCAGGCAAATGGCCGACAAATAAAGCGCCGCAAGTTTCGGGAATAACTATTGATCGTTTCCCCCCTAAAAAAAGTATCGTATTAGAGCCCAATTCTCTGCATCGCATAGCAGCACCCGCTACAGATCCCGACAGTGATCCATTGATGTACGAGTGGGTATTGTTGTACGAAAGCAACAACAAACTTGTAGGTGGGGATGCAGAAAAAAAACCAGGTGAAATCAAAGGACATATTACCTCAGATCAACAAGGCACAGCAACCATCATTGCACCTGCCATTGTCGGGGCTTACCGTGTGTACGTCTACATTTACGACGGGCAGAATCATGCAGCCACTGCTAACTTCCCTTTTTATGTAGAGTCCGAATAATTAATTCTTATATTGTGTATGTTATTTCACCCATTAAAACGATTACCATGAATAAACTTTTCATCGTGCTTCTCGCACTACTTTTAGCTTCGAACTTTTCGTTTGCTCAAACCACCGTTAAATTAGGTACACCCTATGCTGTCATTGACGCACGTCTAAAATCTTATTTCGCACAAGACGATGAAATATTAACGGTTAAGATAGACGGCAAAAAAATAATTCTTCAAAAGCTAAGCGTTACCTACCTCAATTACATTGACAGCAAGACCTACGAAGACATGCCTGATGGATACATGGTAGAAGAAGTAATTGAGCACAACAAAAGATATTTTGTATTTTATTCTCTTTGGGACAAACCCAACAAGACAGAACAATTATTTTATCGAGAAATAGATTTCAAGAGTGGTGCTTTCATGGCCGAAGGAAAACGTATTGTAGCCGTTGATCAAAAAATTGTAGGGGGGTATTCATTCAACTTCTCCAATGACAATTCCAGAATGTTGGTTCAATACCGTTTGAAACCAGATGTGAAAGATGATAGCAAAAGTTACGATATAATCGGTTTATCCGTTTTTGATCAAAATGTATTTCCAGTTTGGGGCAAAGAAGTGAAAATGCCTTATACTGAAAAGAAAATGAATATCATTGATTACTCTGTAGACTCGCAAGGCAATGCTTACACTTTAGCAACAGTTTATAACGACAACAGCACCGATGAAAAAAAGAGAGGGGAAGATGTAGCCAACTATCACATGGAGTTACTGAGAATCACACCTACTGCTAACAACATTGACATCACACCAATTAAAGTAAATAGTAAATTCGTGACAGGTGTATGGATGTTTGAAGGCCCTACCAATGAAATGCTTTGTGCAGGTTTCTACAATAGTAGCGGAAACTCTAATGCTGCCGATGGAATTTTCCTTTCTAAACTGAACAAAGACGGTCAGCTCTATGATCAAACGACCTATGAAATTCCTTTGGAAATCATCAATGAATACGTCAGCGCAAGACAAAAAAGGAAAAATGAGAAAAAGGAAGAAGAGGATGCAGCAGAACTTAATAATCTTGTGTTAAGAAATTTAATTGTACAGCAAGATGGAAGTGTCTTGTTAGTAGGTGAACGTTATTATGTGACTTCTACCAGTTATTATGATTTTCAAACAAAACGTACGCGCACTACGACAGTATATCACTACGAAGATATGTTCATCACCAAGCTGACCAGCGATAGCAAATTAGCTTGGATGAAAAAACTCCCCAAAAGACAAACGCTTTCTACTAGTTCCTCTTCTTATGGTTATGGCTCTTTTTTCACTTACCAATACAGAGCCGCTATGAGAGGAGGATTATCCTATAAATATATGTCAGGAGATCATAAACATTACCTGATCTTTTTAGACAATGAAAAAAACAAAGACCTCACAACTGATAAAGTACCCGCAACCCATGTCAATGGAGCTGGAGGCTTTGTCACCGCTTATGAAATCAATGACAATGACGGAAAAGCCACCAGGCATTCTGTTTTCGACATGCGAGATGTTCAGGGCATGGAAGTTTATCAGTTCAGTGTAGACAGAATACTCCCAACATCCAGTAATCAATTTGTATTGGAAGAGTATAAGAAAAAGAAAGAAGATATTTTGATTCAGGTTACTTTCCCTAAATAGATAACAAAAGATTGATCAATAAAAAGGCCCGAGAATTCTCGGGCCTTTTTATTGACGACTAATTTTTTCAGTTTATCTATTCCTTATTTTCATTAAAGAGTTCTTAACCATTCTCGTGCTTCTTCCAGGCTATCGAAAAAGTTTATGGTTAATTTTTCTTTATCTACTTTATAAGAAATACTTTCTACCGCTATTTTATTAAAATAAGAATCAGGCTTTACCATTGCAATGGCTTTGAATCCAAACTTGATAGCACGCGGTAAAAATTCTGTATCCATCCATTGCTGATCATCCAGTCCAATCATGACCATGTCTTTTACATCCGCCAGCACTTTCGACGCATGGTGTTTGATTAGTACATTCAACATCAATTCCGTACCCGCTCTAAACTGCGCACTGGTTGCGTAACCGTCCCATTCCATGAATACCGCATCTTCTTGTTCGTCAAAATAGATATTGTAAATGTCTGTTCTCAGTTCCATCGTTTCATTGCTTTACACCTAAATTAATAAATATTTAAGATAGAGCAAGGCATTAACGATTCCATCTTTTAATACTCCACTCTTTTTGTTCTTGCTTGGAAAAAAATGTCCATGCCACGAAACGACTCGACTTTTGTCCCTGTGCCATATCAATCGTTTTCACTTCCATGGCGTTTGTCTGCTTCAATGCCCAATACACTGCAGGAAGGTTTTCTTTTTTAGAAACCAAAGACGTAAACCAAAGACAACGAGAAGAAAATTCTACGCTTTGTTCGATCATGCGTTTTAGAAAAGCAGCTTCTCCACCTTCACACCAAAGTTCTGTTTGCTGACCACCAAAATTGAGCATGGGTTTCGCTGTCGGTTTTGTACCCAGGTTATTCCATTTTCTCCTTGTGCCTGCTTGTGCTTCTTCCGCAGACGCATGAAACGGAGGATTGCAGATGGTCAAATCAAATACTTCTCCCGGACGAATGACTCCGCGAAAAATAGTCGTAGGAAAATCCTGAAACCGGCAGTCTATCACATCTTCCAGGTCACCATTTGTCTTCACTATATGTTGTGCTGCTTTCAGAGCGACAATATCTATGTCAGTACCTACAAAACGCCAGCCGTATTCGTGATTGCCAATCAAAGGATACACACAGTTAGCGCCCACACCAATGTCTAGTACGCGAACGTTTGTTCCCTTCGGTATCAGGCCTTCATTAGACTCTGCCAATAGATCTGCTGTATAGTGAATGTAATCTGCTCTGCCAGGTATAGGCGGACATAAATAAGAAGCTGGAATGTCCCAGGAGGAAACGTTATAGAAATATTTTAACAAGGCTTTATTTAATGTTTTCACCGCTTCCGGATTAGAAAAATCAACCGACTCGTCACCGTATTCATTGACGGCGATGTATTGTTTCAATTCAGGACAGCTTCCTGTCAATGCCGGAAAATCATAACGCAAGCGATGTTTATTGCGCGGGTGCAAATTGATTTTTTCGGTAGTATTTTTCTTAGGTGCGTTCGACAAAACAGTAGAATTTACTTCACAGCATAAACTGTGCTGTGCTTAGAGGATTAAAGATAAGAAAAAATGCCCGTTAGATCAGGACAAAAAAAACGGAGCGCTCAATCAAGCGCTCCGTTTACCTTATTGGAGTAGTAAGGTATTATTGAATCATTAATTTTTTTGAAGCATCTCCCATCTTCACCACATAGAGTCCTGCTGGCAAAGCCGATATATCTATGCTGGTTTTAGTATCTGTAATTTCCTGTTCGTGGAGTATTTCACCCATCACATTTACAATTTCTAAATGTTGTTCAGTCGCTACCACTTTCTCTATCGTGATCTGTTGTGTTGCTGGGTTAGGATAAAGAGAAAGTTCTTCCTGTATCGTTTGCTGTTCTTCTGTAGCAGTAGACACACAATTAAACATCGTAGTATAGTTCGTTGCAAAAGCATAACTGTTGCTGTAGTCGATATTGATTGACCAGGTGCCCAATCCTCTTAGACCGGGATAACCTCCCGGAGTTTGTAAGAAATAAGAGTCCGGAATATCGGTTGAGTTTCCTTTCAAATAATTGATCGCTGTTTGTAAATCTGTCGGATCCATGTAGCCATTGCCAGCAGGATCAGCGGGCAGCATCACGACCACTTTGCTTGCAGGTAAACCGCTATAGACTCCCTTTGAATTTTTACAGGTAAATCCTTTTATGATGGCATCTGTCTGACTGATCACAAAATCCATTGTGCCTTGGGCATATTGATAGCCATCCAAGCCGTATTCAGAAGTAACATTGTACAATTGTACCATCAACAAATCGATATCGTTTCTCATGGCCTCAATGATAGCAAGATAAGGCACGCCATAAGTACTCGACTCGTAATTAGAAAGTCCTCCTGTTACATAAGCTGTCTCAGGTACCAATGTCAGTACCATTTTTCTGCTGTAGTAAGTCTGATACCAATCACGCAATTGTTGAAGTCCCGAAATCAAATTGGCGATGTGTGCAGATGGAGCACTAATGGTACCTGTTTGGTTCAGGTAGGTTTGCTGCTCCATGTCAATGTCTATACCGTTTACTCCATAAGTCTGAATGATCGCTTTGGTTTTATTGACAAAAGTAGTGACATCTGCTGCTGAATTTAATTTAAAGGAACCGTCGGCTCCTCCTATACTCATCAGTACTATTTTTCCCTGTGCCTGAAGGGTAGCAATATCAGTTGCTACATGGGTCCATGAACTTGCATAAAAGCTAAGATCATCCACCACATTATTAGTTCCGTCTCCATCTCCGCCACCTGCTTCCAGGAAAGAAAGACAGATCACGTTATAATTGCTGTTGATGTTTTTAAGTCTGACTTGTGAGCCCCAGGAAGTTTGGTAGTAGCCTACTAAAACATTACAAGGAATTTGCTGGGCCCGAACGGTCCCTGAAATGGTTAATAAGCCTAAAAAGAATAAGGCGATGGGATAAGCGAAATGTCTTTTCATACGTCTGGATGTATATGATCTTACAAATATATACGATTATACCCAGAAAAAATTTGCATATTCCGGCATAAACTTCGCATTTCAGAAAAAGCGTTTGTTTCATTCGATTTTGCCACTAAAAACGGAATTTGCAAAGTGAAAAGCCTAATTTGCATACTGGCTGTATGGGAGCCACTCGTCTTGTCGTTAAAAAAAGGTGAAAATGTCGCGTAAAAAAATGATTTATATCAGTCTGTTCGCACTAGCGGGCATCCTGCTGATCATTGGAGTCGTCGCGTACCGTACCGATTCTCTTTCCATCTTTCCCTATCCGGTTCATTCTGCCATTGTTCTTGATACCTATCATGAAGAAGGTCCGGTATTTTCAAAGACATTTTGCAAACGCACTTCTTCAGCCATACAATTTGATTACACACTCAGCAATGCTTTTCTAGAGCCTTTTGCAGCAGTATATCTTTACGATACTTCCGGCGCCACTTTTAATGCTTCCTCGTATGATCTGCTTGAAGTGCGACTGCATTCAAAAAAAGGGAAACGCATACCGATTACTTTTACTCTAAAAGAAAAAGTAATCCTGGCCAAAGATACTGTTGAAAGTGTTCCATACGGATTGGTCGTAGATCATTTTGGACAGGATACCACCTACAAACTTAGACTCACTGATTTCAAGATACCTAGTTGGTGGTTGCGTTATTATAAATTATCTGAAGCCGATTTGGAAACACCCGACTTTTCTAAAGTCGGTAATTTTGTGATCGGAAGTTGCCAGGCGCTAGGTCCGGATATACCAGATACTATTCTCATTTCCAAAATTCGTTTTATTGATTCCAATCGCACATTGATTATTACGATCAGTAGCTTATTGGCCTTGCTTCTCCTCGTTGGTCTTTACCTTCGATTTTCTGAGAGAAAAAAAAATCCTGCCCCTTTACAAATTGAATATACTCCTCTCTCGGTTTCCGATAGACAAAACGATGAGTTTGGTAAGATCATTGATTTCGTTGCACATAATTATTCCAATCCTGAATTAAGTCTTACTGACGTACAAAACGGAGTAGGCATCAATGGCAAAGCCATTTCAAAATTGATCAAAGAAAATCTACACATTTCCTTTACTGATTACCTCAATCAATTGCGTATTACAGAAGTGAAACGTTTGTTGAAAGAAACCAAACTTCCTGTTTCTGATATTGCTTACAAAGTAGGGTACAATAACATTTCTCACTTCAACAGAGTATTCAAAAACATTACAGGCATTACACCTAAAGGATATAGAGAAGAGGACTAGTACAATTATTTTTAACCGTAGAATGATCTAGATGTTTAGGCTTGCCATTTTTTCTTCCTGCTTTTTTTGCCTTGCCTCCTACGGACAGTCAGTTGATTTAGACATTCATGAATCGTACCGAAGAGTCAAATGTTTTGGGGGACAGCACCATCAACCACATTGTTCCTGATCAAACAAAGCTGATGATACGCAAATCTGGATGAAGTCGATCGTTCAAAAAAATAAAGGAGTCATACAAAATTGTATGACTCCTTTATTTTCCTTACTACTATTCATTTTCGAATGAACTACTTTTTCTAAACATCAATCGATCTCTCCACTTTAAAAAAGGAAGTTCATAATATTGATAAGACAGCATACTCAGTATCAATGAACCTGCAGCCGTAATGAACAAGAATAAAGCCAACATATACCAGTTGTCAATCACCATCCCATGTTTAATAAAATATTGAAAAACGACATGGATCATGATAATATGAAACACATACAATCCATAACTGATAGTACCTAAATAATTCAACACGCGGCTTTTAATTCTTATAGATGAATTCATAGGAAGAAACAGAGCAATCAGCGCGGCAAACGAAACGGATATGATGGTAGGACGAATGAGATTGAAAAAAGAACCATTCACATATGGAAGCACCTGGTTTTGGAAAATAATCATACATAAAACCCAAGTAATGATCAGGTACTTGATCCAGCGGTTCAGTCCGTTTATTTGTTCTAAGAAATGATTTTTCGTTGCCACGAAATAGCCCAATAGACCTCCTGCTGCAAAGAGATCCAGATTAGTAAATAAGTCATTTGTTGTAATCCTTTCGTTGCTGATGATGAATGGTTCGATGAATCGAGCCAACCAGGCTAGCGCAAAACATACCATGAAAAAATTCAAAAACTTTTTCATGGGTAAGAAATACAAGACCGCTCCCCAGAACAAATAAAAGTGTACTTCGATACATAAAGACCAAAAGACAGACAGTGGTGTCGTCTTAGGAAAATTATCTTCAGCGAGCATTTTATAATTTTGAAGAAATGTAAACGATGTTTTCCAATCGAAATCATAACCGCCTCCTACCATGTGAAAGCCAATGCCGTCTTTCCAGGAATAGGGTAATACAACAGCAATAACAACCATTAAGAAATACAAGGGCCATATACGCAAACTACGACGGACTATAAAATTGCTTAGATCGATAGATCCATCGTTTGCTTTTTCCAACGTCAACAAATAGGTAATTAAAAATCCACTGAGTACAAAAAAGAAATAAACTCCTAATCCACCACCGCCCTTCAAAAAACCAAACACGGGGAAATCCCCTTGAATCGGGACATGCAGCAAATAAACTTTTAAAAAAGCGAAAAAACGCAATGCTTCTAAGGAGTGGAAATGGATTTTGGGTTTCATAAATGCTAAAAATGGTAACTGCTTCCTGCTTCTATTCAGAAATTATTTATTTTCCTTAATGAACGTTTCTAATTCTTTCAACGTAATCTGTTCGTCCAGCAAGGCTTTCGCGAAGACCGCTCCATCTAAACCTGCTTGTTGCAGTTTTTTGATATCGTCTAATGATTTAATTCCTGTAGCAGCGGTAAAGTGTATTTCCGGGTATTTTTTAACCAGTGGTTCATAGTGCGTAATCGCTTTCTCCATCGACCATCCGTGCATGGCACATTTGATGGTTGTGATGCCTTGTTCGTAAAAATAGTCCACCACTTGCTCTAATTCCGTTTCTGCAATTTGACCGTGTTGACGATACAAAACTTTGCCTTCTATGATGTCTAAGCTCAATACAATTTTTGCCGGTGTGAAAGTCACCAACCAGGAACTAAAGATTTCCTGGTTAAACTCCACTACAGAGGCTGCCAATATACGGTCTGCACCGTGTTCGAAAGCAAGACGCAAATCTGCTTCTTTTTGTAAGCCTCCACCAAAATCTACTTTCATAGAAGTGAAGCCTGAGATTTTTTCTAATGCGTCTGTGTCTACTACTTTGCGTTGTTCCAATCCTTCTACATCCATCAGCACCACACGCTGAATGCCACAATCCTCCAGCTTCATGGCCCAATCCAAAGGATCGTGGTTATACAAAACCAGATCATTAGGATTGTAGCCGTTGATACGAACTACTTTTTTATATTTTACCGAAATAGCAGGGATGAGCTCTATCATGGTGTTTGGGATTTATCATTGTTTAACAAAAGATACAAATTCTTTAATGTCTTTTTCCAACAAATGACTATTTCCTAACATTTTTATAAAGGCACTACCTATGATGGCGCCATTCGCATATTGGCAGGCTTCTGTATAAGATGCGTGGTCTTTGATGTTGAAGCCAATCATTGTTGGATTGTTAAATTTCGCTTGGTGGATGCGTTCGAAATATTCTTTCTGTCCTGCAAGATCTTTCGCTTCATTACCGGTAGTACTGGCTGTAGAAACCACATAAATAAAACCAGAAGACGCCTGATCAATGTACTTCATGCGTTCTGCAGATGTTTGTGGTGTTACCAAAAATACCATGGACAAATTACTTGCTTCAAATAAATCCTGATACTTCTCTTTGTACTCATCTACCGGAAGATCGGGAAGAATCATCCCATCTACGCCCAGTTCGCTGAGATCAGACACCAGCTTTTCTACACCATACTGTAAGGCAGAATTAATATAGCCCATGAGCAGTACCGGAATGTGAATCTCGTCTCTCATGCCTTGTAACTGCTGGATGATTTTTTTTAGCGTAATGCCATTGTGCAAAGCGGCATCGTTACTCTCCTGTATGATCGGACCATCTGCCAATGGATCAGAAAATGGAATGCCAATCTCCACCATGTCAGCACCGCCGTCCTGCAAGGCTTTCAGAATGGTGCGTGTATCTTCCAGTTGCGGATAACCGGCTGTGAAATAAATATTCAGCAAGCCTTTTTTCTTTGTCGCAAAAAGCTGCGTCAGTTTATTATTTATCTTTGTACTTGTCATGATTCTAATGGTTAATGCTTTCTTTTAATATAGTATCGAGAATGTACCAGGTACACTATGTTTCGTACCTCCTCGCTCGTTCTTCGTACCTTATTTTCTACTTTGTAAACTCGTCTTTTCTTGTGATGTAGGTCATCAAATCTTTATCTCCTCTTCCTGACAAATTGATCACCACCACATCGTCTTTTTTAACTGGTATGTTTTCCAATACCGCAATGGCATGTGCAGATTCCAGCGCCGGAATAATTCCTTCCATGCGACTCAACAACATGGCTGCATTGAATGCTTCTCCATCGGTAACACTGTAAAACTTAGCGCGACCGGTTTCAAATAAATTAGCATGCATGGGACCAATGCCTGGATAATCAAGACCAGCAGAAATAGAATATGGTTCGGTAATTTGTCCGTCTTCTGTTTGCATCAACAATGTTTTTGAACCATGAATCACACCAGGTTTTCCGAGAAATGTAGTAGCTGCTGAATGACCTGAATACACGCCTTGTCCGGCTGCTTCGACAGCAATTAGATTTACACTTTTTTCATTTAAATAATGATAAAATGCACCTGCTGCATTGCTTCCTCCACCCACACAGGCAATCACGTAATTCGGATTTGGTGATCCTGTTTTATCGATCAGCTGCTCTCTCATTTCCTCAGAAATGATGGATTGAAAACGCGCTACCAAATCAGGATAAGGATGAGGCCCCACTACTGAACCTATAATATAATGTGTATCTACCGGATTGTTGATCCAGTCACGGATGGCCTCATTGGTCGCATCTTTCAATGTCTTACTGCCGGAGTTTGCCGGACGAACAGTCGCCCCCAACATTTTCATACGTTCTACATTTGGCTTCTGACGCTCCATGTCCACGGCACCCATGTACACAATACACTCCATACCCATCAATGCACACACAGTCGCGGTCGCTACACCGTGCTGACCGGCGCCGGTTTCAGCAATGATGCGTGTTTTACCCAAGCGGCGCGCCAATAAAATTTGTCCGATAGTATTGTTTACTTTATGTGCTCCGGTATGGCACAAGTCTTCACGTTTCAGATAAATCGTTGTGTTGTATTTTTCTGACAATCGTTTTGCCAAATATAAAGGAGTTGGTCGGCCAACATAGTCACGCAGCAATTGATCCATTTCTGTTTGGAAGCTTTCCTCCTGAATGATGCTCAGGTAGCGGTTTCTCAACTCTTCTACATTAGGAACCAACATTTCCGGAATGTAGGCGCCTCCGAAATTTCCGTAAAATCCTTTTTTATCGACCTGGTAGTTCATATAAATGTATGATTGTCCTAGTATATCTTTTTTTTCTTCGTGAATACTCATTTCGATTGATCGTTTAATTTTTTTTGAAATTCTTTTATTTTCTCAATGTCCTTCAATCCCGGACTGATCTCGAAACGGCTATTGATATCGATGGCCCAGAGCGGTTTTTGTAAGATGAACTCTGGAATGGGTAGTTGTTCGAGTCCAATGCCGCCGCTTAAGAAGAACGGTTTATCAGATGGATAATCTTTCAGAATGTTCCAATCAAACGTGCGACCTGTTCCTCCCCAGGAAGCATCAGCCGTGTCGAACAAGAAGTAATCGCACACTGCTTCGTACGCTTTCAAACTTTTCCAGCCCAACGTTTGATCTACGTGCAAGACTTTAATGACTTGCAAACCGGTTGCTCGCAGCTCAGCACATACTTCCGGTGATTCATTACCGTGCAATTGTACGGCTTTCAAATGGTAGGTATTGGCGATCCTCTTTATTTCTTCTACCGACTCATTGACGAAAACTCCTGTCTTGATAATGCTTTCAGGTAATGCATTTAAACCCTTTTCATCCAATAATGTTCCGGCATAACGTTTTGATGCACCATAAAAAATAAATCCCATGTAATCCGGCAACAGCTCCGTTAACTGGAGAATATTGTTGCTCTCCCGCATGCCGCATACTTTGAGTTTTATTTTTTTGTTTTGATTCACTGTTTTATATTTTTTTTACTTCGTTACTTGTTGGCCTCTCGCCAACAAGTGTTGTATGAAAACGTGTTAATACTGTCCGGTTGTTGGCGAGACGCCAACAACAAGCAAATCATTTTTTTAGCGCATTGTATTTAGCCACAAAATCCGCCATCGCTTTCCCCGGGTCTTTTTCTTTCATGAAACGTTCTCCCATGAGAAAGCCCTTGTAGCCTGCTTTCCCGAGAGTGATCAAATCTTCTGCTTTATCCAATCCGCTTTCAGAAATTTTCACGTAGCGACTTGGGATCAATTCCGCTAATTGAAGGGAGGTCTCAATGCTCACATCAAAGTTTTTCAAATTGCGGTTATTGACTCCGATCACATCTACTTCGTCGATCAGGTTGTCGAGTAATTCTTTTTTATTATGAACCTCCAGCAAGACTTCCAAATCCATGGATTGAGCAAATCGCGCCAGTCGTTTCAATTCTACCGGTGTAAGACAGGCCGCAATCAATAAAATGATATTGGCACCCCAAGCTTTGGCTTCCAGGATCTGGTATTCATCGATCATGAAATCTTTTCGCAACAAGGGGATGTTAACGGCTGCACGTGCAGCCTGCAGATCCGTTTCCGATCCAAAGAAAAAATCCTTATCGGTCAATACTGAACAAGCCGATGCTCCAGCCAGTTCGTAACCTTTTGTTACTTCCTCAGGCGATACTTTGTCGTTGATGATGCCTTTGGAAGGCGACCCTTTTTTAAACTCAGCAATGATGCCTGTTTTGTTAAGTGCCAGCAAATGTTGTTTCAGTGAAAGATTTTGTTCAGCCGGTTTGACGAAACGTTGCAGACGATCAAACGAAAGTCGTTCTTTCGCTTCTGCCACTTCTACCCTTTTGTGGGCAATGATATTATCGAGTACGCTCATGGTTATGCGTTATTGTCCATTAATATTTTAAAGGCCTGGTATGCCTTGCCTGATTGTATGGATTCTCTGGCAATTTCTACAGCGTCCAGCATGGTTGTTCCGGGTTTGGCACAAACGATGGCAGCAGCAGCATTGGCGAGGGTTACGTCGTTTTGTGCTTTCGTACCTTTGTTCTGTATGATGTTCAAGAAAATGTGTGCGCTTTCTTCCACGTTGCTTCCACTTTTGATTTCGTCATGAACAAACGTATTCATACCTAAATCCTGTGGCGTATAAATCTCCTCTCCCCTGTTGGTAATCAATTTGAACGGAGCCGTCAAAGAAATTTCATCGTATGTATCTAAGGAGTGTGCGATGCAATAACGCTTATCTGTCTCCGCATAAATATATCCGTAAAGGCGTGCCAATTCAAGACTGAATACACCCACCATTTGTTTTTTCACAAAAGCCGGATTGATCATTGGGCCCAGCATGTTGAAGAATGTCTTTACGCCCAACTCTCTTCTGATGGGCGCCACATTTTTCATGGCCGGATGAAACAAAGGTGCATGTAAGATACAGACTTTTGATCGCTCCAACTGTTTTTTTAAAGTATCGATATCATTGGTGAAATTGTAACCTAGAAATTCCATCACATTCGAAGAACCTACTGGCGATGAAACTCCATAATTGCCGTGTTTGGCCACATAGATTCCTGCACCCGCCGCTACAAAAGAAACGGTAGTAGAAATATTAAAAGTGCTCTTCCCATCGCCGCCAGTACCGCACAAATCCATTGGATCAAATTCTGAAACCGGCACCGGCACACATAATTCCAGCATCGCATCACGGAAGCCTGACATTTCCTGCACCGTCACACTGCGCATCATGAACACTGTCATGAAGGCTGTGGTTTGTGAAGTGTTGATCTCTCCCCGACCAATACGAAGCATCGCCGTCTTCGCATCGGCGCGACTCAGTGTTTTATGATCGATCAGCTGTTGTAATATTTCTTTCATGATTTAATGCTTTAACCAGTTCAGGACCATTTGTTCACCGTGTTCCGTCAAAATAGATTCCGGGTGAAACTGTACGCCTCTTACATCATACGTTTTATGACGCAATGCCATGATTTGATTTTTATCATCCACTGCTGTTACTTCCAATTCGTTTGGAAAATCTTTGGTTGCCACCGCCCATGAATGATAACGTCCCGCTTTGAAGGTAGGCGGTAATCCCTCAAAAGTAAGATCAGCCGGTACAGTGATATGTATATCTGTAGCAATGCCGTGGTACACTTTATCCAAATTGATCAATGTCCCACCAAATACTTCGCCGATGGCTTGTAAACCTAAACATACTCCGAAAATACTTTTCGTCGGTGCATAGGTTTTGATGACCTCATGCAAAATGCCTGCTTCAGAAGGAATACCCGGACCCGGTGATAATAATATTTTATCGTAAGCGGCAATCTCTGCCAATGGAATCTGATCGTTGCGGTATACTTCCAGGTTTTTATAACCTAGTCCTTTTATATAGTGTACCAGATTGTAGGTAAAAGAATCGTAGTTATCAAAAACTAATATCCTCGTCTTTGCTTTATCTGTGCTCATGGTCTTTGATCGATTAAATGGTAACAGCCTTTTCGATGGCTTTTTTTACGGCAGCCAATTTGTTGTGCACTTCTTGCAATTCACTTTCTCTGACAGAAAGATCCACGACACCCGCACCAGCCTGATAATACAATTGATTGTATTTACTTAAAATGGAACGGATCATGATGGCATGATTGAATTCTCCATTGAATCCAATGTATCCGATAGCTCCACCATAAAATCCACGATTGCCTTTTTCGTATTGATCAATCAATTGCATGGCGCGGTGTTTCGGTGCACCACTCAACGTGCCGGCAGGAAACGTATCTGCTACCACTTGCATGTAATCTTCCGGATGTTCGAGGATACCTTTTACTTTTGACACCAGGTGAATGACGTGAGAATAGTATTGTACTTCTTTGAAGGTTTCTACTTTTACCTGTTCACCGTGTCGGCTCAGATCATTTCTTGCCAGATCTACCAACATGACGTGTTCGGCATTTTCTTTCGGATCGTTTAATAATTCTTTCGCCAGGTCGTAATCTTTCACATCGTCTCCTGTTCTTCTGAATGTACCGGCAATGGGATAAATAAATGCCGCTCCGTCCTTGATCACGATTTGGGCTTCCGGTGAAGAACCGAAAATCCTGAAACTGCCGTAATCAAAATAAAATAAGTAAGGAGAAGGATTGATGGAACGCAAACTTCTGTACACGTTGAAGTCATCTCCGCTGAAGCCGCGTTGAAATCTTCTGGACAATACAATTTGAAACACATCTCCACGGCGGCAATGCTGCTTACCCTTGTCAATGATACTTAGGTATTCTTCATCGGTCAGGTTGGAGGTTTCTTCCGAAGTCAAGGCAAAATCAAACTCCGGTACATTCTGATTTTGTATCAATGTTTTTATTTTTTCGATCTGCGAAGAACCAGAGGTATTGTCTGCCGGTTGATTTTCGATGATCGTCAATTCATTGTTGAAATGATTAAAAACCAACAAATAGCGATAGAACATGTAATACACATCCGGAATTTTGCGATCGTCCGTTGCGAATGTTGAAATGTCTACCTGTTCAAAATAACGAACCGCGTCATAAGACATGTAACCAAAAAGTCCTCCTGTAATAAAAGGTACAGACAAGGTTTGCGTATCAAATGCACCGATAAAATCTGACAGCGCTTCTGTTACCGTTTCGCGAGTGGCTTTTCGTGTCTCGTCTTTTTGTCCAGGCAATTGAATGTTGATCGTTCCCTCTTCTACTTTAAAAGAAGCCAGTGGTTCGCATCCTATATAGGAGTAGATGTCCTGCGTACCGTGGTAATCGGAACTTTCAAGCAGGCAACTGTAAGGAAAGTGATCTCTTAATTTCAGGTAGACAGATACCGGAGTAAGCATGTCTGCCAGCAGAGATTGAGTAGTGGTGTTGATCTTTATCTTTTTCATGAATGTTGAATGCTTTAAAATAAGTAAGGCTTGCTGATCCACAGCAAGCCTTACTTTTATATCTTAATGTATACAAATAGAGGTCGTGTGTCCACCAGCTGGATTTATGATTCCCACCACCAATATTTGTTTACGATCTGTACCATGTTCTTAATTCGTTTTTTCAAAAATAAGCATTATTTGACAATAGATACAACAGCACGACCGAAAATTTTGTACAAGGTCATAGAGCTCGCTGCTTATTCAACTATCTTTGCACGACAAATTATACCTTTTACTTCGTATGGAATTAACAAACGGCAGTTACAGCATCCAGGGAATCACATTGAATGCCTTGGCAGAAAAGTACCAAACTCCTTTATATGTATATGATGGAGAAAAAATTTTAAGCCAGTACAAACGTTTGAAAAATGCGTTTGAAGGTACTCGTGTAAAGATTAAATACGCCGCAAAAGCATTGACCAATCAATCTATACTTACTCTATTGCAAAAAGCCGGATCAGGAGTTGACGTTGTTTCGATCAATGAATTGCACCTGGCACTTAGAGCAGGATTTGCTCCAGAGGAAATTATGTTCACACCAAACTGTGTGGACTTTTCCGAAATCGAAGAAGCAGTGAAACTGAATGTACATATCAACATCGACAATCTTCCCTTCCTGAATCGTTTCGGAGAGTTGTATGGATCAAGCGTACCGGTGTGCATACGCATCAATCCACACATCGATGCTGGAGGAAATGAGAAGATCATGACCGGACATCGCGAGTCAAAATTTGGGATTTCAATCGAACAGGAGCAAAATATACTGGACATTGTTTCTCACTATAAGTTAAATGTTGAAGGTATTCACGTACACAGCGGATCTGATTTCAAATCGGCAGATGCATTTGTCAGTGCGGCTGAGATCATGTTTAAAGTTGCCAGACATTACAAGAATTTATCCTTTATCGATTTTGGTAGCGGTTTTAAAGTTGCATACAAAGACGGAGATCATGCCACAGACATCGAAGAACTCGGAAAGAAGATGAGTAGCGCGTTTAAGGCCTTCTGCGCAACGTATGGAAAGGAATTAGAACTTTGGTTTGAGCCTGGAAAGTTTCTGGTGAGTGAATCCGGATTGCTGTTGACAACTTGTACAGTGATCAAAGAGACCCCTGCTTGTACTTTCATCGGGGTAAATTCCGGATTGAACCATTTAATCCGTCCGATGATGTACGGATCATACCATTCGATCTTCAACGCGAGCAATCCGACTGGAAAATTAAAAAAATATAACGTTGTCGGATACATTTGTGAAACCGATACCTTCGGGAAAGCTCTAGACATCAGCGAAGCCAAAGAGGGAGATATTATCGCATTAAAAAACGGAGGCGCTTACGGATTCAGTATGAGTTCAAATTACAACAGTCGTTTTCGTCCTGCGGAGGTTTTGATTTTGAATGAACGAGACTTTTTAATCAGAAAAAGAGAAGTTTTTGATGACCTTTTGAAAAATCAGGTAGAAATTTTTTCAGCCGAGCAAAGTTTGAAAGTTTAGGCCCTAAAATTCCTGTTTTATACACGACCTTCTGTAGCTATTGATTTTACTAGTGCTACAGAAGGTTTGTTTTTTAGCTGAAGACCCATAACCCGTTTAAATCTCATTCTCACGAAAAAAAAATGGCTGTAGATAATTTTTTGCATAAAGAGTTGTTTGGAAGTTTAAAATAATTTACATATTATTGAAATAGATTTAGTCAAGTATTTTTTAACTAATTATTTAATTACAAAAAAGGAGGA
Source organism: Chitinophagaceae bacterium (assembly GCA_028288365.1). Lineage (GTDB taxonomy): Bacteria > Bacteroidota > Bacteroidia > Cytophagales > Cytophagaceae > JACMQM01. Next base: position 2,559 of record JAQBNU010000004.1, on the reverse strand, counting down.
GATCATGGCAAAAGCTAAAACTTCTAAAAAATCTGCAGCTAAGAAACCTGCTGCAAAGAAAAAAGTAGCTGCAAAGAAAAAAGTAGCGAAAAAAGCAACGAAAAAAGTAGCTAAGAAAGCTGCTAAAAAAGCAACGAAAAAAGTAGCTAAGAAAGCTGCTAAAAAAGTCGCTAAAAAAGCAACTAAGAAAGTAGCTAAGAAAGCTGCTAAAAAAGCTGCTCCAAAGAAAAAAGCTGCTAAGAAAAAAGCTGCTAAAAAAGCACCTAGTGCACCACAAGCATAACATCTTTGTGATGTAAAGCTTTAAAACACGGACTTCGGTCCGTGTTTTTTTTTGCCCCCATTTGAGGGACGAGCCAGGAGGAACAAGAGACAATAAATGAGTTAGAGAGATAAGCAAGTAAAATCAGTTTTAGCGATGTTATCGCTTACACATTTTTATAATCTGGTGATCTTACCTTTTCTATATATTAGTCCTTTGATTATTATAAAGCTGTTCTTTTATACCCATTTGATACACTTCCATTTTCCGTATTCACTGATCCTTTAGAGACCTCTGACCGTTCCCATCCTGTCTCTAGTAGTACTTCCTCTCTCACGTCGTATTCATCGCTTATACCTTCTTTACGCTATTGTCCCAATCTTTCACCTCGTTTCCTTTTATTACTTCTTCATTTCATTTACCAGTAGCAGTGCCTCTTCAAGTCTCTAAGACTCCCTACTGATTTCTTCTAGCTGTCCCAATACTTATTCTCTTTCATCCCTCCTGGCTCGTCCCTCGTGCCTTATTCAAAAAAAAGGTCCCGGCTTAACAGCCGGGACCTTCAATAGTATCTATATCGTATAACTCTAGTAGAGGTTTGTTCTCTTCTCGTATCTCGAACCTTTCATTCCATAGTAGAAAATGTAAGCGTAACAGATCAGGATGATCAACAAGCCAGCTCCTACAGAAGGGATGGTGACAATGTTCATGAAAAGAAGAGGTATTACAGCTCCTCCAAGAATCATCATGATCAGGTAAGATGCTCCTTCTTCTGTGAATTTACCTAATCCATCTATCGCCATCATAAAGACGCAAGGCCACAGAACAGAATTAAACAATCCGATCATCACAAGGAATAGAATGGAATGCTCTCCACCACTAAAGAACAAATAAAACAAGATCATCAAGATAGCGCCAAGTGTATTTACCATGATCAACTTGCGTGGACTTAATTTAATCAATACCAATGCACCTATGAAACGGCCGATCATCGCCAATCCCCAATAGTGTTGAGAGAAACCCGGATCTTGTCTATTGATGAATTGTCCAATGGACACTTCCGCTCCAACATAGGCGAAGATGGCAATCATACCTAACACGAAATGTTTTACCTGCAATTCATTTGTAATGGGCTTATCAGATTTGATGTTGGGTTCAACATCGGCTGTTTGAATACTTGGGAGATTCGCGAAATACACCAGTGCAGCGATCAATAACCAAACTACTCCTAAAATCAAATAAGGAATCTGTACGTATTCAACTTTTGCCGTATCAATTTCTGCTACAGACATGGTTCCGAAATCATCCGGATTAAATCCTGCTATATTATAAAAAACACCTGCAGCCAATAATGGAGCAAGGAAAGTACCTAATGAATTGAATGCACCGATCAAACTTAAACGAGAAGCTGATGTCTGTCTGTCTCCTACCAACAAAACATAAGGGTTAGCAGAAGTCTGCAATAATGTAAATCCAGTAGCCACTATTACCAAGGCGATAATGAATAAAGGAAACGATCTGAATCCAGCTGCCGGATAAAACAAAAAGCAACCAATCGCTGCTAATAATGTTCCGGCCAAAAGCCCTTTACGAAATCCTATTTTATCAATGACCTTACCAGATGGATATCCGGCAATGAAATAGGTACTGTAAAATGCTACGTGAATAAATAGTGCTTGAAAAGGAGATAAACGGAAAACATCACTTAACTCACTTGTCAACGCAATGTTCAGCACTGTGATCAAGCCCCACATGAAAAAGAGGACGGTCATTACTGAAAGTGCTTTGTTAAGGTTTACTTTTTTGTCGGTGTACATGTTAAACTAGATTTTAAAAAACCAAAGACTCGTTGATTGGAGATATACGTTGTATATTTATATAAAGTTATTTGACAATCCAATTTATTTAACCAATAATGCAAAAAAATGATTTAAGTGACAATGTTTATACTCAATACAACCTATATCACTACACCCAATAATATTGACCCTTGGAAAAAATGGTTAAAAGAGGAGGCCTTTCAGGAGAGCATTGCCTTCCGAACGCCCGATTATAGGGTCTATAGAGTGGATCATCCGGCTGAAGAAGGACAGGTGAGTTTTGCCGTTCAGTTTTCATTTGAAAACATGGCCCTGCTCGATTTGTTTCAGGACGAACTCGAAGTGATTCATCAGAAAAGTCTCGCTAAAAAATTTGGGGCGCAGTGCTTATTCTTTACTACCATACTTAGTCACGAAATCCTTTAATTATCCTATCAAAAGAGAAGGGTTGCAGACGATCAAATCGTTTGCAACCCT
>JAQBNU010000110.1 GCA_028288365.1 Chitinophagaceae bacterium | reverse complement strand
CTTATGTTTCCCGCCATCTTCTCCGACCAGCAACCCCGAAAATCCATCACGCTTAGGGCCTGGCACAGCCTGACCCTCGAAGTAGCTTTCCCGGAAGAAAACGCAGCAACCATGAAGGCCGCATCTGTGTACCTGTATGTGGAAGTAAATCAACAAAAGTACGATGGCGTGCATTTGTCCCTGTCTGCCCATAAAGTAGATGCCACCGATCCTGCTAATGATGTATACGGACCTGTATCTACCCTATACAAAAACAACACGAGTCAGGATGTGACGATTGATCTGGTAACGGAAAGTGATTCAACAACTGAATATACACTTCAGGTGGAACTGGAAGAAGAATATATCGTTCCTACACCTTTAAATACGGGGCTGACCAAGGCGCATAAGAAAATCGAATACGGTGCATTCGGCCAACAGTTTGAGATAGAAAGAGACAATCACTTGTCAGCATTTGAAATCAAACACTTGCCGGAACAGTATACAGGCATCGTACGACTGGAGTTTTACCACAACGACGATGCAATAGAACTACCTCTCTCTAAAAATAACCACCGTTTAGACTTGTCAACAGCAGTAACCAATTACCAGGACATTCACCTCCTCACGCTGGAATTAAAGCCTGATCAGATAGACGCTGAAATGGATGGGAAAGAAATCACCTTGCACTTTGCCTATCAAAAAGAAGAAGTAAAGCATCATTAAATAATACCTCAGCTGGCGCCAGTTTTAACTGGTGCCTTTTTTTCACCTAGAGCATTTGCTCGAGCCTCGTCTGACAAAACAACTTCACTATATCTGGCAAGCACTCTCTTCTCACGCTGGCGAGCATCTTGCTCGTGCCTAAAGTATATAGCACCTCAAGGTGCGGGGATTCTATAACATCCAAAACTTATAAATTACTTATAAGTCTACAAGCCTTAGCAGCATTCTATTAATCCATTATTACTGAAAGGATCATGCAAAACGCATGATCCTTTCAGTAATTCTCAAACCTTATTCTTTTTTAACACATCTCTCGCAGATCTTAATACACCCCTTGTATCTTCATCGCATTACCAGAAGACAACAAGTACTTCGTTCCACCTAAGTCCTGGTAGAACTCCACGCCTATGCAGGAGATCAACGCACTGCTATCGAGCAGGGGATTGCTACCCAAATCAATGGTAGAGGTGAGCGTTGTCACAGCACCTACTTCTCCTCCTAACAGCATATAATCGGAAGCACTGAATGCATTCATGCTGTTGCGTATCGCATCTGTGGGTTCGTACTTTTTCGTCAACACATTGTAGTTGTATTGCGACAACACAGAGATGAGGTTGATCAACCGAACGTGTGTAGCGCCGTTGGGTGCATGGATCATGTTGCCGGTGTTGAAATCGGCAAAGGTGAAGGTGACTTCATTTCTTCCAGCGTTTACAACTACTGTGTAAGGCGCCAGACAAATGCTGTCGAAGGATACCTTCTCCGAAAAGGGAAAGTTGAGCAGCATCGGGCCTAAAGGAACAGGCGTAAACGCCCGTTGTCCCCTGTTGCCCGATCCTCTGTTGATCATTTCTTTAACAATCTTCACGATGCGTGAATTGGCCAAGCTGTCGGACATGTCTGAAAATTCCCGAACCACACCCAGCCGCAAAGCCTTGCCAATCATGGCCGCCCCACCGAACTCCTGATTGTTCTCCCGGGTACGGATGAAATTGGGATTGTTTAAAATCTTGTTTTTGTCCGGACCGTTGGCGACACGCACCAAATCTTGTCCGTTTCTTTGGTAGAAGGAAATGCCTTCCAATGTTCCATTAAGCTTGAGAATTCCTTTTTGTCTTCCCATGATTGAAAAATGTTTAAGTGAAAAAAAATACCTGAATCCCTAAAAATAAAAAGGACTGCTTCCTAAAAAAATCAACCCTCCTCTTCGAATTCCTGCGTCAAAGGTACGTTCACTTTTTGCAAAAAAACAAACCACAAAACGCCGAACTTATTTTTATCCAACTTCCTGTCGAGAGCCTTGTCGAAAATTCTTTGAAAATTTATAGCGTTGTTTACTGCATGTCGAAACACTGAGTAGGCCTCTCCCACTGGGCTCCCAGCCGGGTATGTCCCGCCTATGTCTCGGGTATGTCCCGGGTATGAGTCGGCCTAACACATTATGTTAAATAGATTTTAAAATATCTTCGTTGACTTCAGCGGATAAGAATAGTACTCCAACTGTTTTGCCCCTAAATCCCCTAAAGGGGACTTGACAGTATAGAGTATGGAGCGCGAGTATGGAGAATTAAACACTCTATACTCGCGCTCTATGCTACAAAGTCTCCTTGAATCTGTAAAGCCTGGTGCGGCTGGCGTCCACGGAAAGCGTGAATGAGAGAAGACATTGCTAAGAATTAACTTCGTGCCGTTGCCAATATTAAAATGTCTTCTCTCATTCACGCTTTTCGTGGCGCCTTTTTCTTTTGTTACTTTTCTTTTGGGCAGCGCCAAAGAAAAGTAAGAGGCTGGTATGAAAATCACACCTGTCACAAGTCGTAAGAATCGTAACATCGATAATTAGCATGTTCTTCTGTTTATCGATCATCGAGCAAATGCTCTTTGTCATATTAGGCACCAGTTAAAACTGGCGCCAGCTAAGGGCACCAATGTTGGCTTAACGAGAAAATCATAATTTGAAAGTCCCCTTCAGGGGATTTAGGGGCAAGACAGCTTGTAATAAAAAAAGCAGAACCCCGTTTCCAGGACTCTGCTTTCTATACTTCTGATCTCTTATTTCTTATTTCAGCCACTTGATCTCATACAAATCGGATCTCCTCGTATGGATGTTGCGCACACTACCAAAGGTACGTTGACGCTTCAACAGGTCAAGATCCATGTCGACCACCAGCGTAGTTTCCGCATTGGCCGTGGCTTCCGCAAGAATGGCATCGTGCGGGAACATGAAATCAGACGGTGTAAATACCGCCGACTGAGCATACTGTATGTCCATGTTCTCTACACCCGGTAGGTTACCCACACTTCCTGAGATGGCCACGTAACATTCGTTTTCAATGGCACGGGCAGCGGCACAGCGCTGTACACGCAAGAAGGCACTCTTGGTATCCGTTAAGAAAGGAACGAAAATAATATTCACCCCTTTCTCTGCTAGCAAACGTGGCAGCTCGGGGAACTCTATATCGAAACAAATCAAAATACCGATCTTGCCGGAGTCCGTGTCGAATACGCGAAGTTTATCTCCACCCTGCATCCCCCAGTAGTTCTCTTCATCCGGCGTGACGTGCAATTTAAACTGCGCATCGGATGTACCGTCTCTTCTGCACAAGTAGGAAACATTGTACAAGGTATTGTCTTCGTACAAAGGCATACTGCCCGCAATGATGTTGATGTTATAAGACACCGCCAATTCAGACATTTTATCTTTGATGGCTTCGGTATATTCTGCCAGGTTTCTTACCGCATCTGCCGCAGAGTCTGCGTTGGACTCGCCCATCAACGGGGCGTTGAAGAATTCAGGAAACAAAATAAAATCGGCTTTGTAACCGGAAACCGTATCCACAAAGAACTCGATGTACTTGAACAAGTCCGGTAAGCCTTGTAAGGTTCTCATGTTCCATTGTACCACACCTACACGCACCAACGATTTCTCTGCACCGAATAACGTAGTTTCCGGATGTTCTTCGTAAAACACATTGATCCATTCCAGCAAAGCCGCATGGGTTCTGGACTCTTCGTCTTCCGGCATGTAATTGGAAATCACTTTCCGCACGTGAAAATCATTGGCCAACTGAAACGTCAGGATAGGATCCAGTATTTCTTTTTTCTTTACTTCCTCGATGTACTGACGAGGTGTTAGTTTTTTATAATGCTTTTTATAACCAGGAATTCTTCCGCCTACAATGATGGCACGTAAGTTTAGTTTCTCACACAATTCTTTTCGCGCATCGTACAATCGACGGCCCAGACGCATGTTGCGGTATTCCGGATGTACAAAGACATCGATACCATAGAGCGTATCTCCGTTTTCATCGTGTGTGGTAAACAAAGAGTTTCCGGTGATCTCGTTGTAGGTATGTTTATCACCGTACATATTATAACTCACAATCAAACTGAAGGCAGCGGCCACTACCTTTCCGTTGTCTTCGATACAGATCTGTCCTTCGGAAAATTCCTTCAGCAACGACTTGAATTCCTTCTTCGTCCAAACTCCATTGATGATATCGATATAGACTTCGTCCATGATTTCCTTTAGGTCATCATAGTCTGCAAGTCTCGCGTTTCGGATGATTAATTTATGTTCCGGTTCTTTATTCTTTGCCATAAAAACATGGTTTTTAAATCAGAGACAGCTCTGATCATTTGCAAGTTATAAACTAGTTTCCACTTAAAATAATTCAGTCTTCTTCCGCTACCTGTAATAAAAACAAAGTAAAGGCATAGTTAAACAAACCAGGCCTTTAAACCGTTACGTTTATATGCACAGATTTATACCATATTTGCATCCGATATTAGTTGTTGAGGCAGTTTATTTTACGCCTTAAACAGCACACAATTAACTGAATAACAAAGCAGTAGAAACAATCCTCAGATAGTACAAATTAAACTGTATGTCCATTTAGTTGTTTAATTACTACTTGCGTATAAGCCGTATACAAGAATAAATGCTCTAACTCCTATGAAAAAAAACTTCCGCTTTACTTTCCTTGGTTTATTTTTTTCCATGTTACTTCTTGTCGGTACGTCTTTGCGTGCGCAACAGCAGAGACCTACTTTCCAATACGATTACAAAACGCATAAAGTCATCGGTGAAAAATCCAAAGGTAAACTGGAAAATACAGTCATCGTGAAGTTGAAGCCAGCGTATGCCACCTTCTTGGAACAACACAACAACACAATAAAAGACCTGTTGTATCCACTAGATCTGTTATCGATCAATCCTTTATTCAAGAACAAAGTAAAAAATAAATCCACTCAACCGGCCAAAGAAGATACCATCCAACTGGAATTGATCTATGTGCTGCATTACCAGCCCTCATCCATGGATATGGACGGCACCATTCGTTTCTTAAAAGGACTGGGCTATTTTCAATATGTAGAACCTTACTTTACACCTGCCCCGGCTACTCCTTATTACACCAACGATACAGAAGCACAGCCAGGTGGTGCCCAATATTTTCACATCAACCGAGTACAAGCCTTTGATGCCTGGAACATACAAAAAGGCGATCCCAACATCATCATCGGTATTGTCGATACCGGTTTTGACATCATGCACGATGATTTAAAAAATCAATACGTCACAGGATACGACTTAGCCGATGGAGATTCAGATGTAGTGCATCCTACAGAATACCATGGAACCTGGGTAGCAGGTGTATGTTCGGGTGAAGCGGATAATAACATTGGAGTAACAGGGATCGGTTTCAAATGCCGTTTCATGCCGATCAAAGCCACACCGGATGCAGGCAATGCCATCGTAGCGGGATACCAGGGCATTCAATATGCCGCTGACAACGGATGTAAAATCATCAACCTGTCATGGGGAGGTCTGGGAGGTTATTCTTCTACCTTACAGGATGCCATCAATTATGCAGCCATCACAAAAGATGTAGTGATTGTAGCAGCAGGAGGTAACTATGACACGGAAGGAGATTTCTATCCGGCTTCTTATGACAACGTGATGAGCGTTGCCGCACTGGATACCATCACAGATGCTACAGCAGGACATGTGATTGATATTCGTTCACGTTTCAGAGACATCGTAGCGGGACTGGCTTCGACTCTTTCCACCAATATAGACATCGCCGCATTCGGCACGGGGCTCATCACAACGGACCATGGCAACGGTTATATCGGTCAGAGTGGAACGTCTCTTTCTTCACCCTTCATAGCCGGTGCTGCAGCCATTGTGCGCGCGCAATACCCTAACATGACAGCTCTTCAAGTCATCGAAATGCTGAGGGTAACCGCTGATACATTTTACCAATACACAGAAAACCAACCTTTCTTCGAAAAGATAGGGAAAGGTAGATTGAACCTGTACCGCGCCATCACCGATGTGACCAGTCCCAGTATACGCATGCGTGCCTTCGATGCAAGTGGAAAACATGGCAGTTATTTATTGGTCAACGATACCGTTACGCTTTCCTTAGACTTATGGAACTACCTGAGAAAAACCAATAACTTATCGATATACCTCAGCTGTTCTTCTTCGGATGTGACCGTTGTTACTTCAGGCGTCAATGCCGGAGTGATAGACAGCATGACGGGCATCACAACGTCTGCCGCCTACCTGCCACTGAAATTTAAAATCAATCCGTCTGCTGGATTCAATGAAACGATAAAGTTCCGTTTGGGTTTTGTAGATCCGGTAAATGGCTATTCCGATTACCAGTATTTCTCTCTGGTCATCAACCCCAGCATGCTCAACATCTACACCGATAAAATCATATCGACCATTACGACAGACGGACACCTCGGATTCGATGCCAATCAAAACGGTGAAGGCTATCAATACGACTCTACCAATGTGCTCTATGAAGCAGGCTTCCTGTTGGGAAAACATGGCAACGTGAGCGATTGCGTAAGAGGTACGTCTGCCAGTCCGGATGCCGATTTTCAATTCACTATGGCGCCGACTTATATTGACCCCGCCTACAAAGACATGGAGATCAGAAATAAATTCAATGATTCACTGGCTGGTGTAATCCTTGGCCTGTCTGTTGAGCAACGTTCCTATACCTTCAATCAACCGGGACTGAATCAATGTTTCATTGCTGAATACCAAATCACCAACAATACCGCAGCAGCCATCGATACGTTGTACGCAGCCTTATTCTTCGACTGGGACATCGGTCCAGGTACTGAATACTCCAGAAACAGAGCAGGCTTTGACTACACAAGAAAACTGGGCTATGCCTACAGTACGGTGGCCAACAGACCTTATACCGGAGTAGAATTATTGACCAAAGAAAATGTGACCTACTACGCCATGGACAATGGTACCGTGCCGGATGTCAGCAACATCAATCCCAACAGTGGCGCATGGAACAGTACCTTGAAATATAAATGCATGAACAACGGAGTGGGAAGAGCATCTGCCGGAATGACGAGCAGCAATGGCTTTGACATTTCCAACATGACAGGTGCCCAGATCTTAAACATCGCACCGGGAGAAGTACGTACTGTAGCATTCGCTATCCTTGCAGCTGATAACTTGTCTTCGCTTCAAACCAATGCAGATAATATCAAAACGAAGTTCGTACAAATGAAAACCAGCAAGAACCCCATCGGTGCAACCTATTACCTGTGCGAGAACCAAACGAAGGACATCACCTTTGCACCTGGAAATGGGAATAACTTTAATTTCTACAACCTGGTAACAGACATCAACAAGATCGCTACAGGTCAAACCTACGTGTTGCACAATGCCTCGACTGCAGACACTTTATTTGCAGCAGGCGCAGACTCCTTGTATGAAAGCACTTCCAGAGCGGCGTTATACATCAACTCCGCTACAGCCCAAGCATCTTTTGGTACACAAACCACTACACTGACTATTCCCAGCAATGAAACATTGTACATGTTCAACAGTTCTCAAAACTACACCACACTGAACTGGGATTATGGAGATGGCAACAGCGATGTGAATATTACCAACCCTTCCCATAGCTATACTGTTCCTGATGTGTACTCCGTCACACTGACAGCCTCTGATGACAAGGGATGCAGCAGTACACAACAAAAAACGATTACCGTATCGCTGACTACCGGCATTAAAGTATATCCGAACCCTGCCACAAAAAGCGTAAGCTTTGGCAACGACATACTGGATGCGGGTACCTTGCAATTCATCAATAGCGTAGGACAGGTATTGTATCAAAAAGACAATATCGTACTCAGCGATCAGACCGTATTTGATGTCATCCAGTGGCCGGAAGGTGTGTATACGGTTGTTTTCAATACCGATAAAAAACAGTACATTGAGCACCTGTTGATCAGGCGCTAATCCTTACCTTCATGAAAGAAGTACATGCCGAGGTCATCACCATCGGTGATGAAATCCTCTTTGGGCAAATTACAGATACCAATACCCAATGGTTAGGTTCCGAGCTCAGTTTACTGGGCATTAAAGTCACTCGCAAATCTTCTGTAGGTGATCGGTACGAAGAAATACAAACCATCCTGAACGAAGCGGCTCAACGAGCGGACCTTGTGATCCTTACAGGTGGCCTGGGACCCACCAATGACGACATCACTAAAAAAGTACTGGCCGATTTTCTTGGTCAATCGTTGATCAGGAATGAAGAAGTGTTGAGCGATGTCACCGCATTCTTTGTATCGAGAGGAAGAGAGGTGTCTGACGTCAACAAAGGACAAGCCCTGATTCCGGAAGGAGCTGTAGCGCTTCGCAATCAATACGGGACGGCACCTGGCACGTGGGTGATCCGAGAACAAGTTGTTTTTATTTCTCTACCAGGTGTACCGCATGAGATGAAAGGCATCATGAGAGATCATGGATTACCTGCAATCAAAAAACATTTTCAGACACCGTTTATCCTTCATCAGATCATTCGCACAGCCGGTATTGGAGAATCCATGCTGGCAGAGCAAATCAAAGACTGGGAAGAGGCTTTACCTGCCTTTCTCTCCCTCGCTTACCTGCCTTCTTTTTCCAGTGTTAAGCTTCGCCTGACAGGCATGCACGACGATCAGCAACTGTTGAAACAAGAGATGGATCGGCAAGTACAATTGCTTCTTCCCCTGATCGGCAACAAACATTTTTACGCGGCAACAGACATCAACCTGGAAGAACACATCGGTATATTACTGAAAGCAACAGGCCAAACCTTGTCGCTGGCGGAAAGCTGTACCGGTGGTTACCTGCAACACCTGATCACTTCGGTGCCGGGTAGTTCGGCTTATTTCAAAGGAGGTATTGTCAGCTACAGCAACGACATCAAGGAACAGGAACTGCATGTTCCCAAAACTTTACTCGAACAAAAAGGAGCCGTGAGCACCAAAGTCGCCGAAGCCATGGCAACAGGCATCCTCCGCAAATACAAAACCTCTTATGCACTCTCTATTACAGGAATTGCGGGACCAGACGGAGGCACTAAAGATAAGCCTGTAGGATTTGTATGCATGGCCTTTGCTTCTGCAACAGGACAACTATACTCTAAAACGTTTCAGTTTGGCAAAGAACGGGATACCAACATCAAAGTGTCTGCATCCGTGGCGTTGAACTTGCTTCGGTTAGGTATTGAAGGGAAGTTGTAAGAAAGAGTATTCGCTCTATTTCTCTTTCTTTGTACAATGACTATGTTTTCTTTTCCATCTGTCTTGCCCCTAAATCCCCTGAAGGGGACTTGAGTAACATCAAAGTATGGTGCGGCTGGCGTCCACGAAAAGAGTGAATTGTAGCAGACATCGCTTAGAATTAACTACGCATTGTTAGCCGATACTCAAATGTCTGCTGCAATTGGTTTTCGTGGCTCCCTTTTCTTTTGTTTCTTTTCTTTTGGGTGAGCAAAAGAAAAGAAAAAGGCTCGTATGAAACTCAAATCGTTTCATAAACAGTTTATTCTTATTATTAAACTAAAAATACTATTTTTGTACCCGTACTCTACTAATTGGATTCATCCATGGCACTGAAAGAAATGGTTATGCCCAAAATGGGCGAAAGCGTGATGGAAGGCACTATCTTAAACTGGCTCAAAAAAGTCGGCGATACGATAGAGCAAGATGAATCGGTATTGGAAGTCGCTACAGATAAAGTAGACACGGAAGTCCCGGCTACTTTTTCCGGAACCCTGAAAGAAATCCTCGCAGAAAAAGGGAAAGTGGTCGCTGTAGGAAGCGTGATCGCTTGGATAGAAACCGCAGATAAAACGGAAGCTACACCCACAATAAACAACGTTGTACAACCAGTAGAGCTCAAAACAACCGTTGCAGCTGTGGCCCCGGTCAACCATCACACAACGTCAACCGCTCCGCTTCAAAAAGCAGTAAACGGTAAAAAGTTTTATTCTCCTCTGGTCATGAACATCGCCCGAGAAGAGGGGATGGCGCTTGACGAACTGGAAAACATAAACGGTACAGGAGCAGAAGGACGTGTCACGAAGAATGATATTTTCCGTTACCTGGAACAAAGAAAAATAAATGCAGCGAAACCTCCGGTGCAGGAAGCAAGCAAAACGACTGTTGCTGCAACAGCATCGACGGCTCATGCTTCGCAGGATACCACGCACATAGAAGGCACACGTTCTTACAGCGGAGAACATGAAATCATACAAATGGATCGCATGCGCAAAATGATTGCGGATCGCATGCTGGAATCCAAACGCATTTCTCCACACGTGACTTCCTTTGTAGAAGCAGACGTGACACACATTGTCTACTGGCGCAACCGCATGAAGAATGAATTCATGGAAAAGGAAAACGCAGCACTGACGTTCACACCCATCTTCATTGAAGCGGTAGTAAAAGCCATCAAAGATTATCCGATGATCAACGTATCGGTAGACGACGATAAGATCATTGTAAAAAAAGACATCAACATCGGCATGGCGGTGGCCCTGCCTTCCGGCAACCTCATCGTACCGGTCATAAAAAATGCCGATCAACACAACATCGTTGGACTGACTAAAAAAGTAAACGATCTCGCTAAACGTGCCAGACAAAACAAACTGACACCCGATGATTTAACAGGAGGTACCTACACCATCAGCAATGTCGGTTCATTCGGCAACCTGATGGGAACTCCGATCATCGTGCAACCGCAATGCGCCATCTTAGCATTGGGTGCAGTGATCAAGAAACCGGCCGTCATCGAAACACCGGAAGGCGATAGCTTAGGCATACGCCACATGATGTTCCTTTCTCACTCGTATGATCACCGTGTCATCGATGGTTCATTGGGAGGCATGTTTGTACGCAGAGTAGCAGATTATTTGGAAGGATTTGACTTAAGTAGAAAAATTTTTTAGAGAGATTATTTTATAAGAAAAAGGCTTCATACGAAGCCTTTTTTATTATGTTGAGAAGACGATATTGCCAACACTTTTACCCAAAAAACATATTCTTCTTTGTCCCATCCTTTTTCTTTTCTTTTGCTCACCCAAAAGAAAAGGGAGCCACGAGAACCAATCAAAGAAGACATTTGAACCAGTGGCCCACGATACGAAGTTAATTCCAGACAATGTCTCCTTTGATTCGCTCTTCTCGTGGACGACAGCCGCACCATGCTTTACAGTGCATTCGAAGGTTATCATGTTTGCGTGAGGGATAGAAGCGGAAAGCCCACAGCGAGCCATTAAGTCAGCTAATGAATTGAAGTACAATCCGAGCGAGGACTTGGAGCGAATAGCCCGACCCCGCAGTACCACCATCTATTCAAGACGTAGCACATACAGCGGGGACTCGCCCAACTAATTCTAATGAAACGCTAACTTATCTAAAAGTAAAACATACCTCTTCCCCTTAACTATCAAAACACCCCACTCCTCTTCCCTATTCAAATCTTCCTAAAACAATCTCACATAATTTTTCACCGACTAAATATTATTTCATTTTTTTCCTTACCTTTGATCCGGCAGATCATTACGACCAGCTCCTACAAATCCCCCAGGTTCGGAAGAAAGCAAGGGTAAGTGGTTGAAGCGGTGCGATAATTGATTTGCCTTTTTTCTTTTAAAGGTCCCCCAATTCCTTTAAGTTTACAGTAAATTCAATCCCACTTTAATTACTGTAATACTCACCTTATGAAGTTCTTTATCGATACAGCCAATCTTAACGAAATCAAAGAAGCACAAGACCTTGGCATACTGGATGGTGTCACTACCAACCCTTCTCTTATGGCCAAAGAAGGCATCAAAGGGAAAGACAATGTATACCGTCATTACAAAGCCATTTGTGACCTGGTAACAGGAGATGTCAGTGCAGAAGTGATTGCTACGGATTACAAAGGCATCATCGAAGAGGGAGAAGAATTGGTAACCATCGATGCTAAGATTGTGGTAAAAGTACCGATGATCAAAGACGGTGTAAAGGCCATTCGTTACTTCAGCGACAGAGGCATCAAAACAAACTGTACCTTGGTATTCAGTGCCGGTCAGGCTTTGCTGGCGGCTAAAGCAGGAGCAACGTATGTATCGCCATTCATCGGACGTTTGGATGACATCGGTTCAGACGGTTTGGAGCTGATTGCTCAAATCAAAAACATCTACGACAACTACGGATATACAACAGAAATCTTAGCAGCTTCCGTGAGACATACCATGCACCTGATTGAATGCGCAGAGATCGGCGCTGATGTAGCGACTTGTCCGTTAAGTGTCATTACTTCTTTATTGAAACATCCATTAACTACTTCTGGTTTGGAAACGTTTTTAGCGGATCACAAAAAAGTAAACGGTTAATTCATTATCCTCTTCATACAGAATGGAAGATGCAAGTCTTAACCTCTTTGGTGCTGAGCTCTACATCATCAAAGTAAAAGGCAAAGCCAAAATACCAGACTACATTCAGTTGAGAGATAAGAACTTTGTATTGATTGCTTATTTCCGTGCGGATCGCCCGGAAAAAATAGTAAAGAAATTTGGATTGGAAGGCAAAGAAGAAGCGCTGTATGCGCTCATTGCCAGTCTTCCATTTGGTAAACTTCAAAAATTAGCGTTATAAGATCATGCAGTTTTCCAGCGAACCGGTAGTGAGTATTCAGAATGCCAGTATTTTTCAGGATGAAAAAACGGTGCTCGCTAACATTTCTTTCAACATCAAGAAAGGGGAATTTGTATACGTCATCGGACGCACAGGA
>JAQBNU010000144.1 GCA_028288365.1 Chitinophagaceae bacterium | reverse complement strand
CGTGAAACTAAATATGTGACCGATTCGCGGGGGATTAAAACCCCTTACGATGTGCTGATCATGGCTACCGGCAGTCGTGCTGCCATCCCTAAAAACGTGCCATCGTTACCAGGTATTTTCAGTATGCGCAGCCGTACCGATGCCGATAACTTTAAAAAACACATTAAAAAGAACGGGCATGTGGTAATTGTGGGCGGGGGCTTGCTGGGTTTGGAAATGGCGGCATCCCTGCGCGAGATGGGGATCCGGATCACTATCATCCAGCGTACATCCAGTTTTTTAAACCGGCAATTAGATGCCTTGGGTAGCAAGCTGCTGCACGAGGAAATGGTGGACCAGGGCTGCGATATTTATTATGATGATGAGGTGCAACTGTATTACGGTCGCGCTAAACTAACCGGCATTGGTTTGCGCAGCGGCCGCAAAATTGATTGCGATGCCATGATACTTGCTATTGGTACAACACCCAACCTGGAACTGGCCCGCGAGTGCGGGCTGGATTGCAAGCGTGGCGTAGTAGTGAACGAGCGCCTGCAAACCAACGACCCCGATATTTATGCCATAGGCGAAATTGCCGAATTTAATGGCACCCTATACGGCATTACCGCCGCCGCCGAGCAACAAGCCGCTGTTGTGGCCGGCTATATGAACGGCGATATTGCCAGCTATTACAAAGGCAGCCTGTTTATGAATATCATTAAGATCCATGGTTTTGACCTGTGCAGTATTGGCCTGCCCGAATGCCCGGACGAGCCGGGGTACGAAGAGGTGGTTTTTATTGACAAGGCCAAGCGCTACTATAAAAAATGTATTATTCACCAGGATAGGTTGGTGGGCGCTATACTGATTGGCGATAAAAGCGAGTTCCTGGAGTTTAAGGAATTGATAGCCAACAAAATCGAACTGAGCGAAAAACGCCTGCAACTATTGCGCAGCAGCAACAAAGCCGACCCGGTTTTGGGTAAACTGGTGTGCAGCTGCAATAATGTAGGGAGCGAGAATATCAACAAAAAAATAGCCGATGGCTGCGATAATATGAAGGACCTGTGCGCGGCCACGGGTGCCGGTACCGGATGCGGATCGTGCCGGCCAGAAGTGAAGCGGTTGCTGGAAGAAGGATTGAAGAATTTGGTTTCGCAAAAGGTAGCATAGTATGGAGCATCTCATCAAAATAAACTTACCTGGCGGTGTGGTATCAGCAGGCGATCTTTACGAGATATTGGTAATTGCCGGCGATGCAGGCGCACAGCACATTCGTTTTGGTAACCGGCAGCAACTGTTTTTTACCGTAACCGGCAATGAACTGGAAGATATGGAGATGGAAATGCTGCGGGCGGGCATTGCTTATGAAATTGATGCCGATAAATACCCCAACATTATCAGCTCGTATGTATGCGATACTATTTTTAGTCACGAAAGCTGGTTGCGCGAGGGTGTTTATAAGGACATCTTCGATATGTTTAACTATCAGCCGCAGCTAAAAATAAACCTGATAGACCGGCACCAAACCTTTATTCCGTTTTTTAGCGGCAACTTTAATTTCATCAGTTCGGATGTGAGCAATTATTGGTATTTGCATATCCGTTTCCCAAAAACCAGCCGGTTTTATTGCTGGCCATCGTTAGTTTATTCGGATGATATCCCCGCCATCAGTAAGAAGGCCGAGGACGTTATCCTGAAAAACAAAGCCCTGTTTTATGACGCGGCCCATATTGATGAGCAGCTTTTTTTTGACAAGGTAACCAAAGGCTTAAACATACCCCTGCAACCGCTGATAGCACCACTGCAATTACCCGATTTTTATTTGCCCTATTACGAGGGCTTCAACCGCTACGCCAACAAATACTGGCTGGGTATTTACCGCCGTACCGAACTTTTTGAGATTGCATTTTTAAAGGATGTGTGTAACCTGTGTTTAAAATCGAGGATAGGGCAGTTGTATACCACGCCTTGGAAATCTATTTTGATAAAGGGCATTGAGCCGGACGATCGTAATGATTGGGGTTTTATCCTGGATAAATACCGCTTAAACATCCGCCATGCATCAAACGAGTTAAACTGGCAAATAGAAGATATGTGCGAAGAGGGGCTTACGCTAAAACAGGCATTAGTCCGGGAGTTTGAAGAGGCCGATTTGCGTACCTACCGCTTAAGTTTTGCCATAAAAACACAGCCCAAAACAGGCTTGCTGGGTTCGATTGTCATAAAAACACAGCCGTCGGGCACGTTTGAGGTATTGCATACGGCCGATTTTAACCCTAATTCAAAAAACTATATTTCCTATAAAAGGCGGATCAAGCGCGCGGACCTGGTGCCGCAACTGATCGATCTGTGCAATAGTTATTATCGCCTTTCAGAAAATAAAAGTAAAGTTACACCTGTATTGGTTAACGAGGCTGAAGAGTTGGCCGAAAATGCTTTATTGCTTTATCAATGCAAGCATTGCCTAACCGTTTACGATAAAACCTATGGCGATGAACTGAACGATATACCGGCAGGTACCTTATTTACAGATATAGCTACCTACAACTGCCCGGTTTGCGAAGCTGATAAAGATAGTTTTGAGTTGATGGAGAAAAGATAGTAATTTAAGGGCATGGATAATTTAGATGTAGCTTTCGGGCTTTTTGATGCCTATAATAAACAGGACCCGCGCAGTTTTGAATGGGAGGGGACTACCTATCCGCAAGAATATTTCTTCGCCATTAAATTATATGAATGGGTGTTAAAGCTTGATCCTAATGCCGATGAGGAATTGCTTTTAGCATCGCGCAGCCAGCATATCGGTCGCTGGGAAATGCCGCGCGAAAGCTATCCAGAGGGGAG
>JAQBNU010000099.1 GCA_028288365.1 Chitinophagaceae bacterium | reverse complement strand
TATGGTCTTGATGATTTTAGCCGGACTGTTGTACAAATGACTGGTATCAATCTCTACATAGTAGTTGGTTTGCGCTTCAAATAAATCAATGGATTGCGCGACAAAAGAAACCGGCTGGTCGTGCACGACACTGTACTCCAACGGATACAGACAAGAGACTGAACTCAAAGGTAAATAGTATTGCAAGGTGGCTACATTGTTGTGCTCATTGAATTCCGGAATAGAATCGAAAGGATCCACCGTAATGGTAAATTTATTGATGCCTAGCAACTTTGGATTATTGGCACGAATAGTAAAATAAATCGTGTCGACATAACCAATGGGACCTACTGTTTTGATTGGAAATGTTTCATCAATGACCGTGACATTGTTATTGATAACTGTATGCTTGACTTGTATTTGAAGGTTTTTACTGCTGCTCAATCCGTAATTGGTAATCGGAATCGCCACGGCAAATGAATCTACCGTAGCAGAGATGGGGGTATTGCTGTAGGCAGAGATGAATACTTTCTTCTCTCCTGCTTCCGCATCACCGGCAATGGCGTAATCCGTTAACTGCGGCTTGTACATTTTAACCGTGGGATCTCCCTGCAACACATATTGAGTGGCCTGCGCTTTGACAATGGCTGGATTGTAATCACTGGCATAAATGGTTAAAAAAGTATCGATGGTTTTTTTATGCACCTCACCCATGGAGGCATTGATGTACCTGCTGTCCGCGAAGTTTAGTTTGTAAAAATTATTGGTATAAGTTTGCATATAGGTCGGATAACCGATGTCTCCATGACCAAAGGTCAACAAGGCTCCTTTTTTAGGCGTCATGATCCAGTCTTCCGGAATACAGCCTTGTATAAAGAATTCCGCAGACTGACAACCATCCTGGATCAGCACAGGATATTTACCTACATTGTTATAACCATATACCGGATTGGACACATTACCAATGTCCAGGTCAATGATACTAGGAGAAGAGTGTCCGAAGAAGGTCAGGTAAGAAATCCCTTTGTTGACTTCGTCTGCAATGCTATAAATCAGTTTGGTATCTACTGCTCCTGAACTCAGATTTTTTGCATAAGAGCGCACTACTTTCCCTCCGAATAAAGGACCCTCTACAATGGATTTAAACCCATTGACTACCGCCTGAAAGCTCTGCACTTCATCCGATGTTTTACCACCACTCAGATGCACCAGGTTTTTTCTCCAAATGACATTGGAAGAGAGTGTATCATTAGCCATCAATTTATCAACGTATTGATTCACGTCAGCATCTGTCCTGGCCGATAAACGTCCAGTAGCGAGTTTAGGCCTTAGGGTAAGATCCGTAATGGTATAATATAAATCCGATGCCGGCCATCCGTAAGGAGGAATGAGATCTTCCATCCGGTAATCTAATTGCTGGTAGGTATGGTGGTTATTAATGAAACCAACAGGATTTTTTCTATAGAAATAATCGCCATTATCCGTCGTACCGAAATAATCGTAATTGATTCCTTTTCCTACTAAAAACAAATACTTGGGAGAGCCTCCATCAATCTGCTCCTGGCAATAGCGTTTGATGGCCATGCAATGTTTTTCACCATAGGTATATAGATTGTATAGTTTATTGACATCTGTTACAGCAATGGAAATACTACCACCCGCTGGTGAACTGCGATGAGCAACAAAGTTATCTATTCCTGTTCCGCTCAATAGTTTCGTATGGGTAATCAATAGCATCTCTGCACTCGTGACCGGATAAGGCGTCATGTCCACTTGTTGTATGCCAATAACGGGATTAAATGAATTGACGTATAAAACTTTTGATGCAGAAGACAACAGGTCCGCGGATGCCGAGCCGCTGCCTATATAATTATAATTCAGGTTGACAAAAGCACCTTCCGTAGAAACGTCCCATAAAAAAGAAGTGTTGGTAAACCCTGAAAAGCTCAAGGTCTTTGCATTGTTATCCGCTAACGGTTGCAGGGTATAAAAAGATTTGCCCGTCACATCTGTGGTCTGAGGATAATTTAAGGTCAGGTAAGCCACCGCTACCAAATCCGGATCGACGGTATTTCCTTTGACTCTCACCGTGACCTTGAGCGGCTGATTGTTTGTCATGCTGCTCAAAGGGAAAGTTTGCGTGAACCGATAAACAGAGCGCGCGTAGAAATACGGAATGGAATAGACTTGTGATGGAGAAGAAGGATTGCCGATCACGATGTCAATGTTGTGTGTGTTATTGTTGGTTCCTATCAGCAGGATTTCCAATTGCGGATCGGCCCCACCGCTGTATAGGTTGGAAACCGGTACATTGATCGTATAGTCCTTGGGAGTAGCTCCGCTCTGACTGATCGAATTGCTCATCCATCCTTCGCCAATGTCACCCGGAGTCAAGTGCGTATCCGAACTGTACAATTGACCTGCCTGGTAATCCTCCGAATACGATACGATTTCTGTATGTCGCTGATTGCTCTGCACGATGCCAGGTACAGCGGCATTGGCATTTAATCTTTTACCATTGACAGCAGCTACGGTTAAAAAATAATAGGTCGTATCTGAAAACAGACTGTAAAATTTATTGGTTCTGGCGTTCATTGGTTCATAGATCAGGGAATCCAATGCACCGTCATTGCCATGACCGTAAAAGAAAAGACTATCGTTGCTGTTATTGATGTAAATGGATTGCTCCACTCCTCTGAACCAGATCTGCAGCTTGGCCGGATCGATGGTACTGATCCCTGCACTGTTGAGCTGTGTAAAAGGGATGGCATATACCGCTTCCTGAACAACCGGTATTTTATAATAAGGTTGTCCCGATACAATCCATTCTCTTCCGGTCTGTGCCTTCAATAGAGAAGTACAAACTGTAAAAATGAAAAAGAGTGATAGGCTTATTCGTTTAATCATTTAGTTTAACGAGTCAAAAGAAAATTTCACGGAGAATACATTGGAATACAATGATTCGGATACGTTACCAATATTTGTTAACGCGTAATCGATAGTGAATTTGTAAATCTTCAATCCTATACCAAAGTTGGGTTGCACGCTGGTATAGTTTTTATTGTCGAAGCCTTGTACCTTTTGAATGTTGCCTACTCCTGCTCTCAGGAAAACAATCTTCTTGTAGTTGGCTTCCAAACCTACCGCCGGATCTATAGAAGCAAAGGAACTATTGACTATGGTGTTTCTCTGTCCGTCGAACGTAACGATCAAATCCGTACTCGCGGTAAGTCCGATTTTCTTAGACAGTTGAAATGCTCTGGCCACACCAAGAATGGCTTTGGGTAAGGTCACTTCTATATTGTTTTGAGGAATGTCATTGCCTGTTTGTGCATAGATGTCTTGCAAGAGAGCAGTATTTTCTGTCCAGGCGTTGAAGGTACCAGTCACGTCTCTCAACATCAAACCAAACTGCCACTTCTTGCGCTCCAATTGTGCACCCGCGTCCAGACCAAAGCCCCAGGCATTGGCGAAGTCACCGACTGTTCTATGAATGACTTTAAAGTTGGCTCCTACTCTTAATCCTTTGATGAGAGAAATTTTTCTACCGTATGTCAACACAAAGGCATAATCGGAAGAAGAGAAATATTTTATATTGTTGTAATTGATTTGCCCGGTGCTGCTGCTGTTTCCGTTGTTGTCAAACAGGTAGCGTGTATCCGGAATATCATCCACACCAAATCGTATCACTGAAAGTCCCACTGCACTGACGCTGTCTATCTGCATGGCGATCGCTCCGTAATCGTACTTGGCAATTCCTGCAAAATATTCCGCATGCATCAAGGCCACTTCGTATTTATGTTTCATCCTGGTCAAACCTGCCGGATTCCAATAGCCTGAAGTCACGTCGTCCACCAGCGCCGTCTGCACATTTGCCATCGCCATTCCTCTTGCTCCTACACCAATGGACAAAAATTCGTTACTGTATTTAGGGGCAGTAATCTGGGCCAATGAACTAAAACTTAAAACAATAAAACCTGTTAACAACAGGACACTTGACCTCAT
Organism: Chitinophagaceae bacterium; assembly: GCA_028288365.1. Classification (GTDB taxonomy): domain Bacteria; phylum Bacteroidota; class Bacteroidia; order Cytophagales; family Cytophagaceae; genus JACMQM01. The sequence goes on along the minus strand of JAQBNU010000099.1, from coordinate 51,570 downwards.
GATGCTAGCTATGTTATGATAACTTAAATATATATTCATTTTTTGACAAAAACGTAACTATTTATCTAATTTAGAGTCTATTTTAAATGCTTAATCCTATGAAAATCAACTCTTACTTAGTGGCCTTTTTATTGGCTCTCACTGTTTTTTCCTGCAAAGAAAACAGTGCAAAAAAAACGGAAAAAAGCGGCACTTCCGACAACGCTGCTTTGTCACATTTACAAGCGCTTGGAGACAGTTGCAACAAGGCCTGGGAAATGATGATGAGTTCCGATGATCAGAAGATAAAAGACCTTCAACGACTGCTACAGGAGATCTCATATATTCCTGGACACAACGAACAGGAATTGGAAAGATTGTCTCAGCAAGTGAAAGAATTACCTGCAAAAAGATATACACAGGAAACAATGACTTCCGAAAATATCGATGCCTACGACAATGCAACAGATGCTTTGTTGAAAACTGTTTTTGATTTAAAAAGGAACACCAAAGGCATAGAAAACTATACACTCACCGGCGAACTAGAAACCTCCATCAGAGAAGCCGACGGCATGGTGGTCAACTACAGAGTGCTATACGACAGCTGGGCCGATAAATACAACGCGTCACTAGCTAAGATCACTCCTGCTCCGGAAGGGACGGATAAGAAGTTGAAGTTTGCGATTTAGATAACAGTGATCAGAATCGTATGAAGCTCATTTTATTTAACATAATAATTGTAGTCCATACAGTATCTATACACTACCTATACAGTATCCGTACTTAATCTATACAGTATCTATATACTATCCCTATAGTGACATGCGTAAACGGAGGTTTTACTATCCACTGCAGTCTAGTAAAAAAGGAAGGCTCTTTATCTTTGATAAAGAGCCTTCCTTTTTTATACTATTTAACTGATCACTGACAACTGTCCACTGATCAATCCCCTTAATCCGGTGTCGACTCTTCCAATTCCTTCCAAACAAAATCCATCAGGCCCTTGATGTAGCTTTCGCTGAAATCAAAGGACACGCCTGCTTTGGCGTAGATCTCTGGAATCGTTCTGCTGTAGCCCAATGACAAGGCATCGGTGTATTGCTGGAATGTTTTACCAGCATCTGCTTTGAAATTTTTCCAGAGCGCCACGGCACCCAATTGTGCCATGCCGTATTCGATGTAGTAGAACGGTACTTCGTATAAATGCAGTTGTTTTTGCCAGGTGTATTTTTTGAATGTTTCTAAGCCTGACCAATCGGTAAGGTTAGAACTGAACTCGCCGGAAATTTCCAGCCAAGCCTGTTCCCTTTGTTCCACGGTATGTGTAGGATGTTCGTAGATCCAGTGCTGAAACTTATCAATGATGGCTACCCAAGGCAACGTAGCGAGTATGCCTTCGAGGTGTTCACGTTTCGCACGATTCAAATCTCTCGCATCGGAGAAGAAAATATCCCAGTGTTCCATGCTGAATAATTCCATGGACATGGAAGCCAGTTCAGCGACTTCAGAAGATGGATGTTTGTAAAATTGTAAAGGCAATCCCGATACGAGAAAAGAATGGTACGCATGTCCCCCTTCGTGAACCAGCGTCACCAGGTCTCTCAGCGAGGTAGAGGCATTCATAAAAATAAAAGGAACACCCGTTTCATCCAAGGGATAATTATAACCTCCCGGTGCTTTACCGATTCTGGAAATCAAATCCAGGTGCTTCATGCTCTTCATCGTTTCAAGGCAACCGCCCAGCGCCGGATTGATGCGATTGAAGCAGGTTACTGTTTTACTCAACAATTCCTCTCCGTCAGAAAAAGGTTTCAACGGAACCGAACCGAAATAATTGACCGCGCCGTCCCATGGTCGCAGGGAAGTAAGACCCAATGCGGCTTTGCGCTCTTCGCCCAATTTATTCAACAAAGGCACCACATGTTTTTTAATCGCATCGTGGAAATTAAAAACGTCTTTTACTGAATAGTCAAAGCGGCCCATGGCCTTGAACATGTAGTCTCTGTAATTCGGGAAGTCCGCATTCTTCGCCACTTCATCTCTCTTCACAACCAGCTTAGAATACAACTCGTTCAATGCGTCTTTATCCTGTATCCTTCTGTTGGCTATTTTCAAGTACACTTCTTCTCTCTTCGCACGATCCGACGATTGCAGAAAATCTGACGCTTGTTGCAAGGTCAACTCTTTGCCGTCTACTTCTACCGTCATGGCGGCATTGATGGAACCGAATTCATGCGCTTCCTGCTCCAGCTCTGACATGAGAGGAATGTTCTTTTCTCTGAATAACTCGATGTCCGATTCAATGCTGCGGATGATGTTGGCCAGTCCCGCGTCTTTTTTCAATTCATTCTTCAACGGATGCTTCACCAGTTTCAGGTTCAAGTCATTGCTGTAAGGAGCAATCTTCGGTTGAATCTCCGCGACAAAATAATTGAAGTGATCGGATAGTTCTTTGTTCTGTGTGTCACAGGTCATGCGCACATAGCGCCATCCCATTTCTTCTTCCAGTACTGATTCCAGTTCGCTGCGGTCCTTCAGCCATTGTTGCAGATCGGCCATGCCGTTCAATGGTCTTGACAATAAGCCTTCAAAGAATGGTTTCAGGTTTTCCCAGGTGCTTACTTTCCAGTCTTTGGGTAAATAGGTACGTTGTAATTTTATAGCCTTCATAGTTGAATAGTCAGTGATCAGTGGACAATGGTCAGTAGCGATGAGCTTTGACAACGATCCTACCAGGTGAATAATAATTAGTCTATTTCGACGACGGTGTTGGGTGCTACAGGGCGACCGACACAAGTGAGTACGTATCCTTGTTTGATTTCTTTTTCACTCAGGCCATCGCAATCACCGGGCATGGTGACTTTACCACTGGTGCATTTGCCCATGCAGGCCGTGCATAATCCGCTTTGACAAGAATATGGCAAGTCGATGTCCTGATCCAGTGCAGCTTCCAGGATGGATTTATTTTTAGGCACATCGATAACGTATTCGCTTCCGCCATATACAATCGTAACCGTGTCTTCTCCTTTGACAGGCGCCGCGGCCTCATCCGGTATGTTTTCAAAAGCAGGAGGCGCATTGAAAAAACTTTCTTTGTGAATGAGTTCATCTGCCACATCCATGGACTTCAAGGCCTCTATGGCATTTTCCATCACCCCGTGTGGTCCGCAAACAAAGGCATCAAACTTACCGGCAAACCAACCTTGTTGAATGAGTGTTTCTTTCAGAGAGGAAGGCGATAACTTTGCAGGAATGACGCCGTCCTTGGTCGGTTGACTGAGGTAATGCAGTACTTTGAATTTGCCTGCATGTTGTGCTGTCCATTCTTCCAATTGTTTATGGAAAATGATTTCACCTTCCGAGCGGTTGCAATCCACCAATAAGATTTTTGTAATGTTGGCCTTTTTCAAATACTCTTTCAGCATGCTGACAACGGGCGTGATCCCGCTACCACCGGCCACCAGCAGGACACGGTCTTTGGTGATTCTATCTGAACTGAATGTACCAATGGCCGCCATCACTTCGACAAAGTCACCCGCTTTGATGTGCGTAGGAATATAATTAGAGACCAAGCCACCGGCTACTTTTTTGATCGTCAAGACAATCTCTTTTTCATCCGGATGTGAAGAGGCAGAATAAGAACGTCTGACCTTTGCACCATCAATGGTGAGGAGCAAGGTAAAGAACTGTCCGGGTTTATAAGCAATGGGAGGATTCGGTTGTTCCAGTATCAGGGAATAAGAACTGGGAGTTTCTGGTTGTATGCTTTTTACCTTCAGGTAATGGTAACGTTCTGACATGTGTTGGCTGGTGTACAATGGTGTACAATTTTAACAAGTATTGGCGACATTTACTAACAAATTGTAGCGAGGAGGGACGAGGAACGAGGAACGAAAAAAATATCCCGTTCCTCGTCCCTGCTCACTCGTCTCTCACACAATCTTTCCACACTTTGACATTCTACTGGGATGATATGGAGCAAATTGAGTATATTTGCGGCTTACAAAAAGATCAGAATGAAACTTCAAGCACTTACCGCCATTTCTCCTATAGACGGACGTTACAGAAATCAAGTACAGGAACTGGCCGCCTTTTATTCGGAATACGCGTTGATTAGATACCGTGTACATGTGGAAATAGAATACATCATCGCCTTGTCTGATCAGAAGTTGAAAGGGTTCACTCCTTTTACCGAAGCGCAGAAAAAAAACATTCGTAAAATCGTTTCTGACTTTACAGAAGCCAATGCTACGGAGATCAAGAACATCGAGAAGACCACCAACCACGATGTGAAAGCGGTAGAATATTTCATCAAACAGGAGTTTGATAAATTGAAAATCAAAGATCAAAAAGAATACATACACTTTGGATTGACTTCTCAGGACGTCAACAATACCTCTATTCCTTTGCTGTTGAAGGACAGCATCGAACAAGCCATACTCCCTTTATTGGATCAGGTGATCGCTGAAATCGACCGTCTGGCAGGCGATTGGAGTGAGATATCGATGTTGGCCCATACGCACGGACAACCGGCCTCTCCTACCCGTTTAGGAAAAGAATTGCTGGTCTTTCACGAGCGATTGAACAATCAATACCAACAACTGCAATACATTCCATTCTCCGCTAAATTCGGCGGAGCAACCGGTAACTTCAATGCGCATCATGTGGCATTTCCAAAAGTCAACTGGGTAAAATTTGCCGATCAGTTTGTCAATAAAACCTTAGGTCTGAAACGTTCGAAATATACCACACAGATCGAACACTACGATAACATTGCGGCCTTGTGCGATGCCTTCAAACGCATCAACACCATACTCATCGACTTGGACCGTGATGTATGGCAGTATGTATCGATGGGCTACTTCAAACAAAAAATTAAAAAAGGCGAAGTCGGAAGTTCCGCGATGCCGCATAAAGTCAATCCGATTGACTTTGAAAACTCCGAAGGAAACTTAGGCATTGCCAATGCTTTGTTCGAACACTTCAGTGCCAAACTTCCGATCTCCCGTTTGCAAAGAGACCTGACGGATTCGACTGTATTGAGAAACATCGGCGTGCCCTTTGCGCATACTGTGATTGCTTTTAAATCTCTGTTGAAAGGATTGGGCAAACTGGAACTGAACCCATCCGCATTGGAAAGAGACCTGGAAGCCAACTGGGCCGTGGTTTCCGAAGCGATACAAACCATCTTGAGAAGAGAAGGTTATCCAAACCCCTACGAGAAACTGAAAGACCTCACAAGAACGAATGCTGCCATCACAGAAGAAAGCATCATTGATTTCATCGTGGCACTGGATGTGAGCGAAGAATTGAAAACTGAATTGATGAAAATCACTCCGCACAACTATACTGGAATTCGCTTTTAACGACCATGAAAAAAATCATCAGCTGGGTACTTCGAAACATTCCACGTCCGGTGTTGCAAATTGTTTCTCCGATCGTCATGTTTTTCGTGCGTATCTTTTATGCAGGCAATAAAGTAGAATGTACCGTGTGTAACTCTACCTACCGTTCTTTCCTGCCTTATGGAAGATTGACACCGCGCGAAAATGCCTTGTGTCCCAAATGCCTTTCTTTGGAAAGACATCGTTTGATCATTTTATATTTGAAGAACAAAACAGACTTCTTCACTCCCGGAAAAAAAATATTGCACATCGCACCGGAACATTGTTTTTTGAAAATGTTTGAAGCAACACACAAAGAGAACTACATCACGGGTGATTTGTATTCTCCTTTGGCAAAAGTAAAAATGGATGTGCATGCCATTCCATTTCCTGAAAATCAATTTGACGTCGTCTTCTGCAACCACGTATTGGAACACGTCACCGATGACAAGCTGGCGGTGCGCGAAATCAAGCGCGTCCTGAAACCCGGAGGCTTCGCCATCCTGCAGTCACCGGTTGATTTCAGTGTAAAAAAAACATTTGAAGATTTAACGATTACCGATCCTTTGGAAAGAGAAAGAATCTTCGGACAAAACGATCACATGCGTTTGTTCGGTAGAGACTACGGACAGCGCCTGTCAGAGTCTGGCTTGACCATCAATGAATATGTGGTAGCGAAAGAATTTTCTACTGAGCAGATTGCTCGGTATCGCTTGGATCAGGGTGAGATTTTGTTTTGTTGCGTGAAATAAATTAAGGGACGAGCGAGCAGGAACGAAATGTTTAATCAAAAAAAACTTGAGGTCACAAATTGTGACCTCAAGTTTTTTTTTCGTCCCTCCTCGCTCGTACCTCGTCCCTTAGAATATCTTCATTTCCATTCTCCTGTTCTTCGCCCTGCCCTCTTCCGTATTATTATCAGCGACCGGTTGTGATTTACCGTAACCTTTGTAATTCAATCGTGTTTTGTCTGCGCCTTTGCTGATCAGGTAATCATATACGGCTTTCGCCCTGTTGCTGCTGAGTTTGAGGTTATCCGCTTCGTTGCCTACATTGTCCGTGTGACCGGCCAACTCAAATTTAGTCGTCGTATTCAATTTGATAAAAGCCAACAAGGTATTCAACTCCGCTGTAGAACGATCATCCAGCGCATACGAATTGGTTGGAAAGTATACGTTACTGAGTTTAGTCGTTGCGCCTTTCTTGATGGGTTTTAAATAAATATCCATCGTCAAAGGATCAAAGGACGTACTATTTTTATAATCGAATTGAATGCTCTCAAACAAGTAGCCTTTCTTGCCTACGTTTAACGCATAGTCCATGCCTTCTGACAAAACCAGTGTATAATTTCCACTCACCGAATCGGACGTCACCCACTGCATGCGACGAGCCGTAGCGAGGTTGAACAATTCAATGTTGGCTTTCAATGGTTTCTTCGTGTCTGCATCGTATACATTTCCTTGTGCGTAGGTACTTTTGTATTTGGCTTTCAATTCAGTCGGTACATCAAACTCATACAACAAAGAAAACATGTTGTTGTAATCCTTGGTATCGTATACCGAGTAATATCCTTTTTCATTGTCGGCCGTGATGAAAAGCGTCGCATCGTTGTTGGCCGTGTTGATCGGGTAACCCACATTTACAGGTGTTGTCCAGGTTGTATCGTTTAATACATCGCTTCTGAAAATATCAAACTCACCCATGCCAGGTCTGTTGTTGGTAGAAAAATAAATGGTACTTCCACTCGCATGAATAAAAGACGCCACTTCTCTGCCTTCCGTATTGATGGTGCCACCTATGTTTTTCGCACCACCCCAGGTACCATCTTCTTGTTTCCTGCTCACGTAGATGTCTTCTCTTCCAAAGCCACCAGGGCGCTCGGAAGAAAAGTACAATACTTTTCCATCGGCAGAAATGGAAGGTTCAGAATCCCAACCGGCAGAATTTACTTTACGTCCCATGTTGACCGGTATACACCAGTCTTCTCCCGATTTATAAGACACGTAAATGTCGCAAGAACCTACACCGTCTTTGCGGTTGCAGGAAGCGAAGACCAATGTTCTTCCATCGGCTGACATGGAACAGGCGCCTTCATTGGTTTGCGTGTTGATGTTGGCTGAAATCGGAACGGGATCAGACCATTTGCCATTGACCCAGCTGGACTTGAAAATATTTTCATCGTCTTCTCTGCTGGTGGCCATGCGGGCGTTAAAGATCAAGGTCTTCTTATCGGCAGTGAGTACTGGATAAGCTTGTACCATGAGCTTGTTGATATTCTTCGGTAAAGCTACCGGTTTGAAAGAAACCGGATGCTTCATCGCTTCGATGGCGAAGTCACAGGTCTCCAGCATCTTTGGTGTTTGCTGCGTGATCTTTTTATTGTTAGGATTTACATTTTGTACATAGCGCAAATATTTTTTTGCCGTCACATAGTCTCCTTCTTTCAGCGAAAGATCAGCGATGGTAAAATAAGCATTTGCTGCTTTCACACTGTTGGTGTCGAGGCTGGCGCCTTTGATGAAATATTTTTTGGCGATGTCTTTCTTTACGAACAACATGTAGATGCCACCCAGTTTGAAATAGGCTTCTATGAATTGGTCGTCTTCCTTCAAGGCATTCTCCAATGCCTCTATAGCCGGATCGAAATGACGGCCTTGCGTGTAAGACTCCGCCAGTTCATAATACTTGATGGCTTTTTTATTTTTAGTACTGAGTGTTATTTGTTGAGCGAAAGAAGAGAGGGTAAGGAAGAGAAAAAAAAGAACGGATAAAAAGAGCTTTTTCATAAAATCGTAGACTAAGGAATGTTCATGTACTTATGTGTCTGCAAAGAGATCTGCCATTGCGGATTGGCTTTTACGTACTCCACAAGGGTCGGCATCAATGCCTCTCGTTTAGACCACTCGGGTTGTAAAAACAATTTCACGTTGGGCTTCTTCAATAAAGAAACGAAATTTTCCGCCCACTTTATATCCGATGGATGAAAAATTACGGGTTTAAATTCGTCACAGGCTGCGAGCACTTCTGCCAAAGGCTCTTTGAATTTTTTCGGAGAAAGACAGATCCAGTCCCATTGACCGGATAAAGGAGAAGCTCCGGATGTTTCTATGTTGAGTTGAAATCCTTTTGCCTTCAACGCTGCGCATAAAGCTGTCAGATCATGCTCTAAGGGTTCTCCGCCTGTAATCACCGCTAGGCGTGCCGGGTGGCGTGCGGCTTCTGCGGCAATCTCTTCCACAGCGATCATAGGATGGATAGATACATCCCAGGATTCTTTCACATCGCACCAGTGACAACCTACGGTGCAGCCACCTGTACGAATAAAGTACGCAGCCTGCCCGGTGTAGTAACCTTCTCCCTGAATGGTGTAGAAGGCTTCCATGATCGGTAGCGATGGTTTCACTGAAGCCGCGGTATTCATGTTTAGTAGATTTCCTTTTTAGCAGAACTCAATGTATTCATCATCAACGAAGCGATGGTCATCAATCCTACGCCACCTGGAACCGGTGTAATGTAGCTCGATTTAGGAGCCACGCTGTCGAAATCCACATCGCCTTTGATGGCAAAACCTGTTTTCTTCGTCGCATCCGGCACACGTGTGATACCCACATCAATCACCACTACACCGTCCTTGACCATGTCTCCCGTGATCATTCCCGGTCTGCCTGTGGCTACAATTAAAATATCGGCTTGTCTCGTAATGGCAGATAAGTCTTTGGTATGACGATGGCATAATGTCACCGTGCAGTTTCCTACTTTAGTATCCTGCGCCATGAGTATGCTGATGGGAGAACCCACGATGTGGCTGCGACCAACAACCACGCAGTGTTTACCTGTTGTTGGTATGTTATAATGTTCGAGCAATAATAAAATACCGAATGGTGTTGCAGATATGAACGAAGGCAAACCTTTGTTCATGCGGCCGATATTGACGGGATGAAAACCATCTACATCTTTCTCCGGTTTGATTTTGGACGTTACTTTCTCCACCGAGATGTGAGCCGGCAATGGCAATTGCACGATCAATCCGTCGATGTCTGTGTCGTTGTTGATGTCTTCTACTTTCTGCAACAATTCTGCTTCCGAGATGTCCGCCGGAAAACGTACGAGTGTAGATTTAAATCCGATGGCTTCACAGGTTCTTACTTTGTTGCCCACATACGTTTCACTCGCCCCGTCATTACCCACGATGATTGCTGCCAGGTGCGGAGTCTTGCCGCCTTTGGCTTTAAAGGAAATCACTTCTGCAGCAATTTTTTCTTTGATGGCTTCAGAAGCTTTTTTACCGTCGATGAGGGTGTAGGAGGTGGAAACGGAGTTACTCATGGAGTTCTTTTTTATTTAAACAATGGTATGAACCTATTAAAAGCTTTTGTTAAAACTAGTGTCTTGCCCCTAAATCCCCTGAAGGGGACTTTCATATAAATTGTTTTGTGCAATTTTATTTTCTTGCTGAATACCTTTTAAATGTATTGCTCTTAGTCTCCTGAAGTCATGTCTTTACATCGACAAGTCGCCTTCAGGGGATTTAGGGGCAAGACTGCACGTATTTACTGATCAAGCTTCAACACCGCCATAAATGCTTCCTGCGGGATCTCTACGTTGCCGACAGAGCGCATGCGTTTCTTTCCCTTCTTTTGTTTCTCGAGCAATTTACGTTTACGGGAAATATCACCGCCGTAACATTTTGCCAATACGTTTTTACGCAAGGCTTTTACCGTTTCTCTGGAAATGATCTTCGCTCCGATAGAGGCTTGAATCGCGATCTCAAACATTTGACGAGGCAATAACTCACGCAATTTTTCGCACAATCTTTTTCCCCAGTCGTACGCTTTGTCGCGGTGCACGATGGCCGACAAGGCATCTACCTTTTCACCGTTGAGCATGATGTCCAGCTTCACTACGTTGGAAGTTTGGAAACCAATCAACTCATAATCGAGTGAAGCATAACCGCGGGAAATCGTTTTTAATTTATCGAAGAAGTCGAATACGATTTCTGCCAAAGGCAAATCGAATGTCAACTCTACTCTGTCTGATGTCAAATAAATCTGGTTCTTGATCAAACCACGTTTGTCCATACACAAGGAGATGATGGGACCTACATAGTCTGCTTTCGTGATGATCTGTGCTTTGATGAACGGTTCTTCGATGTAATCCAAAGAAGATGGATCCGGCATATCGGATGGCGCGTTGACCAAAATCATTTCACCTTTTGTGGTGTAGGCTCTGAACTGTACGGATGGTACGGTAGTGATCACCGTCATGTTGAACTCTCGTTCCAAACGTTCCTGTACAATTTCCATGTGCAACATGCCCAGGAATCCGCAACGGAAACCAAAGCCAAGCGCAGCGGATGTTTCAGGTTCCCACACCAATGACGCATCGTTGAGTTGGAGTTTTTCCATCGAGGCACGCAGCTCTTCAAACTCAGAAGTTTCCACCGGATAGATCCCGGCAAATACCATGGGCTTCACTTCGGCAAAACCTTGTATCGCCTCGCCTGGTCTGTCTTTGTGCGTGATGGTATCTCCTACTTTTACTTCTTTCGCTTCTTTGATACCGGAAATGATGTAACCTACATTGCCCGCTTCCATTTGTAGGCGTGGCTCTTTGTCTAATCGCAAGACACCGATTTCATCGGCGAAATATTCTTTAGCGGTGTTGGTAAATTTAACACGCTCTCCTTTTTTCAAGGTACCGTTAAAAATACGGAACATAACTTCTATACCACGGAATGAATTGAAGGCTGAGTCGAAGATCAACGCCTGTAGCGGAGCTGCAGGATCTCCTTTCGGAGCCGGAATGCGTGTGATGATGGCTTCCAGAATATCGGCGATACCAATGCCTTCTTTACCGCTGGCATGTATGATGCCTGCACGGTCACAGCCCAATAGGTCTACAACCTGGTCTTTCACTTCTTCCGGCATGGCGCCCGGCAAATCTATTTTATTGAGCACAGGAATGATCTCCAGGTCATGTCCCAAAGCCAGGTATAAGTTAGAAATCGTCTGGGCTTCAATTCCCTGAGCCGCATCTACAATCAGTAACGCGCCTTCACAAGCGGCGATAGAACGGGATACTTCATAAGAAAAATCCACGTGACCGGGAGTGTCGATCAGGTTGAGAATATACTTCTTACCTTGAAAGGTATAATCCATTTGAATCGCGTGACTCTTGATGGTGATGCCTCGCTCTCTTTCCAAATCCATATCATCCAATACCTGTGCTTTCGAGTCTCTTTGAGAAACGGTATTGGTGAATTCTAATAACCTGTCTGCCAGGGTACTTTTACCGTGATCAATATGAGCAATGATGCAAAAGTTTCTGATGTTTTCCATTGATGTATAAATACGCCTTCAAATTTAACAAAAAGCGGGTGCTTTAGGTAGGGTTTCGGGGATTCTTTTTGTCTGATAAAGGTGTATTGTGAATAAGTAAGGTGTGAAGAATAAGGTTAAAATTAAGCTTGTTGAAGAAGAAGGATGTGGATTTATTTTACCACGGTTGGAGAATGTTTATGGCATTGTTGAAGTGAATGTAATCGTTAGTGTTTTGTTGGGCGTTCCCCGTCAAGATTCGCCTTTGAGAATAAAAGTTCGAAGGCGGGGCCGGGCTCTCGCTGCAAGTCCGTCAGCGCTCAAAGCCAACGCACTTCGGGCTTTCCGCTCGATCCCTAACGCAAAAGACATGACACAATAGTACAGTCTGCACTGCTCTGTATCTAATTGTCCCGTCAGGGACATCATCTCTGTAACACATCAACCCGTTAGTCCTTGAAGTCCCTTTAGGGACGACATCTTTTTCCAACGTATGATGGATAACGTTGAGCAGCCCATGGAGAACCGCTATGCCAATAAACATCCCTCAAACATACAAACTGCTGTATATGCCATCCCTAAAGGGACTTCTTCATCTGTTGTACTATTTTTCTACAGAGATGATATCCCTGACGGGACTGCCGTATTATTGTGCAAATCAATCCGTAAAAAGAACAAAGAAACACATGAAGTTCTCTCCTGATTTCCCGAAGATTTTTTATAACCTTCTCTAAAACAAACATCAAATAAGTAACATGCTACATCTTTTAAACAAGAGATAAATCAACGAACGTAAACATCACAACCTTCAACACACTAATTCCTCCTCTATATTGACTCACTTGCCGAAAAAGACTTATATTTAAAGCATGACTTTTAGGTTTAACATCAACACAGAAAATATCAGGACAAGATGGATGTCTTTTTACCATTCGTTTCCGATCCAGTTGTTGTTGTTGAATTTTAAGAAAAATCAAGTACTGCTTGCTATTTGGGCGCTCTTGTTTGGCTTCATCACACAAACGGCGGGCCGTGTATTTGGCGCTCCTTACCTTTTTCTAGATCCCGAATACCTGAATGAAACGAACCTCAAAGGTTTTTTCATCATCGGCTTGTCCATGGGAATTTTCATTACATCCTTTCACATCACGATATATATTCTGGACAGTTACAAGTTCAACTTTCTGGCCAGCATCAAAAGTCCCTTTGCTAATTTCTGTTTCAACAACAGTTTGATTCCTGTTTTATTTGTAACTGTTTATTGCTTTAACATTTTTTTCTTTCAGTACAAAAACGGATTCCAGCACAAAATGGATATCGTGCTTGAAATCGGAGCCTTTATCACGGGCATGCTCTTCATCATGTTTCTGCTCTTTCTTTATTTCACCTTCACCAACAAAGACGTATTTCTTCTGTTGGCCAACAACCTGGAAGGACAAATCAGAAAAAACAAAATGAACCGGGTGAATGTACTGAAGAAGTACAACCAGTCTAAGAAAAATAAAATCAAAGTCGACAATTACGTGGCACTGCCCTTTCGCGTGTCATCCATTGATCGCAACAGTACCGTCGATAAACTGATGATCATTCGTATTTTTGATCAGAACCATTTAAACGCAGTGATCGTTGAATTCTTTTTGGTAGCAGTCATTATCTTGTTGGGTTTATTTAGAGACAATCCTTTGTTTCAAATTCCTGCCGCTGCCAGCAGCATCCTCCTATTCTCCATGATCGTGATGTTTACCGGTGCCTTCAGTTACTGGCTAAGAGGCTGGTCACTGACCATACTGGCTATCGCTTTTGTCGCGATCAACATGCTCAGCAAGTACAATGTGATTGACACCGATTACCAGGTGTATGGCATCAACTACAAAACAAAACACAAAGCCTCCTACTCTTTACAGGAATTAAACAACCTGACCAAACCCAGCGACGTGATCCGTGACAAACAAAAAATGGTGGGTATACTCAACAACTGGAAAGCGAAGTTTCCGGTAGGCAGTAAACCTAAAATGGTATTTGTTTGTGTCAGCGGCGGCGGACAGCGTGCGGCGCTGTGGACGTTGAATACGCTGCAATATGTAGACAACGAACTGAACGGAGACCTGATGAAGCACGCCATGCTCATTACCGGTGCTTCGGGTGGAATGATTGGCGCCAGCTACTACAGAGAGTTGTACCTGCGCAAACAAACCGGTAAGATCGATGATGTGTATAGTACGCAATACCTGACTAACATTTCCAAGGACATGTTGAATCCTGTCATTTTCAGTTTGGTGGTCAACGATTTATTTTTCCGTTTTCAAAAATTTACCGACGGCAAATACGAATACATGAAAGACAGAGGTTATGCTTTTGAACAAACACTCAATCGCAATACTGATTTTGTATTCAACAAAACCATCAGTGATTACAAAGCACCGGAACAACAATCCATCATTCCGATGGTGATTCTTTCTCCTACCATCGTCAACGATGGCAGAAAACTATTCATCTCTCCACAGGATCTTTCCTTCATGAGTGCGGCCACATACAATGCAGAAAAAGATTTGAAGCCAAAGATCAAAGGCGTTGAATTCAGAAAATTGTTTGCTGCGCAGGATGCGGACAACCTGCATTACCTGAGCGCGCTGCGCATGGTGGCTACGTTTCCTTATGTAACACCTAACGTGCAATTGCCAAGCGAACCGACCATGGAAATCATGGATGCCGGATTAGCAGACAACTTCGGGATCAACGATGCGGTGCGCTTCCTGTATGAGTTTCAGGATTGGGTCGAAGAAAATACAGGTGGCGTGGTATTCGTCAACATCCGTGATTCGGAAAAAGAATCTCCGATAGAAGATAACCAGAGTCCTTCCGCCTGGCAGAAGTTATCTAGCCCGATCAGTTCCTTGTACAGCAACTGGGATTACTTCCAGGACCTCAGCAACGACAACGTATTGCAGTATGCACAAAGCTGGTTAGAGACCGATCTGGACGTGATAGAATTTGAATACATTCCTAAATCCAAGTACTGGCATAAGATGCAGGAGCGTAAGATCAATCCGGATGAGATCACGCAAATGGAACAAAATGAAAGAGCCGCACTGAGCTGGCACCTGACCACCAGAGAAAAAGAAAGCCTGGTGCGTACCATTTTGGAATCGAACAACCAGGCTTCGCTGAGTGAACTGAAAAAAATATTACTCCACAAACCGCTGGACTCCCTTCTACTGAACCCTTAACCGTTGGTGTTGCGCTATTTCAAATCTTTTTATTGTTTGTTTTTTTTTGCCTGCCTCAGTGTTCAGGCCAGAACAGTAACGCTTAGTGTATACAACGAAGTCAACTATTCTATCATTCCATTTCCGCATGTTGTCGTCAACGACACGCAACACCTCATCGGTGATGCACAAGGTAAAATAAGTTTCGAAGCCAGCAACAAATCCCTCACCGTTAAAGTTTTTAATTTTCAATACCGTGAAAAAGTATTGATCCTGGAACATGGTGATTTCAATCTGGAGCTTACCATCGCACTTAGTTTGCATCAACTTTATGTTCCGGAAGAATATTCTTCTGGCCTGTCTATCGCCGTTGTCAAGCAAGCACAGGACAATGCCCATCGCAATGATTTTCTCAACGGAAAAAACACTTCGTATAAATTATATACGCGCTACACCGTTGGCAGTGAACAACCGGATGGCCTAAACAGAGCGCTTTTGGGAGTACTTAAACTTTTTGGCGTACGTGCTCCCAGGCTTTTTTCTCCGGAACATCACCTCTACATCATGGAAACAAACAGCAAGCTGTACCTCAAAAACCAGGTGAAACGGAAAGAGCTATATACCAGTACAAAATCGTCCGGACTCGCCTTGCCACTGGTATTTGCACAAACGTGTCATGAATTCATTCCTAATCCTTATAATAATTTTATTAACATCAATCAAAAAGACTATACGTCTCCCCTTGCTGCCAATGCGCTGGCGAAATACTCGTATGCCGTAGTCGATTCTTTTTCAACAGACGGTGTGCTGTACTGGACGATTAAGTTTACACCCAGACCCAACAGTAACTTCAGTGCCATCTATGGCTTGATGACGATCTCCAGCACCAACTACAGCATCAAAAACTTTGTGTGTTACCCAGCCTGGGACAATAAAAATTTCAGGGAATATTGCTTGTCTTACAACACCGATCGTTCATTGCAAAACTACAGCATGCGTGTCTCTGATGTTTCTCCATTGCAAAAGGATAAAAAGAAATTCTTCCTGCAGTCGTCTACTACACTGTATCCTGATGCGGTTGTTGGTAAAACAAAATTTGATGAATATGTAGTAGAAATCAACGATACGGTATTGGTAGCCAAACAAGATTCCTTGTCAGGCTTCACCAGGCCTTATGCGTTGACCAGAGCAGATTCCCTGACTTATAATTATTACGACGAGGTGAAGTATGCACGCTTCGTGCAACAATTATTAAACATTGGAGAAAATATTTATTACGGTTTTATCCCATTAGGCAAAGTAGATCTTGAAACCAATAAATTGATCAACCTCAATGCCGTGGAAGGGTTCCGTCTGGGTATTGGTGGTGTGACCAATGAAAACTTCAGCAAGCGCATTGCCTTGAAAAGTTTTGTGGCTTTCGGTCTTGCAGACAAGCGATTGAAATACGGCTTGGGGGGTACCTACAAAATCAACGTGCCGCTGGAATGGAAGATTGGCGCGGACTACAGTTATCAGTTGACAGAGGCAGGCAACAACGACCAGTATTTTTCAGATCCAGTATTTTCCAGTGAGCGACTTCGCAAGTACCAGTTGAAAATCATGGATTACAACAGCACAATTTCGCTCTACTCTACGATCCATCCTTATCAAAACGTAGACTTGCATGTCGCCAGCGAATGGACAGATTTGCATACGGACTACGATTATTTTTACAACGGTGCCAATGCACACCACATGCAGTTTAACTTGTTAAAAGCTTCTGCGCGGATTGCTCCTTTTGAAAACTTCATCAAACTATCGGATCGTAAAATAGAACTAGGCAGTAAATATCCTGTATTCTATGGAGGTTTTACTCAAAATTACGACAAGGGTATTTATCAAAGCGGCTATACGTTTTATAAATGGGACATCCGGATTGACCAGGAATTAAAACTGGTTCAGTTTGGTACCACCCATCTTCAATTTATTGCCGGTGCTACCGTTGGCGATGCACCCTATACCATGCTTTTCAATGGCAAAGGAAGTCTGAAATCGCCGTCTGTGGTGATTCATAATAGTTTTGAGACCATGGGCTATAATGAATTTTTAAGTGATCATTACTGGGCCATTTTTATTTCTCATAATTTTGGTAGATTGTATTACAGAAGCAAACTGTTTAAACCATCCTTATTGCTTTTGTACAACCATGGCAATGGTACCCTGAGAAATCCGCAACGCCATCAAGGGGAAATTACACCATTCAAAACCATGGATAAAAATTATTCTGAAGCAGGGTTATTGTTAAACGACATTCTTTCTTTCAAATTATCCGGAATGAAAGTAGGTCTTGGAGGTGGTGTATTCCTTCGTCTGGGAGAATACCAATACGATAAGTTCAGTGATAATATTGTTTGGAAATTTTCATTCAACTTCAACATATAACATGCCGGTAAGCAAAGAACAATTATTTGAAGCCTTCGGAGAAATTCTATACGCACTGGCTGCTGTAGACGGAAAAATTCAGGAGGAAGAAAAAGTACTGATTGCACAGGCCATCAAACACCACCGCTACGAGTACGATATTCTTTTTTCTTTTAAACAGGAAATCACCAGCACGCGCACCATCACCGATGCTTTCAACAACGCGATGCTAACTTTTCGTGCCTACGGTGCTTTCGATGGCTACAGCGATTTTAAAATCATTCTAGAAAATCTGGCCGAATCATGTCAAGGTATCTCAGCAGAAGAACAAAAAATCATCGACCAGTTTCATAAGGAGTTGCTGACGAATTTTAAGATTGGGTAACAGCAAAACATTTTTATTGAATAACTGTCTTGCCCCTAAATCCCCTGAAGGGGACTTTTTTATTGGTGTAAGAAAGAGAAACAGAAAGAGAGCGGATGGAATCATTCGCTCTCTTTCTGTTTCTTCGCTTTAGGAGCAAGATAGATTGTTAAAAACAAAAAGAGCAATAAAACAAAAGCTCTTAGCATGCTCCTTGTTTCATTGCTCTCTAAAAAAGTAATTGATCCCCGTTTATATTTTTGCTATTCCAATACTTCCACTACCGGATCTGGTTCGATCACTTCGTCTTTTTCGAAGCGCAGGTTCTCGATGATGAACTGTTGTCTTTCTGCTGTATTCTTGCCCATGTAATAGTTAAGCAATTTAGAAATAGATGTTTCTTTTTGCAAGATCACTGGATCGAGGCGAATGCTGTCACCAATGAATTGTCCGAATTCATCCGGTGAAATTTCTCCCAATCCCTTGAATCGCGTGATCTCTGGCTTGTTACCCAATTTAGCGATGGCTTTTTGCTTGGCGTCTTCGCTATAACAATAAATGGTTTCTTTCTTATTGCGCACCCGGAATAAAGGAGTATCCAGAATGTACAAATGTCCGTTGCGCACCAGGTCAGGAAAGAATTGCAGAAAGAATGTCATCATCAACAAACGAATGTGCATGCCATCTACATCGGCATCGGTAGCCAATACGATCTTGTTGTAACGCAAACCTTCCAATCCATCTTCGATGTTCAAGGCGTGTTGCAAAAGGTTGAACTCTTCGTTTTCATAAACGATTTTTTTCGTCAGACCGAAACAGTTGAGCGGTTTACCTCTTAAGCTGAACACAGCTTGTGTTTCTACACTTCTTGACTTCGTGATGGAACCACTCGCTGAATCTCCTTCCGTGATGAATAAAGTAGAATCAAAACGTTGGTCTTTTTTATCTTCGTCAAAGTGAATGCGGCAATCGCGTAATTTTTTATTGTGCAAATTCGCTTTCTTCGCCCGTTCATTCGCCAACTTCTTGATGCCGGCAATGTCTTTGCGTTCACGCTCTGACTGTAAAATTCTTTTCAACAAAGCATCGGCTGTAGAAGGATTTTTATGCAGGTAATCGTCAAACGCTTTCTTTACAAAATCATTGATCCAGTTACGGATGGTCGGTCCTTCCGGTCCGGCCTGTATGGATCCTAATTTCGTTTTGGTTTGTGATTCGAATACCGGTTCCTGTACACGCACCGCAATCGCTCCTACAATGGATGCGCGGATGTCTGAGGCGTCAAAATCTTTTTTATAGAAATCTCTTACCGTCTTCACTATCGCTTCTTTAAACGCCGCTAAATGCGTTCCTCCTTGTGTGGTGTATTGTCCGTTGACGAAAGAATAATATTCTTCTCCGTATTGATTGGCATGCGTGAGTGCAATTTCAATGTCGTTCCCTTTCATGTGAACGATGGGATAACGCAGGGTTTCAGGATCTGATTTTTTACTCAACAGATCGTACAAACCTCTTTCCGAATGAAACGTCTTTTCGTTGAATTTAAGCGTCAATCCCGCATTCAGGAACGCATAGTTCCACATTTGTTCTTCCAGAAATTCAGGAATGAAGTGGAAGTTTTTGAAAATGGCATTGTCAGGAATAAAGGAAATGATCGTACCGTTCTTATCCTGCGAAGCACCTTCTTTGTGGTCGTTCACCAGGTTACCTTGCTCGAAGTCTGCAATCTTCGTACGTCCATCGCGGATGGACTGCACCCTGAACTGAGACGACAAAGCGTTCACCGCTTTGGTACCGACACCGTTCAACCCTACGGATTTCTGAAAGGCACCGCTGTCGTATTTACCACCTGTATTGATTTTAGATACACAGTCGATGACTTTTCCCAAAGGAATACCGCGACCATAATCACGTACATCAACGCGCTTGTCACCGATCTTTATTTCTATCGTCTTGCCATGTCCCATCATGTGTTCATCGATGGAGTTGTCAAGGATCTCTTTTACCAATACATAAATACCGTCATCGTAAGCAGAACCATCACCCAACTTCCCAATGTACATCCCAGGACGAAGACGAATGTGCTCTCTCCAGTCAAGGGACTTGATACTGTCCTCTGTATATTGTGTGTTCTTTTCAGCCATATGGTTTGTTACATTAAAACGCTAAGCAGGATAAATTTACAAAAAATAGTCGTGAGGTGTTTGTGTGACTTATCCACAGGGCGATAAAAGATAAGGTATTGAAATTTAGGAGGTAAAGTTAATGGGAGAAAAGTTTCTGCGTAGCGTAAGCGAATAAAACAGAATATTTATTTGTAGGATGATGGGTAGTTGTTATTTGTTGTAATGATGGCTGTCATAGTTTGGGCATTTCCCTCCTTCGTCGGGCCGGGCTTTCGCCACTCGCTTCCCGACATACAACAGCACATTAAAATCAAACCTTTATGTCGGGAGAGCTCAGACAATGGCTCAATCCCTAATGCAGTTCGTCGCGCTAAGCAATTATTTTCAATTTGCGTTAGGGATCGAGCAGAAAGCCCGAAGTGCGCAGGCTTGTGTGATGGGCGGACTTGGAGCGAGAGCCCGACCGCCGCTGTAAACATTTATAACGCATCAAAGATCGATTGGCGGTAACGCCCGAATCTATCCTATACTTTTAACATCATTCGAAAATAATCCCATCCCTACTCCACTCCAAGGATAATAAACGCTCCCCAGAATTTCGGGTACGGATATTCTTTCATGATGGTCTTTTTCGCTTCGGCAAAGGAGGCGTATTTATTATTGGTGAGAAACCAGTTCTGGTAAAAACTTACCATCAGTTTTTGTGTCACTTCATCCGATACCCTGAACAAACTCACAATGATGGTCTTCGCTCCTGCCACCTGGAAGGCACGCTGCAAGCCCAACACTCCTTCTCCGTGAATCACTTCACCCAATCCTGTTTCGCAAGCGGAGAGCACCACCAGGTCTGTATTGTCCAGCACCATGTTCATCGCTTCATAAGCGGTCAATACACCGTCCGTGCTATTGATGGAACCGATGTGTGCGTTGTGTACCACGGCACCACCGTTGCTGAACAACAAACCGGATCTCAACAAAGGATTGTCGATCTCATCTTCAATGATTTCTTCGTCTGGTGTATTGACTTTCTCTAAATAAAAACCGTGCGTACTGATGTGTAATACTTTCGGACTCTGCACATTTTTGATCAACTCTTCCGTCAACTCACGGTTCACCACCAATGTCGTATGCCAGTTCTTTTGATTGAACAAAGAGTCCAACAATTTCACTTCCTTCTCCGATCCTGGCAATTGATGTACCGTACGCAACCTTGATTCGATGGCATCGTCTAAGTAATACTCAGGATTACCCAACAAGGAAACATTGGTATTGACAATCGTCTTCACTTTTTTGTTTTCCTGTAGACGACCTCTCTGGAACAAATCGCGGCTCGTAGAGAGCAAGGCAATATTCATGGTGTTGATGAAATATTGTCCCTGAGGATTCATCAATGTCTCCAGGTTGATTTGGTTGTACACCCCATCGTTCACAAATAATATTTTTTTATGTTCCGGTTTGAGGAGTGGTTCCAGTGGCTTCCAGAAATAATTGTACGAGTACTCGTCTTTGATTTCAAACTTGATACAGTTTCTGTAATACTTGAGTCCTTTGGTTTCCATCTGGTTGCCATTTTGGATCACGACAAATGAAGGACTTTTTGAATGCGCATCGATGGACACAATGGCGTAACGAACAGAGTCGGTAAACTGTCCCAGAAATTCTCGGTAAGGAATCACTTCCAACAGTACTTCACCCGGTTCTAAAAACTTGCGCAGGTTTGTCCAGTTGTATTCTGTGGTTTTCTTAGCCGTCTTCACAAAGTCGTAAGAGATCTCTGTCAATTTTTTCTCCAACTGATCAATGTTGTTTTGGATACTCTTCACATCGATGCCCATTTCACTTTGCTGTTTCACCGTGAGCGAATAAGACAAAGCCAAGTTTTC
Source organism: Chitinophagaceae bacterium (assembly GCA_028288365.1). Classification (GTDB taxonomy): domain Bacteria; phylum Bacteroidota; class Bacteroidia; order Cytophagales; family Cytophagaceae; genus JACMQM01. Next base: position 29,908 of record JAQBNU010000099.1, on the reverse strand, counting down.
TCTTTCTACAAGAAGCTCCTGGTAAAGCCTAATGGCCGTGGTATCACCGCTGCTCATGATTTGTTGTTTGACTTTCAACAAAGAGTTCAACAAGATGGCACGTGTTTTAATTTGAATGTCAAATACAGTGCCCACCATGTCCGGATACTTTTTATGGTAACTATCTGTAAAGGCAATCAGCTTATAAAACTCTAAATTATCTTTGATCTTATCCCAAAAAGCCGCTTTCCCTTTTTCACTCAATACAGGAAATACTTTATCAATGTAAGCCAGTGATTTCTCTGTACACTCTTCTATATTTTCAACTACTTGTTCTTTTTTGTTGAGCATGAAATACATTTTGGCGCATTCACCCAATGCTTCTACATAACCTGGATGTTCGTCGTTGAACAAATCTTTGTAAATAAATTTCGCCGATTCAAATTCGTTGGCCGCTTTGTCGTAGGTCAGCAAACGGGCATGGATTCTGCCTGACAGCATGACCAGACGCGCATTGTTGATGTTGATTTCACCCAACTTCTTTGTCCATATTTTCTTGGCTTGCTCGATGGATTCCAATGACAACTTGTACCGTCCGCTCAAGATGTAATAGATGGCTGCATCTTCGAGTGCATAGGCATAGGCCGATGATTGTTCTCCAAATTCTTTCGTAATGATTTGAAACGACTGCGCCACCACCTGATCCAGTTCTTTGGTGATGTCCTTTTTGCTTTTTGAAAATACATGGGCCTGCATCCTTGCCAATACATATTCATGCAAAATCATACCCAGTTTGATGTTGTCCTCTCCGTATGTTTTTTTATACAGTTTCACCACTTCTTCCATCACAGAAGATGCTTTTTCAAAATCGCCCAACACACTGTACATCTTTTTATGGTACAGCAAACAATTGGCATAGACGATAGACTTTGTTCCAAAGGCACGCGCCGCAATCTTGGACGCTCTTTCAAAATAACGATCCGCATCGGAATAATTACCAATCGCGAGGTTCAACTCACCGGTATAATTTAAAATATTGATCAGGTTTTTATGATCCGAACCGTAACCGGCTTCTCGCTCTAACAACAGTCGTGTCAAATATTTTTCTGCCTTGATGTACTTGCCGGTATAGATGTACAGTAAACCGATCTCTTCCATGGAAAAGAGTTCTGTGGCATCGGGTATAGACACTTGCTCCAGGTAATCTGTTGCTTTTTCTAACAACGCATCAGCTTCCTGGTAATCGCCTTCTATGATTTTCAATCGGGCTTTTACCTCCAGTGCGGTAGTGTATTGCCTGATGTATTTATTGAGTTTTCTTTTTTCAAATAAGACAATACTGGTATCGATGTCTTTATTCGCTTCTTTAAATAAACCACGGTCAATGTTCAGGTCAGCTTGTCTTGTCAGTAAAACGGCATATACTTCATTGTCCTTGCCCAGGTAATCTCCGATCAGGTCAAGACCTTTTGTTAAAATCTGCGCAGCCATTTTATAATCGTCCATGTACTCGTACAACAACGAACCGATCATGATGGCTTTGATGTAATCCGGATTGGAAGGAGAAATATGAGAAAGATAACTTTTGCTTAAGTGTGTGGCAAAAATATGTTTGGCATCGTCAAAACGATCCAGACGTGTGGTATAAAATTCTGCACGTGCCAATTCCAGAGCGTGCACAGATGGTGCTTCTTTACCCAATAGATGTTGTTGCAAAGCAATCGCTTCGTTGATGACAGAGTCCGCTGCAACATAATCGTTTTGATGCACCTGAACTTCAAACAGTTCTACCAAAGCCTGCAACCTGCTTTTATGCAAGGTAGGCAACAAAGGAGAAGCCAGCATAGTGTTCAATAAGCGTTCTGCTTTGTCCCAATTTTGCAACGCCACTTCGTATTCAATGTCGTTGTAGTTGTTGTTCAAATAAGCAAAACTATTTCTACCGTAGTAACCCGTTACCTTGACATCGATGTCGTTGTTGTAATACTCTCCTTCTTCGTTTTCTGCCTGCGCCAATAAACTGTTGATAAGCGCATGCTCTATTTCGATGACATGTCCGGAATGCGGCATGTAGTATAGCTTGGCCAATGCCAATGCTTCTTTGAATTCTTTCTCTGCCGCAGCAAATTCATCGTTCTTAAAATAACACAAGCCTTTGAGGTAATGAATATCCGCTATAATGGCTTTGTAGGGGTCCAATTTCTTTTTCAGTTGACCATATTGATGGTCAATGAATACCAATGCCGAATCCGACAAACCGTTTTCTACCAGCACGCTTGCCTTCAGTGTGAGAAACTTACCATACAATTCCAAACGACTCCCATACTCTTCCGCATGGAGTACAGAATAGTAAATGGTATTTGTTTTTTTATGGTAAACGCTATCGTATTCAAAATGCTTCTGGATTTTTTTCAGATCTGCATCGATCGAACTGCACACTTCGTTTAAATAACCTTCCTTAAAATCACTCAAGCTGCTGTAGTATTTTAATTCCTGTCTTTCAAAGGGAAGCATTTCACGTTCGTGTTGCTTTAAAAATTGTTGAATAGAATCCGTCGCTGTGTATAAGCCTTTATCAAAATACAGGTCCGACAACACTTTGTATACTTTAAACAGGTTGGATTTGCGGGTATCCTTCTTGGCATTAGGATATAAGGCTCTGACAGCAGCCAACGCTTTTTCGGATTCTGCTACATGATCAAGCTTATCGTTAAAGTAAGCCTTATAGCTCATCAGTAACAAGTACTCCGTACTTTGCGCACCGGACTTCTTCGCAATAAATTTTTGTGATTTATTGGTATAAAAAAGTCCCCCTCTGTAATCACCGTTTTCAGCATATAACTGAAGACTGCTAAACTCTTTGGCCGTTTTTCGATTGAGCTGCGCAGAAGCAGTGTTCAACAGAAAAAAAGTACAGGTAACAAAAATAAAAAAGAAAGAAGAAGGCGATTTAATTAAAGCCATAAGAAATTTGTATTTCGTTAGAGCCATAATTATCAAGTCTGATGGCCTGGTTACTGAATTCGTAACGATAGCCTATTTTCAATTTGGGACTGATGGATACTCGCGCATACGCACCAAAGCTTACGGGTGAACCATAACTCACGCCGGCTACAAACGTTTGGTTAAATTCGAAACCAATGTTCGCATACACGTTGAGCGGTTTACCCTGGTAATAGCGGATCATGATGCTGGGTTCGATGGCAACGAATTCGCTGAGATCTTTTTTAATGCCCGTGATCAGGAACAGGTTTCTCCTTAACGTCGATTTGTTGTTTTCGTTATCGTAAAATACTTTGTTCGGATCAATGAAAAATAAATCAGGAGAAGACAAACCCAGGTAAAATTTCTTCTTCTTGAAATACATGCCGGGGCCAATGCGCAGCAAGGTTCCCTTGTTGGAATTCATGTTGATGTAGCTGTCGTTAGTGTCCCATACAAATGCCTGATCAAAATTATTGTTCACATAGCTGATGCCGAATTTCATTCCAAATTGAAAGAACGATTCTCTATTAATTTTTATGCGGTAACTCACGTTGGCATTCATGTCCAGCAACAATTGTGAACCAATCTTATAGCGGTTGATCACGCCCCCTATTCCTATGTTTCTTTTCAGCGGTGCTTCAACAGTAGCCAACTGTGTACTCGGTGCTCCCTTTAAACTCGTCCATTGTGAACGATGAATGACATTGGCCACCAGTCCTGTTGACGATCCTGCATAAGCGGGATTGTAGTATAGCTGCACGTATTGAAATTGACCAATGGTCGGCGACAACTGTGCATGGGATATAAGGGAAATGGTAAAAAGAAAAACAAGTAAATAAAACTTCTTCATCAGAAAGAACTGTAAGGATGTAATGTTGAATTATCGTATGACGGTGAAATTACCTTTAAGCTGTCTTCTTACTGTTCCTTGCGAAGTGAACTCACGGAATATAAAGTAGTAGACACCACTGCCCAGGTTATTGCCGGACTGATCGGTCGCGTACCAATTGTTCTGGTAGTTGTTGGCATAATACAAGCGATTGCCCGCTGCATCTACCACCAATAAATCATTATCTCTTGTGAGGTCGGTATAACCAATGACAAGTGATTCGTTTTTACCATCGTTGTTGGCTGTAATGATTTCATTGGCCTTCAAAGCAATTTCCTGAATAGGCGACGTCACAATGATCACAACATCGGCTTTATTAGACACCAATCCATTTTCATCTGTGATGGTATATTGAATGGAATCCACGCCGATGAAGGCTTCGAAAGCTGTAAATGTTAAGTTGCCGATAGAATCAACGGTAAATATACCAATGCCCGGTTTGAAATACTTGTTTTGTACTCCTACATTTTCTGCATCGATATCGATGAGCATACGAGGAGTTAAGTTAATAGAACCTGTAGTACCGTAATCATTTTTTGCAATGTTGAGCGTTTCTTCTCCTCCGATTTCAAGTTTCAAGGTATCATTAATAGCAACCGGTTTAGTCAACAGTGGATAGATGTTGACCACGGCATCGTTGGAACTTGTTCCCTGGTAATTGGCATCGCCGGCCGCCGTAGCTCTGATGTAGACAGTTCCTACAGCCAACGGAGTAATCACACCGGCAGAGGTCATCGATACTGCGTTGACATCTCCTCCTACAATCGCATAAGTCAAAGGTTGATCGTAATTGGTTGTCACCAACAAGCTGAAGTCAGGACCAGATACCGTACCGCCACGCGACTCTAAAGTGATTTGAGTAGATGCTTTACCAATGTATAAAGTATAATAAGCGGTGTCCGCTTCGTAAGGCGCTTTGCGAGCCTGATAAGCAGCGACCTGCACGGTATCGACACAGGTAGGCTTAACTAAACCGTTGGCATCTATGGTAGCACAAGAGGTTGCGCCTAGCGTAGATAATTTTCTTACCGCATAAGTAATGGCACCTGTACTGTTTAAAGCAGAAAAATTTAATTTAAAAGGATCAGAACCATTGTTTCTAAATAAGGTTGGAGATTCAAATGCCAATTGAGGATCGATGAGACACGGAGCAATCGTTAACACCGTAGCATCTGAAACCGCAGTACAACCGCCACCCGCAGAGGTAAGGGTCAGTGTTACGGTACCGGCCGTTCTATCAGCAGACGAAGGAGAATAAACCGTGCTCAAGGTATTGGCATTGGTGAAAGTACCGGAACCAGAACTTGTCCAGCTTGCACCTGGTGCACCGGTCACGCTACCATTGAGTGCAATATTGGTATTCGTGGCACAGAAGGTTTGATCTGCTCCTGCATTGACTATAGGTGATGGAGTGATGGTAAGTACCATTTGATCGGTCACCGGTGAACAAGAACCATTGGCTGTAGAGACCAACGTGAACGTAAGCGTCAACGCCGATGTGGTGTTGCTTTCAGCAGTAGTTGGTATATAAGAAGCATTCAATGTGGTTCCACTCGGAGAGAAACTTCCTCCTCCTGTTGTCGTCCACTGTCCACCGCCTGCATTAGTTACCGTACCAGCCAGCGTCACGCTACTTACCGGCACACATGCCGATTGATCAGGACCTGCATTGACCAAAGGAGCCGGGGTAATCGTCAATACTTTTTGACTAATGGCTGCGCTACAACTTCCGTTTCCAGTAGATGTCAGGGTAAGCGCTACTGTACCGTTCGCAATGTCTACACTACCTAATGTATAAGAAGCATTCAATAAATTGGGATTGGCGAAAGAACCGTTTCCTGAACTCGTCCAAGTACCACCAGAAGCAGATGTTACCGTGCCATTAACGCTGACACTTCCTCCATTGGCACATACCGTTTGAGCTAAACCGGCATTGGCTGTAGGCGAAGGATTAATGGTCAACACCATTTGATCGGTGATAGCAGTACAAGTTCCGTTACCGGTAGAAGTCAACGTGAAGGTTATAGTTTGTGAAGAGGTCGCGTTGCGTTCTGCTGTCGTAGGAATATAAGTGGCATTTAATGTTGTAGCATTGGGAGAAAAACTACCACCGCCTGTTGTCGTCCACTGTCCGCCTGTGGCGTTCGTTACAGAACCAGCCAGCGTGATGTTGGCCGAAGGTGTGCATGCAGTTTGATCTAAACCTGCATTGACAATAGGTACAGGATTAATGGTAATGGTCATTTGACTCGTCACCGGGGTACAGGTACCGTTGCCTGTCGTCGTTAAAGTCAGTGTTACTGTTCCCGCCGCTTTGTCTGCTGTGCTTGGTATGTATAGAGGTGTAAGCGAAGTAGTACTGGAAAGTGAACCGATGGATCCAGTAGTCGTCCATTGGCCACCTGTAGCTACCGTTACAGAGCCGTTCAAGTTGATTGATCCACTAGCACACATCGTTTGACTTGTGCCAGCATTGGCTGTAGGTGCGGGGGTAATGGTGATGGTTTTCGAACTAGCAATAGCTGTACAGGTCCCATTACCAGTGGAAGTCAGCGTCAGCGTTACGCTACCCGCTGATTTTTCTGTGGCAGTCGGAGTGTACGTAGCATTGACTGTAGTCGCATTGGGACTATATGTACCTGCACCACCCGTCCAGCTGCCGCCTCCGGCATTGGTGACAGACCCTGCAAGCGCAACATTCGCGTTGTTCGCACAAACCGTTATATTACCACCTGCATTCACTACCGGTTTAGGATTGATGGTCAATATCATTTGATCGCTGATAGTAGCAGCACATGTACTGGTAGCTGCGCTTACTTGAAGCACAACTGTGATGGCAGCACCTGTGTTAGCTTGTTCACCAGCGCTAAGATTATAAGTTGGTGCGTAAGTATTGCTACTTGTTAGAGTACCACTACCGCCGCTGACAATAGACCAGGTCGGTGAACCAGTTATGCTGACACCGTTTCCAGTGATACCTAAAGATGGTGAGGTAGAACAGGTGGTAAGATCCGCTCCCGCACTGACAGAACTAGGACAAGTGGTGACGTTAAAGGGAGTGGAGAATTTAGAAGTGGGTGGTGTAGGCGAAGAGACAACTGGTGTAGAAGTCACCGTAAGTTTTTGTCCTACGGTAAATGTTCCGTAGTAAAACCAGTTACCCGATGCATCAGCTGTTACCGACGCGAGCCATGTACTACCTTGCACAGCACCTAAACCATCCCAGGTATAGATGTCTACGACTCCATTGGCTGAAGCGCTCGTCCCCATTATTTTAGAAGGTGTTGCAGAAGAAATACCAGGAGCACCAATCGAATTGTTGATCCCACCTGAAGCATTATTGCTCATCTGATTTTTATGCACTTCTACCTGATCGGTATAAGTGGAAGGAGACATGTCAATGGCATAAGTACCGCTTCTTTGAATCGTGTTGTTTAAGATAAACATACTTTCGTTATCAGGACATAGCAAAATCGCACTGGATGTACTGACGGTACCTGAAAGCGTTCCCATTTTATTACCCTGAATGGTGATGTCACTGAGGACAGGTGATGACCCTTGAAAGGCATGGCCGCTGCTATACCCTTCAATCAGGTTTCCATCGTTTGCTCCGGGACCTCCTATGTTAAAGCCGCTGCCATTGGACCCTGAAGTTCTGAACGCTGAACTTGGTCCCATGCCGAGAACAGTGGTACCTGAATAATCCGTACCAAAATAATTACCCAAAACATAAATTAACTGACTGGGATAAACAGATGTACCTGTAGCACTAAAAAAGATACAGGCACCGGCAGAGGCTGAGGTGATGTTAAATATATTTCTTTCGGAGGGAATACTTGATCCGATGGTTCCGTAAGAGGAGGTTTTAGAAACCACAATGTTAGTACCAGTATGAGCAGATGGTGATGTCCCATTCGCTAATAAACCGAACCAGCAATTCTTTACGGTAAAGTTCGCCGCATCCATCAAAATAATAGTACTTCCCGTAAAGCCATTGAAGATAAGACCTTTGATTGTTAAATTATCACATAAATACATGCTTCCATTGGTGCTGAATGCACCGGTAGAAGTTCCAGCTCCAGATAGCATGACTTGGTTTGCACTTGGTGACCATCCTGATACAGTGGTGGCATCGATGGTAAGACCAGATACTTTAATAACGATCGGAGTCGCCAACGTAATTGTCATGGAACCGGAAAAGTGAATGATGTCACCACTGGAAGCTAACGTCGTGATCGCTTCTCTTAATGTTCCCGCCCCTGTATCTGCTGTACTGGTCACCGTGATAACGGCAGCATAAGTCTTCGAATGAGCGGTAACTAATAAAAGGAAGATGGTCGTTAGAATGAAAAAGCGTAAAAAAATCTTTCCTGTAGTTCTTTTCATATCAGATTTTCAGTTTTTGGATGGAATGTTTCTTAGCGGTAAACACGTCATATAGACGCTGTTCGAGTCAATAAGTTTAAACATGTGCCAGATCAAAATTAAACAATTTTTTATTGGTTTGCCAGACAGCGTCTATACGTAAAAAGCCCTCTTAAAGTTATAAGAGGGCTTTTTAGCGTCTGTTGCCAGTTTATCTTTTCCTATTGTTTGATTACTTTGATTCTTTCCTTTTTCATCTCCCCTTTTACTTCTATAAAATAGAAGCCAGAAGTTAAGGAAAGTCCCATTTCTATGTTTTCTCCTGCTCTCACATTTTGTCTCACTTCACACACTCTCCCACTCATGTCATAAAGCGATATCGCATAAGTGCCAGTATAAGAATCCGCCAGTTGCAATTGCATGCTTTGTGCAAAAGGATTTGGGTAAACGTTCAAACCTTCTCCAGATGAAGGATTGGAGATAGCAGTCGCTGTACAGAGTGTAGTACCAACATCAGAACTCAACGTACAACCCGTCGGTAGATTGGGTATGCATGTGATGCTATTACCCGAAGCAATCAAATCGCATAAGGTATTAGGCAACGTTGGCAAACTTGCTATATTGTTATCTCTGCAATCGATGTAGATCAGGCCTGATGGCAACGTCGGCAAAGAAGCCAGGTCACAAGTAGAGGCATACAAGTACTGAAGGTTTGCCGGCAGGGTACCTAAATTCGCAATGGGATTGTTACTGCATGTAAAACGTGTGATCGTAGCAGGTAATGCCGGTACAGACGTCAATTGATTATGGTCGCAATACATCATATTGATGCTGGTAGCAGCCAGAGAAGGCAAGCTTGTCAACTGATTATTGCTGCAGCTTAAGAATGTCAATGCCGTAAAATATTCTATACCCGTTAGATCTGTGATGTTCGAGTTGTCTACAATCACGCTGGTGGCAGAGGCCAATCCTGGAGCGTTCGTGATCAAATTGTTGCCGTCCATGCAGCTCGGATAATTTGAATTTAAGTACGTTCTGAAATTCGCATCGGGAATATATACTTCCTGAGCAATCGTTGAAGCAATAGTAAAGAAGGCCAGTGTTAACGTGGCCAATAGCGTAAAAGTCTTTTTCATAGTTTGGTTTGATAAAGAACAAAGTTAAGGCAATACGATATCAGTCACAAGCACTCTCCTACCTCGAATGCACGCTGTGTACCATTCAAAGAATAAGTACATTAAAAAATCCTGTCGTGTGTTGCGACAGGATTTTTTAATAAGAATAATCTCTAGCCGATTATGATTCGCTTACAACAATTTTAATGATCTTATCGTTGGGTTTGATTTGATCGATGACATCCAATCCCTCAACAACTTTACCGAAACAAGTATGGTTTCTGTCCAGGTGTGACGTATTGTTTCTGCTGTGGCAGATGAAGAATTGCGAACCGCCTGTGTTTCTTCCCGCATGTGCCATAGACAATACACCACGGTCATGGTATTGGTTATCGCCTTTCAATTCACAATCGATTTTATATCCCGGTCCACCGCCGCCTGTGCCGTTCGGACAGCCGCCTTGGATCACGAAGTCAGGAAGAACACGGTGAAATGTCAATCCATCATAGAAACCTTTCTTAGCAAGCGTTACAAAGTTTTCCACTGTCTTCGGAGCATCTTTTTCGTAGAACTCCACTTTCATCACGCCTTTAGCCGTGTGTATTTCTGCTGTTTTCATGGGATCAAATTTAAGGTATATATCTGGTTAATTCAAAGGAGGAGAAATGAACAAACTGTCTTGCCCCTAAATCCCCTGAAGGGGACTTGCGCATGAACAATTTTAATTTCAATAATTACAACATCTCTGTTTATGCTTTTACTATATACATTCTCGAAGGAAAGTCCCCTTCAGGGGATTTAGGGGCAAGACAGATATTTATAAAATGAAGAACTTACTAATTACCACTTTCTACCAACATCACTTTCCCTCTCTCACTCACTGCATATTTCTTCCCGTCTTTTATCAACACGGTCTGCTTCGATAATACATCCTGCGTAAAGCTGCTGTAATCTGGTTGCACTACCCACTTACCGGATTTATTGACAATGCCAGTCTTGCCGTTGAGCGTGGCCGGTGCAAGCCCTTTGTAGAAGAAGCCTAAGGCATCGTATTGAGCAGGAATAATTTCTTCTAAAGAAGAGTTGGCAAATCCCCATTTATCTTTCACTTCAAAAGCAATGGTACTTTCATTCCAGTAACCCACATTTTGCCATTTCGTTTTGGTGACCTCTGCATTTTGTTTGATCAAAGAAAGAGCCTTTCCACTGAAAGCCTTGAACTGCGCCGCACCGCAATAGACAATGCTGTCGTATTTCGTTGGAACAATCAGTTTACCGTCACTGTCTAACAAACCTTGTTTCTTTGACTTCGTCACAACTGCCGGCCACTCCGGCACTTTCATGCTGATGTTGTCGTAAACGATTTCACCGAGTGTTTGCATGTTGTAATTGATTACACCAAATTTTCCTTCTTTTTTTACTTTGTATAAACCACTGCCGCTTGGATAAATCCAGTCGAAAGTCTCCGGCCAGATGACCTTGCTTTCATTTCTATATCCCCACAAACCATCTTTCTTCACGAACCATTCTTTTTGTTGAATGTTTCCTCCTGCTACCATGATCTGATCGTACTGCACAGGAACCACGGCCACTCCCTGATCGTTGATCACTCCGTATTTATTTAACTGCTTCACAATAGAGAAGCCACCGTACAAAGGTTCAGCCTCTTCAAAAGCCGTATTGAAAGCCAGATGATTGGTCAGACTGTTATAGAAATAATAATAGCCATCTCTCACGACTCTCACAATCGCCGTGCTGTCGTTGGGAAATACTTTCTCGTACACTTGTGCATCGGTAAACTGTTTCGCACCGGCAGGAAACAATTGAAACTTGCCTCCTTTACTTAATGTCCATAAGGTATTCTTATCGTTGATTTCTATCTTATCGAATTCAAAAGGAACGATCGCCTGGTTCTTGATGTCAATGATCCCCCACTTGCCGTCTTGCTGCACTGCTGCCTGTCCCCCGTTGAAGGCGGTCACCGCTTCATACATCACCGGGATATAGACTTTCCCAAAACGTGTGGTATAACCGTACAATCCTTTTTGATTCACCGGTGCATACCCTGAATTGAACGCTCCTATTCCATCGTATTCCAACGGAAGTTTCGCTAAGCCATTCTGATCGACCAGTCCATATTTATTTTGTTTTTTGACGATGAATAAATTCGGCATCGACAAACCAATGCTGTCGTATTGCGGTTCGCTGACCATCTTACCGGAGATGTGAAAAATTCCCCATTTGTTATTTTGCTCGAATAATAATTCGTGCTGCGTCAAACGCTTCACGTGTTGTAGGTTCAAGGGTAACAAATAATTGCAATTGACATGATTGGCTACACCATAGAATTCACCTGACTTCACAAGTGTTGCATTCGCAGAGATCACTTGTACCATGTCGTATTGCAGCGGACATAAGATCTTTCCTTTTACTTCATCTACCAATCCCCATTTCTTGTCTTTGCAAACCCAGGTCAATTCTGTGTTGAGAATGGGATTGATGTCTGTGTACTGACTCGCCAATACAATTCTTCCTTTCTCATCGAGCAATCCCCATAAATCATTTTTCTCTGCCCATATTTTTCCGTTGCGGAAGTCTGTGAGTTTTTCATATTGCAAAGGAAGAATGACCATGCCATCGCAATTGATCACACCAGATAAGTCACCTTTCTGTACCACAGCTAGACTTCCTTTGAATGGACTCACCTTGGTATAGATCGGTTCCAAAACCATGATCCCAAATAAATCACTATATCCCCACATGCGCTTGTCCTTGTTGTAGCGCGGCACAAGCTCATCGGGGCAAGGCTGAATCAGCTGAGCTTGAGAAGCAAGGGTGGTTAAAAGAATCAAGACTAAACTTAGACAGCTTAATTTTTTCTTTAGCATGGTGATGGATTTATTGATTTAAATTTATGAGTTGCTTTTATTATCAAATTGTCTTGCCCCTAAATCCCCTTTAGGGGCAAGACAGTCATTTAACTAAATCTTATGACTCTTATTTTTACTGATCACTGACAACTGTCCACTGATCACTTCTTTCTTATCCAAAGAACAAATACGCCACCGTAATCGCCGTGATCACCGATACCAAATCGGCAATCAAACCGCAGCCTACCGCGTAGCGGCTGTTCTTTACACCCACGGAACCGAAGTATACAGCTACAATATACAACGTTGTATCTACCGACCCCTGGAAGATACAGGCCAGTCTACCGGCAAAGGAATCAGGCCCTTGTTGCTCGAGCAATTCCAACATCATACCGCGCGCACCTGAACCGCTAAGTGGCTTCATCAGCGCGGTGGGTAGCGCCGGAACAAAGTCAGTCGGTAAACCGGAATAGTTAAACAAAGCGATGACTCCGTTCATGATAAAATCAAATCCTCCGCTGCTTCTGAACAAAGCGATGACACACAAGATGGCCACCAGGTATGGGATGATGCGAACGGCTGTATTGAAGCCTTCTTTGGCGCCTTCAATGAACACTTCAAAGACACTGATCTTTTTCCAAAGCGCCATGAGGATGAAAGATGTCATGATCGCAAAGACTACAATGGAAGCGAATAAGTTGGAGTAGACCTGCATCTGACTTTTTTCCAATGAAAGGAAAAAGTAAATGAGTCCGGCGACAAACAAACACAAAGACAATAAACCGATGAACAAGGTACGGTTGAATAAATTGATGCGTTGCTTGATGCTCACGGCAATCAATCCGGCTAATGCAGCAGAGAATGTTGTGATGAGAATGGGTATGAACACATCACTTGGATTAGCCGCTTTAAACTGCAAGCGGTACATGATGACAGTAATGGGAACCAATGTAAATCCTGCGGCATTCAAGACAAGGAACATGATCTGTGCATTGCTCGCTGTTTCCTTATCGGGATTGATGTCCTGTAATTCTTTCATGGCTTTCAACCCCATCGGTGTAGCCGCATCACCCAGCCCTAGCATGTTGGCGGAAAGATTGAGCATCATACTGCCTATAGCCGGATGACCTTTGGGAACTTCAGGAAAGAGCTTGCGAAAAAAGGGATCGATGAGGTTCGCTACTTTTTGAATCGCTCCGGATACTTCACCCACTCTCATCATGCCCATCCAGAACGTAAGAATACCAGTAAGACCCAATGCAATTTCAAAACCTGTTTTGGACATGTCCATCAGGGACTTGAACATCAAAGAAAAAATCTGCTGATCGCCGGTGATGATCCATTGTCCAAGGCCGAATACCATGGACAATAAGAAGAGTGCAATCCAGATGTAGTTTAATATCATAGCGAGTAACTAAGGAATGCTAAGATATAAAAAAGTGGTCAGTGATCAGTGGTCAGTGGCCAGAAAAAAGAGCGGAGAAACAGAAAGAGAGCGAAGTCTTTCGCTCTCTTTCTGTTTCTCCGCTCTGATAATTGCTGATCACTTATTCTCCACCGCATACTGATATGCCAGTCTATAGGCTTTATCGTAATAGATCCCTAAGTTCTGCCAGTCAAAATGTTCAGAAGCATTCTCTGCACGGTTGCGTTGCGCAATACGTTCTCTGCGGGTTTGATGCACAAAAGCAAACAGCTGGTTGGCCAATTGTTCAGCCGCATCGTAATAACCTTGCGTTCTGCGGTTCACGACGTAGATTCCTTTTTCTTCGTTTTGTGGAATGTTATTCAATACATAATCACCAAAACCAGACAAGTCACTCGTTACCGTTGGTACACCGGAAGCAATGGATTCCAGCGGTGTATAACCCCACGGTTCGTAGAAACTCGGGAACACGCCCAGGTGACAGCCTCTTACAAACTGATGGTATTCCATACCAAACAGTGGATTGGAAGAACTGATAAAGTCCGGGTGATACACCACTTTCACTTTGTCTTCTGCATTGTTTACCATGTTGGCGGTGCGAAGGAATCCAAGGATTTCATCTTGTGCATCGTAGACTAAGTTATGTGTGACAACAATTGGTAGTTCCGCCGATTTCCACGACAGTAAATTTCTACGCAATCTTAATTTCCAATAATCGTCTACGAAGTTGCTCAGGTCAGGCAATTTCAAATCGTTGGAAGCAGAAGCGGCTTCAAACAATCGTTCGTGCACCTGATCCACGATAGAATCGCAGGTACGTCTGATCTCTTCCATCACCGCGCGTGATTGAAGTACCAATGGATTGATCGTATGGAAAGGTTGCTTGGTGACGAAGAACATCACGACCGTCATGTCTATATTGGCTTCACGCATTTTCCAGTTCAGTCTGGCCAATGCTTCCAAGGTCATGTCAAATCCTTTGTTGCGGTATTCGTAACGACCGGAAGTGAAAAAGTAAAGTGTTTTATCTAAATCAAATTTATAACTCTGGAAGAAATGACCGATGATGAATTGGTTGATCTTGTCTTTGTATTCTTTGTGCAAATTCTGAAACTCGTGCAAAGCCGTGAAGCGTTCAATATTCAAACCATTAGGCAGGATCAGGTCTGGTGTTCTTCCCAAAAGATAAGTACATTCTTTAGCAGTCACCTCACTCACTGTGGTGAATATATTGGCACCGTGTGTAGCGGCACGCTCGATGTATACAGCCGGTTCAATATTGAAGTTACGCGCTTCCGCCATCCAGTCGAAGTATGGCAAGTGATCGTAGAAATCACCGTCATTCATCGCGAGATAACGGCCCAGCATGGTAGCGTGCGTGGTGAAAATCGTAGCGATCGGTAATTTTTCGTAGCGAATCTCAGGAATCGCTGTGCCCACCATCCACTCGTGGAAGTGAGCCAGTATTTGTTTTTCGGAACCCAGTGTGATGCTCAGCTCTCTGAAAAATTCTTTCACTGTAAATCCAAAGGCAATCACCTGATTCAACAAGTCGTCATGATCAGGTGTCGCAATGCCATGGTGTTCCCATAAACCGTATTTGATTTCGCCTAAGCGATTGAACACACTGTACGGATTGATGAGTACTACTTTCGGTCGGCCGGATACCAGCCAATGTCCGTAGTGTACTTCCATTCCTTTTTCTCTCATGGCGATGACGGCCTTACCGATTGGATCGTCATACGTGTCAAGAGGTTCAAATTCAGCAGACGCTTTGTTAGGAAAATAAGGTCCGACCAGACAATAGTTATCTTTCCAGATCTCCATCATGGTGGGCACTTTCGAACGGATAACGGTGTAAATACCTCCTACCTGGTTACATACCTCCCAAGCTACCTCGACTAACTGCGAGGATGTAATGTAATTTCCTGACATCTAAAAGTTGGTTTTTTATGCTAATGAGTGTACGATTGATCGATACCCGTGTTACAATTAATCACTATTTTTTTGAACAACAAAATGATTCGTCTTCGGAAAATAAGCCAGGAGTTGATTCATTCCTTCTTTGTTGAAGACGCAGCCGTTGTCCACATTGATTTCGTGGCGCTTCTCTCTGTTTCGAATCAACTCTTCAATACTTGTCAACAACAAGGGAGTATGTCCATGTATCACCGGTCTTCCTCCTGTTTTGACAGGATCAACAATCATCTCTCTTTGCCAATGCATGAACTCTATATCCGAGAAAGGATCAGCGATGGAAAAATTAAGTGCGGCATGCACATAAATCGCGTCTTCGTCTTCATAATAATCCAGCATGTGATGAATCATTTGAATGTATCGTATAGGAATATCGCGAACGGTGTTTATTCCCAAACTCTTCAATGTAGTATCTCCTCCTGCCCTGATCCATCGAGGTTCCAGCTCCCGATCTCGCAAGGCATCCATCAGCATAACTTCGTGATTGCCCCTCAACAAGGTCAACGGATATCCCTTTTGTTGTATAGATAAAAAAAGGTCCAACACTTCTTTGGAGCGTGGACCTCTGTCTGTTAAGTCACCCAAGACCACCAGATGGTCTTGGGCAGTATATGAAATGGTATGTAGTAATTCTTGTAAGGTGTTAAAGCAGCCGTGTATATCCGATATGATAATGGTACGGCTCATGACTTACAGTGCGTCTACTATATCAGCCGACAAAGGTTTTACAGCAGAAGGATAGAATTTCAACAACTGACCATTTTCATCGATCAGGTATTTGCAAAAATTCCAGCTCGGTGCTTTGTCGTTCCAACCGTTTTTGGCCGGATCTGTCAACCACTTATAAAGGGGATGGATATTAGCTCCTTTCACCTCTACTTTTTCCATCAACTGAAATGTCGTATGAAACTTCGTGCTGCAGAAATTCTGGATCTTCTCCGGTGAACCTGGCTCTTGTCCCCCGAAATCATTGCAGGGAAAACCTAACAAGACGACCTTATTTCCATACTTTAAATTAAGTGCTTCAAGATCCTCATATTGAGGAGTGAACCCGCATTCAGAAGCCGTATTGATGATCAAAATCTTCTTGCCTTTCAGTTGATGAAGGTCAAAATCTTTGCCGTCCAACGTCTTGACTTTGATCGCGTAGAAATCTTCTTTGGCGGTCACTTTTTCTCCGCCACCGCTGGATGAAGGATTGCTTTTGATGCTTCCGAAACAGGAAGAAAGAAACATAAGGAAGGAATAGCCTAGGCCCATAATAGTCATATTGAAGAGTGGTTGGTGTTTCATTTTACATTTTTTCTGGTACTTCTATACCTACGAACAACATCGCCTCCCGGATTGTTCGTTTCACCAATATACAAAGTATCAGACGGTAAGCTTGTTCGGTTGCCGTGTTATTGCCAATGATCGGTAACTCATTGTACATGCGGTTGAACTCCTTGGCTAAAGAATAGACATAGTTAGCAATCAACGCCGGAGAATAAGTCTCTGCGGCTTCTTCTGTTTTGACGGGGAAATCTTTTAGCAAAGCCAATACGTTGCGTTCACTTTCCTGTAAGGTATAGTCCGCTTTCAGATCTGCTACTGAAGGCAATGCGTTCAACTGTGTAGCCTTGCGCAGAATCGCAGAGATACGGGCATGCGTGTATTGGATGAACGGTCCGGTGTTGCCCTGAAATTCTACGGACTCTTCGGGATTGAACAACATGGATTTTTTTGGATCAACTTTCAGTAAGAAATATTTGATGGCACCTAAACCCAATTGACGGTACAAAGTCTTTGCTTCTTCCCCTGAGAAATCTTCGATCTTCCCTAACTCGCGTGTTCTGGCTTCGGCCGTATCGATCATTTCTTTCACCAGGTCATCGGCATCTACGACTGTACCTTCGCGTGATTTCATTCTACCGGAAGGAAGATCTACCATGCCGTAAGACAAATGGTAAATCCCGTCGGCATACGGGCGACCCAGTTTTTTCAGAATATGTTTAAGTACCACAAAGTGGTAATCTTGTTCGTTACCCACCACATAGATCGAGCGATCCATGTGAAACTCTTTATACTTCAAGTCGGCTGTACCCATGTCTTGTGTGATGTAGACAGAGGTACCATCACCACGCAAGACCAGTTTCTGATCCAGACCTTCTGCGGTGAGATCGATCCAGACAGAGCCATCTTCTTTTTTGAAGAACACACCTGCCGCCAAACCTTCTTCTACCGTTGTCTTACCTAAGAGGTAAGTATCAGACTCATAATACATTTTGTCAAAATCGACACCGATGGTTTTGTACGTTTCGTTGAAACCTTCATACACCCAGCCATTCATGGTCTTCCATAGCTTGATCGTTTCCGGATCACCCAATTCCCAGCGTAACAACATGTCCTGTGCGGCTTGCATGATGGGAGCTTTTTTCTTGGCTTCGTCTTCGGTCTTGCCTTGTTCCATCAAGACCTTGATCTCTTTGCGGTAAGCGGCATCAAACAGCACATAATACTTCCCTACTAAGTGATCGCCTTTCAGACCTGCGCTCTGTGGGGTTTCACCGTTGCCTTTCTGTTGATAAGCAATCATGGATTTGCAGATGTGAATGCCTCGGTCGTTGACCAAATTGGCTTTCACTACATCGTATCCACAGGCTTTTAATATTTCTGAAATGGAATAACCCAGGAAGTTATTTCTTAGGTGTCCAAGGTGTAAGGGTTTGTTGGTGTTGGGCGAAGAATATTCCACCATCACTTTTTTACCTTTGCCTTGTACCGGTTTAGGAATGCCATTGGTGTAATAGTCCGTCAACAACTGGTTCCAGTAATTGCCTGCAAATACAATGTTTAAAAATCCTTTGACAATATTGAAAGATGCTACACCGGGAACATTCGCTTTCAAATAATTACCCAATTCATTGCCCAAGTCTTCGGGCTTCTTAACGGTGGGTTTGAGAAAAGGGAACAGTACAAAAGTCACGTCTCCTTCAAATTCTTTTTTTGTTTCCTGCAAAGCCAGCTGAGCTTCCGGAACCGTGAGTTGGTATTGAGTGGTGAAGTATGATTGTATAGCGTCTGCTATTTTCTTTTCCATAACAATTTGGTAATCTCTCTTTGTGTCAAGACGGGCACAAAAATGCTAAAAAATCGTTGAATATCCACCACCTGAAAGATATAGCGGAGTACACTTGCAGAAATATTCATTTTAATGCATTATTGCGACAAATTTATCAGATACGAATGGACAGGTACGTTGACCTTATTGATCAAACCTTTTACTTCCCTACGGAAGAATTTCAACTCGAAAACAATCAATTGTCATTCAATGGCGTACCGCTCATGGAAGTCATTGAGAAATATGGCACTCCACTCAAGTTGACGTATTTGCCAAAGATCAGTTCACAGATTCAAAAAGCAAAAAAGCTGTTCAACGAAGCCATACAAAAACACAATTACCAAGGCTCGTACACCTATTGCTATTGTACAAAGTCCTCGCACTTCAGTTTTGTATTGGAAGAAGCGTTGAAGAATGACATACACATTGAAACTTCGTCGGCTTATGATATTCCGATCGTGCGCATCCTGCATGAGAAAGGAAAGATCAGCAAAGACACGTTTGTCATTTGCAACGGTTATAAAAAAGATACTTATACCGACAACATCAGCGACCTGATCAACGACGGTTTCAATTGCATTCCGGTACTGGATCATTTGGAAGAACTCGATGCTTATGAAAAAGGTGTGAAAGGCAACTGTAACATCGGCATCCGCATGGCGACGGATGAAGAACCGAAGTTTGAATTTTATACTTCAAGACTCGGTGTTCGTTATAACGATGTGATCGATTTTTACAAGACACGCATTGCCAACAATCCTAAGTTCAAGTTGAAAATGATGCACCTGTTCATCAACACCGGCATCAAAGACACGACCTACTACTGGAGTGAATTGAGACGATTCCTCTATAAATACTGCGAACTCAGAGCCATCAATCCTGACCTGGATTCCATCGACATCGGCGGAGGGTGGCCGATCAAGACCTCAGTGCATTTTGATTACGATTATGCCTACATGACCAATCAGATTGTAGAAACCATCAAACGCATCTGTGAAGAGAAAGGCGTTCCTACTCCTAATATCTTTACTGAGTTTGGAAGTTTTACAGTCGGTGAAAGCGGTGCGGCGATCTATTCTGTGTTGGGTTCTAAATTGCAGAACGACAAAGAAGAATGGTACATGATCGACAGTTCGTTCATCACGACCTTACCTGATGTATGGGGATTGAATCAAAAATATTTATTGTTGCCCATCAACAATTGGGACAAACCCTACGACAAAGTCAAACTGGGTGGCATCACTTGCGACAGCATGGATTACTACAACTCTGAGGCACACGTGAACATGGTATTCATGCCGAAGGTTACTCCCAAAGAAAAACAATACATCGGCTTCTTTCATACGGGTGCCTACCAGGAATCACTAGGCGGATACGGCGGTATACAACATTGTCTGGTGCCTGCACCGAAACATATTCTCATCAACAGAGACGCCGAAGGAAAACTCGAATACAAACTCTTTGCTGAAGAACAGAATAAGGAGAGTATGTTGAAGATACTAGGCTATATTTAGAGGGACGAGGTACGAGCTAGGAGATACGAAAAAAGGCGAGTTAAGAATTACATTCTTAACTCGCCTTTTGATTTGATCGTACCTCGTACCTCTTCATCTTACTTACTGCTTTCTCTCACAATCCATCTGGCTGCATCCAACAAATCTTTCGCTATATAATCTGCCTGTTCTACCGGATGACCTTCTTCGTGAATGTGCACGGTTTTCAAACCTAACTTTCTCGCAGGAACCAAATCCCTTCCCCGATCTCCTACCATATAAGACTGAGAAATATCAATGTCGTGTTTGGCTATTGCTTTTTCAAACAGTAATGAACCGGGCTTGCGTCCCAACGAATTGGTCGTTGTTTGATGATAAGGACTGTAATAAATATCATCGATCAAACTGCCCGTCAATTCATGCATGTAGTCATGACACTTCGTGACATCTTCGTGAGTATATATTCCTTTGGCAATACCAGATTGGTTGGTGATCAGTACCAACAAATAACCTTTATCGTGTAAAAGCTGCAAAGCTTCTTTCACTCCGGCAACCAAAACAAATTGCTCGACTTTATAAGTATAGTTGACATCGTCGATATTGATCACACCATCTCTATCCAGAAAGACACATTTCTTCATATTCATTTCTAATTTATTAAGTTCGCTCGCGTTAGGGATTGAGGCATTGTTTGATCCCGCTCTCTTGCGGGAGAGTGCCGAAAAGCCCGGCCCGCAGGGAACGCCCCAAACACCTTTGTCTCATTTACTCATCACCCTTTAAATTCCTCTAAAAGAATTATCCTTCTCTGCCACTACACACATCTTCTCAAAATTAACTAATATTGATCAAAACTTAATCTAATGATCGCAATCATCGGTGCGGGTATTTCGGGACTCACCCTGGCTTACCGTTTGCAACAGCAAGGTACACCTTATATCCTTCTGGAATCCAGCGCGCTGCCTGGTGGTTACATGCAATCACTCTACTCAGAAGACCGTGTATTGGAGAAAGGTCCGAATTCCATTTTGGCAGATGAGCTTGTCCTTCGCTTCATCGATGAATTGGGATTGACCGATCAACTCGTGATCGCCAATGACATCAGTAAAAAAAGATACGTCTATAAAAACGGTAAGTACCGCACGATGCCTTCCGGTCCGTTGAGTTTGTTGTTCAGTTCCTTTTTTTCTTTTACACAGCGCATTGTCCTCTTCAAAGAATATTTCAATACTCAGCCTTATCGCAAAGAAAGTACCTTGTACGAACTGATCAGTGAACGCTTCGGAAAAGAAGTCGCTGACTATGCACTCGATCCTTTCGTATCTGGCGTGTATGCAGGGAATCCTAAAGAATTACTCGCTGAACTTTGTTTTCCTGTATTAGGAAAAAACATTACAGCTTACGGTTCCATCTTAAAAGGCTTCATCAAAAATCCGCCCAAGCGCAGGGTGTCACTCACCTTCTCTCACGGATTAGGCATGCTCATTCAGGCATTGAGTGATCGGGTAAAAGAGAAACGTTACAGTTGCGAGGTAGAAAGCATGCAACCTCATGGTGATGCCTGGAACTTGCGCTTGAAAACTACACAAGGTATAGAAGAACTCTGTTGCGATCAGATCGTATTAGCTTTGCCTGCTTACGAAGCCGCAAAGATTGTGCGTTCATTCTCTGAAGAATGGAGTACACGTTTTGCAGCCATCGAATATCCTATGGTGCGAAACATGCACCTGGTGTTTAAAAAAGATCAACTGGGTTTTGAAGCGGAAGGCTTTGGAGCCTTGCATCCTTCTGTAGAACCTTTATTCACCGCAGGCGTCATCTGGAGCTCCGCTACCTTTAACGATCGCACACCCGAAGACGAAGTGTTGCTGACCTGCATGGTCACGGAGAAACGTACACCGGCACTCAAAACCATGAGCGATGAACAGGCACAAACAGCAATACAGGAAGAGATCAAACGTTTGTACCAGATCACAGGAGAACCTGTTTATACACGAACTGAACTTTGGAAAAAAGGTATCCCACAGTACACGGATAAAATGACAACTATTTTAAAGCACAGTGAAGCATTAGAAAAAATGAATGTTTATATTTGTTCTAATTGGCCTCACGGTATCAGCATTACGGATTGCATCCATCGTGCGCATGAACTGGCGGCCAAATGGAAAGCTTAATCAATCATTAAAACATGTCGTCGACCGCGTTAGTTGTCATTCCAACCTACAACGAAAGTGAAAACATCGAAGCTTTGCTGCGCAGGATTTTTTCTTTGCCGGAGCGATTTGATGTATTGATCATTGATGACGGTTCTCCCGATGGTACAGCAGCCATCGTCAAACAACTACAACCTTCTTTTCATGACCGACTTTTCCTGGTAGAACGTAAAGGCAAACTAGGTCTGGGCACTGCCTACATCAGAGGTTTTGAGTGGGGATTGGAAAAGCATTATTCTTACATCTGCGAAATGGATGCAGACTTCTCTCATGATCCCGATGACTTGTTGCAATTGTACCGCACCTGCATAGAACAAAATGCAGATCTTGCCGTCGGTTCGCGCTATATCAATGGAGTCACAGTAGTCAACTGGCCCATCAGCCGCGTGCTCATGAGTTACTTCGCCAGCGTATACGTGCGCACCGTAACGGGTATGCCTGTTCAGGATGCCACCGCAGGTTTCAAATGTTACTCTAGTAAAGTGC
Source organism: Chitinophagaceae bacterium (assembly GCA_028288365.1). Classification (GTDB taxonomy): domain Bacteria; phylum Bacteroidota; class Bacteroidia; order Cytophagales; family Cytophagaceae; genus JACMQM01. The sequence continues at coordinate 7,010 of JAQBNU010000099.1, read as the reverse complement.
TTGAAACCATTCCTTATAAAAATGTACAGTTTCTTGGTTATGCTTTTCAAATTGAAATGAAATTCCTGACCTGGAAATACGGATTTAAAATCATAGAGGTACCTATTATTTTCCGCGACCGCACCAAAGGTGAATCCAAAATGTCTACCGGTATTTTTACAGAAGCATTCTGGGGTGTACTGAAGATGAAAGTAAAAAGTTATTTCACCTCGTATCATTGATAGATTTTCTTTTTACTTTATTTTTCACTACTGGCTATTTCGTCTTTTTCTTCGGATCCTCTGCTGCTGTTCCTTTTTTCTCATCCGGTTTACACACTGCACACGCTGTATAACCTTGTTTCTTCGCTTCACTCAGCTCGATTCCTTTTTTTCCGGTGTTAACAACTGAACAATTTTTCATGTGGTATTTTTTACCGCCTTCTGTTACATACACGGTCTGCGCTTGCGAAGAGAAGTTAATAGCAATGTAAAAAAGAGCAAAAAAGATGATGGTAAGAAGGGATTGTTTTTTCATATGTTGCCGAGTTTAAGTTTTTATAAATGATTTCTACGAAAAAACAAAAGCGAGGTTGTACTCGATCATGCTATTTTTGTGAAGAGTAAAAGTAGGCAGTATTTTATTCACTCTTCACCGCTTGTCATTTACCTTCTTGCTTTTTCAAAATCAAAGCGCTACTTTAAAACCGAACTTAAACTCAAGCACATTTATGAAATGGTATCATTACATCGCTTGCTTCTTCGCGGGTGCTTTTATCGCTAACTTTGTTCCTCATTTTACCAACGGTGTTTCCGGTGATCCGTTCCCTAGTCCTTTTGCGAATCCTCCTGGCGTCGGATTGTCTTCTCCCGTTGTCAATGTCCTTTGGGCACTATTCAATTTGGTGATTGGCCTGTTGCTGTTCAAGGTAAGTAAAATCTCCTGGGCAAACAGATGGGCGCTGCTTGTCTTCTTATTAGGTGTTGCGGTCATGAGTCTTCAGCTGGCGAATCATTTTCAGCATAAAATTTAGTAATCAGTGGACAGTTGTCAGTGATCACTATCTTCAATTAAACTTCACCGACTTCGCTGGATTGATTCTTGAAATCATGATGACAGGAAGCAATTGAATCAGCATGAGTAAGCTGGCAAACAAAACGTTCAACACAATAAATATTTTCCATGTCCAGGCAATCGGTACGCTGTTCATGTAATAGGTATTGGGATCCAGCGGCATAATTTTAAATTGATACTGCAACCAGCAAAGCAAGAAACCTATCGCATTGCCAAACAACAGTCCTTTAAAAACCAGGTAAGCGCCATTCATCAGGAAGATACGTCTTACCTGATAGTTGCGAGCACCTAATGCTTTCAATAATCCAATCATAGCCGTACGCTCCATGATCATAATGAGTAAGGTAGCCACCATTACAAATGTCCCTACACCAATGATGAGTATGAGAAACACCATTACGTTACGATCCAATAACATCATCCAGTCAAAGATCTGCATGTAGCGTTCCTTCACGGTAATATAGGCCAGATCATAATCCAGGTTTTCTTCTACGGCCAAAGCCACACTATCGAGTTGTGAAAAATCATTGACAGTGATTTCATAACTCCCGGCAATACTATCTCCCAAATTGTACAAACGACGGATCAGGGAAGCATCGCCCATGATCATGTGTTCATCAAATTCTTCAAGACCTGTTTCATAGATACCACTGACCTGTACTTTCCGAAAGCGCGGACTTTCCTGCACAAAGCATAATAAAATAGTATCATTGAGTTTTGTATGTAAAGCATCCGCGATCTTACGACTGATCATGACTTCTTTGGAATATGTCGTATCAGAAAAATGAGGGATTCTTCCTTCGACAATGTTTTTATTAAAGAGTTCCCAGTTATAATCTTTCTCCACACCTTTTAAAATGACACCGACAATTTCATTCGCGGACTTGATCAATCCGGGTTTGTGAATGATGGGTTGAATGGAACGCACGCCGTAGATAGAATCCTGGTGCAGGTAGATGTAACGGTTTTTATTGAAAGGTGATTCTTCAAACGAACGGTTCAGATCAAACTTCGTGATCATGATGTGACCACTAAGACCGTATATCTTGTCTTCTATTTCCTGTTTGAAGCCTTCTAAAATAGAACAGGATAAAATACTGATCACCATGCCTAAGGCAATGATAGCAACGGCAATGTTAGAAACCAACGAAGAAAAAGATCCCTGAAGTCCCGAGCGTATGCGGCTGGATATAAAATAATATACCTTCAAATTGTGTACCTTTGGCGATAAGCGTAATTTACCCCTAAAATAGGAACATGTTTAGCAAATTCATAATACTGCTCGCTTCTTCTTTTCTTGTCGTTGCATCATTTTGCAATTGTACTCCTCAGTTGTATCCTGCTGCTGACGTAAAATCGACCGTGGTAAAAGCATTACCGATAGTCGGCGCTGCACAACTCAAGGCTTACCTGCACCTCCTGGAAGGCAAGAAGATAGGCTTGGTCGTGAACAACACTTCCATGGTGAATAAGACACACCTGTTGGATACTTTGTTGTTGTCTGGAATTGACATCGTAAAGATCTTCGCACCTGAACATGGGTTTCGTGGCGACGCGGATGCAGGCGAACATGTAAAAGACCAGACCGATGCAGCCACCGGGTTGCCTATTTTTTCCTTACATGGTAAAAACAAAAAACCAACTGTAGATCAATTGAAAGGCCTCGACATTCTTGTTTTCGACATGCAGGATGTAGGCGTTCGGTTTTACACCTACTACTGTACCATGTTTTATGTCATGCAAGCAGCAGCGGAAAACAATGTAGCAGTACTCATTCTCGACAGACCCAATCCCAATGGTCATTATGTAGACGGACCGATCCTAGATACCACGACATGCCGGTCATTCGTGGGATTGCTCCCCTTGCCTATTGTACATGGTTTAACGCTGGGTGAAATGGCGCAAATGATCAATGGTGAAGGATGGTTAGGGAAAAACAAAACCTGCAACATCAAAATCATTCCGGTCGCTAACTATACGCACACTACTTCTTATTCTTTACCCATCAAACCATCACCGAACATGCCGGATGATCAGTCCATCAGATTATATCCATCGGTGTGTTTGTTTGAAGGAACGAAGATGAGCATGGGACGCGGAACCTATTTTCCTTTCCAGGTAGTCGGTTATCCTGACAGTGTATTTGGAAACTTTACCTTTACGCCGGTCAGTATTCCCGGCATGTCCAAGGAACCTCCTTTCATGAATAAAAAATGTTACGGCATCGATTTGAGAACAGAAAAACTCAATGGTTTCACCATGAAATATTTGCTTGATATGTATCATAAAGAACCAAACAAATCTACTTTCTTCATTCCCTTTTTTGAAAAACTGATCGGTAATCAACAGGTACGTGGCATGATTGAAAGAGGAGATTCAGAAGAAACGATTCGCGCTTCCTGGCAAAAAGAATTGTACGCCTACAAAGTGATGCGAAAGAAATACATCTTATACACCGACTTTGAATAATTAATGATCAATAAAATAAATTTACGCATCATCTATTTAGGCACTCCGGACTTTGCTGTTCCCGGATTGCAGTTGCTGGTAAAAGAAGGATACAACGTCGTTGCCGTCATCACCGCACCCGACAAGCCCGCAGGAAGAGGTTTGACACTTCATTATTCGGATGTAAAAAAAGCGGCATTGGAATTAAACATTCCGGTATTACAACCGGAAAAATTAAAAGATCCCCTCTTCCTAGAAGAATTAAAATCGTACCAAGCCAACTTACAAATTGTAGTCGCCTTTCGCATGTTGCCTGAAAGTGTTTGGAACATGCCAGAGATCGGCACCTTCAACCTGCACGGTTCACTGCTTCCACAATACCGTGGCGCAGCACCCATCAACTGGGCCATCATCAATGGAGAAAAAGAAACGGGATTAACAACCTTCTTTCTTCAACATGAAATCGATACGGGAGATGTGATGCTACAAATCAAAGAACCCATACAAGAAGAAGATACGTTTGAACTCTTGTACAACCGATTAAAAAATATCGGTGCCACGTTGATTTTAGATACAGTCAGACTGATTGAAAAAGGTAATTTCACTCCTATTCCGCAAAACAATTCTGTTGTATTAAAGTCTGCGCCAAAACTATTTAAAGAAACCTGTCAGATCAATTGGAACCAGACGGAAGAAGAGATTTACAATTTCGTACGTGGCCTGTCGCCCTATCCATGCGCCTGGACAGTGTTGAACGACAAAACCTATAAAATCATTCAGGTCAAAAAGACACAAACTGCAATTGACAATACCAAATTTAATATTGGTTCAGTAGCGCAGGAAAATAATCAGGTTTTTGTTTATTGTAAAAATGGACAACTCGAATTGATCGAGATACAGGCGGAAGGTAAAAAGAGAATGAAAGTATCTGATTTCATCAGAGGTAATAAAATGTAACCACATGAAACTATCCGTTATTGTTGCTATTTCAGAGAACCATGTCATTGGTAAAGGCGATGAATTGCCTTGGCGTTTATCGGCCGATTTAAAAAGATTCAAAACCATCACCATGGGACATCCGATCATCATGGGAAGAAAAACATACGAATCAATCGGTAGACTTTTGCCTGGTCGGTTGAACATCATTGTAACCAACAATACATCTTACGCCGTAGAAGGAGCTGTTGTTGTTCATTCCATACAAGAAGCAGTGGCGCAAGCAAAGGCAGAACATTATGAAGAAGCATTTGTCATCGGAGGAGCAGCTATCATCAAAGAAGCATTGAAATATTGTGACAAAATTTATTTAACCAAAGTCTTATCCGATAAGATTGAAGGAGATGTATTGCTGGATTTACCACTCCATAACAACTGGAAAGTTCAGTCAATTGAGGCACACCCGGCAGACGATAAAAATGATTATGCGGTACAGTTTATTAATCTGGAAAGGATAACCAACAAGTAAACTAACTTACGGTTCAAGAGAAACTGCCTTGAGCACTGTTTCCCGAATAACCTTATCCAATTCCTTCGTTTGCATTTCTAAATAATCAATCACTTCTCTATTTTTCTCCGAAAGTTCTGACTTATTAATAATGTTCACGAGTCCTAATATAGTAGCAACAGGTTGTCTTGTTTTATGAGATTGTGTCCAAGCTATTCCACGTAACAACTCATTTTGTTGTTCTATTTGTAGTTCATATTTTTTTCTATCGTTGATATCGGTAATGGTAATTGCTACTCCTATCATTATTTCATTTTCATACACTGGAAAATAATCTATATTAAACCAAATTGATTTATCTCCTGTATACTTAATCTCTTTTTCCATAGTGACACATTCTCCCTGCAATGCTTTATCAAAATCGGATCGAAAAGAATGAAATACTTCATCTTCGATATCATTCACATAATCCATGATATTGTCTCCTATTTTTATTTCACGTTGACGAAACAATAAACCGTTGTCATATGATTTTTTATTAAAAAAAATAATTTTGTATTCAGGAGAAATAATAAAAATGACAGATTGCGTGCTGTCAAAAAATGCTTTCAAAACTTTTTTTGATGTTTCCAGATTTTCATTGATACTATTGATCTCGAGAGTCCTTTCATCTATTTTTTTTTCTAACTCATTTTTTTGTATTTCAATAAAATCGATCAAATCATTTTTGAAAACGAGCCCTTCGAATTCATGTTCACGGTATACAGGCAGTACTCCCTGCTGCTGTTCCTTCATAATCACTAATACATTATCTATTGTATCATGCGTGTTCAATTTTACTTTAGGAGATAAACAATCAATGACTAAATTATAAGAACGTTCTACGATATCATTAAGCGTTAAAACACCTAATATATTGAGGCTTTCATCTTGTACGACCAAAGCGGAAACACGAATTAAATTAGTCTTTACTGCACTTACACTTTCAAACGGACCGATTGTTTGATAATCAGATTTGATAAAAGGAGTAATCTTAGCCAAGCTCATATTCAATGTTTAAACAATAAATTGTAACCCTAAAATCAACTTTCATCAACTCCCCTTCTGATATGAATGGAAAAACTTTGATTTTTAAAATTTCCATGATCTTATCTTTCGGCATTTTAGCCAATATTTTTTTATTAATTAATACGGCCTCCACCCGTTCATTGAATACTTCGACAAGCTCAAAGCCATTGGGGACGAGCAATTCAAAAGACTTGAATATACCCATTTTCCCTTGAGGAGAATTTTTGCCTAGTATTAAAATATCCTGAAATGGAGGAAGTTTAATTTCTTCAAAACTTAAATCGATGGAATACTTGATATTGGATTTATTCATAAAATTAAAAAACACTTAAACAATGAGTATATAATCAATATGAGACCATTAGAACAATATATTCTTTTATGGATATATATACAACTATAAACAATGATTCTGGTCTTGAATGAGTATACGCCATCATTTTACAAAAGGTTTGTCTTTTATAAAATCTATACATTCGTTTTAACAAAAAGGACAAGTGATCCATCCATTCTTGTTAATGAAAAAACTAAAAATACTATTACACAACCACTTGTTGCTATCAGTAAACATTCGACTAAATAAAAAACGGCAGGAACTTCTTTCCTGCCGTTTTTTGCTTTAACCAAAATATGAAAAAATGTGTAAGGGAAAACTATTGAACTTTGATCATTTTTTGTGTCGCTACTCCGCTGGCAGAACTGTATTTTACAAGGTATAGATCTGCTTTCAGGTTTGTCGCATCAAAGATGAAGTCATGCTTGCCTGCGTTTAAGTAACCTTGAACAACAGTACCTACTAATTGTCCTGCTTTATCGTATATCATTACCGATACCTCTCCTGCCTGTTCTACATTCACTTCTATCTCTGTAGAAGAAATAAAAGGATTGGGAGCATTGCTGATCAGTTGATCATTGATGGTTGCGCCATCCGCTGCACGAGCGCCAGAAGTACAAGAACCAACCAATGTCCAGGCATCAGTCCAGTAAGCACCTGTGC